>JBBRLT010000019.1:0-48386 GCA_038231235.1 Terriglobales bacterium
GTGCGAGCCGGACGATGCACCCATGCTGTCGAGCGGCATCCCGCAGCAACGCAACCCGGATGGTTCCGGAGCAGCCAGCCACCCCGCGTGGAAGCCTCACCCCCAGCAGGGCTGGAGCCCGGACTTCATCCCCAAGCTGACCGGCGATGCAGTGGATACCGGCGTCATCAGCCAGATCCTGCGGGTAAAGAATGCCGACGCGATGCAGTGCAGCAAGGAGCTTGCCCGCAAGGAGGGTATCTTCGTCGGCATCAGCTCCGGCGCCACCTTCGCTGCAGCGCTGCGCGTCAGCGCAGAGGCCCCCCCGGGGTCGACCATCCTGTGCATGCTGCCAGACACCGGCGAGCGCTATCTCAGCACACCCCTGTTCGCCGATGTCACCATCGACATGTCAGAAGAGGAGTTGGCGATAGCGCACTCCACGCCGAACTTCCAGCTTCAGGCGCCACAGTAAAGCGATTCTCCTGATGATATGCAACGGGCCGGTGCCGCAGCCGCCACTTGCGCAGGCAGGCCTAGCGGCGCTCGGCGGTCTCGGCCGCTGAATTCATGTCTTCGTTGTTCTTGAAATGAACGCCCGGCGGGGCTTCGATAGCTCCGTCAATCAGAGAGGCTGCGACGGCGCTTGCAGGACTTATGCGCAGCCGGCGCGGGAGTACGGGAGCCAGTATTCTGAAGATGATCTTTGCCATGCGTTCATCGAGGCGCTGTTGCTCTCGATCTCCGTCAAGCACGCTTGGGCGAACGATCGTCAGGGATGGGAAGCCGAGCTTCTTCAGTTCGCGCTCCAATTCACCCTTCGTACGTGTGTAGACGAAGGGCGAGCGAGGATCCGCTCCGAGCGACGAGGTCAGCGCAAAGTGTGTCGCGCCATGGTCACGTGCATGACGTGCGACAGCAAGCGGGTAGTCGTAATCGACCGCCCGGTAGGCGGACCGCGTGTTGGCCATGGCGCGCGTCGTGCCGAGCGCACTGACAACGCCGTCAACGGACCACCAAGCGGCTTGGTCGGGCATGTCGGCGAAGTCGATTACGACGTTCTCCAGCTTGTCCCTCAATGCGAGAGGGCGGCGGGTCAAGGCGATCACCCGGCTTACCCGCTTGTCAGCAAGCGCCTGCTCCAGAACAAGCTTTCCAACCAGCCCGGTTGCACCAACGATCAGCAATCGAGTCATGCTTGAGTCCTCGCTCCTGCATAGAACAAAGTGGATTCGCGCCGACCAACGGCGCCGTTCAGGAAGTTCAGGCGGTTTGATTCCCACGAACAGGAAGCCATCCAGCCATTCATTCGAGTTCTGCACAACGTCCCCAATCCTCACCAGATTCTTCGCCATCGGCCGCTTATCATGACGCCGATAGAGAATCGTCTGCGGGTGTCACATAGGCCTTTCGCGGAAGCGTATCAGTTAACATGGCACCTGCATGCACCTGTCCCAACGATCCCCCGCCCTGAAGCAATTCTCCTGTAGGTGTGGATCGTGCGGCTTCTCCTGTGGCGAGATGCTCTGCTTAATTCACAGCATCAGGAGAATTGCCCCAAGCAGCTGCGCTGCGCTTCCCCGCATGGCCGGCTCTCTCGCATTGCTGCTGCTCCTGTGGTGCTGGCCGGCGCTCTGGTGCTGGCAGGCGCTCTCCCAATCATCGTCCGTCCAGTACAGCGGTCATCTGGTTGACGCTACTGCGAACCCGATCGCCGGCGCAACACTCCGCCTCGCCGCTCCGGGCCGGCAGCGCAGCACGACTACGAATACCGACGGGTCGTTTGTCTTCACCAATGTCGTGCCCGGCTCCTACGATCTGCTCGCCGAGGCAGCCGGTCGCAAACTCCATCTCGCAGGCCAGTTGACCATCCCTGCGCTAACCAACCAGACGCTGTTCAAAGTTCAGGCGGACGGCACGCTCCTACAGAGTGCTGGTCTCAATGCGAACGCGGCAGCCGGCGCAGGCAGCGGAGGCGAGAAGCTGTCAGCGCAGTCAGTGAGTGAACTGCCCTTGAACAAACGTGATTTGGGACAGTTGCTGCTGCTGGCGGCTGGCACCAGCACCGATGCCAATGGCGCCTCGAACTTCACGCAGCAGTTCGCCATCAATGGTCAACGCGGCGTGGAGGCCACGTTTGCCCTGGATGGCGCTGACATCAGCGACCCGGAGATGGGCGGCGCAACCTTCAGCAACTTCAACGTGGATGCGGTCGCGGAGTTGAAGTCGAGTTCCGGATGGCTGCCGGCAGAGGTCGGTCGCGGCGCCGCCGGATTGACCAATATCCTGACGCGCTCCGGGAGCAATGCAGTCCACGGCTCCGTCTTCGAGTTTCTGCGCAACTCCTCGCTCGATGCGCGCAACTACTTCGATCATCCATCGATTGCGAATCCGGGGCGCATCCCGCCCTTCCGCCGCAATGAGTTTGGCTTCACCAATGGCGGCCCGGTGTTTCTTCCGCATCTCTACGACGGTCGCGATAAGACCTTCTACTTCGTGGAGTACCAGGGCTTTCGCCAGGTGCTGGGGACCACGCAGGTGCTGCCCGTTCCCACAGCAGAGGAGCGGGCAGGACGAGACACCCTGGCCTTCGCTGGCGACACATTGCTGGTGCCGGTAAATAGCCAGATCGCTCCCATCCTGGCGCGGTATCCACTGCCCAACAGCCCGCAAGGCCCCTTCGGCGCGCATACCTACGCGACATCCTCGAAGGTGACTACGATTGCAAATCAATTCTCCATTCGTCTGGATGAGCAGGTGGGCAAGCGCGACCACTTCTTCGCGCGCTTTTCGCTCGACAATCTGACTGGTCCTACGACCAACCCGGACCAGACCGTGATCGATCCCACCTTCGGCGTCCAGTACATCGATCGCCAGCGCAACGTTGTGTTCACGCATGTGCGCACTGCATCCGAGCGGCTGAACTTCGAAACCTCGTTCAGCATCACGCGGTCGACGCCGTCATTTCCTACACCTAACCGCACCGATCCTGCTCTTGTGTTCAACGATGGTTTGTACGAGGCGTTCAACTCGGCCGCCGGCTCCGTCATGTCCGCCTTCGGCAATCTGTTTCAACTGCGAGAGGACGTCGCCTACACGCGCGGCAGCCACTCACTGAAGTTTGGCGCCGAGGCCAGACTCAACCGGGATACCACTTTCTTCGGCACAGCACCCAACGGAAGCTATACCTTCGGTGGTGGGACTGCCTACGCGCCCGTGGACATCCCCTCGGCCAGCGGCACACATAACATACGCGCAGGCGATCCCTTGCCGGATACGCTCAGTGCTCTGCTGACTGGCAGTCCTTTCTCCTACAGCGTCGCTGTCGCTCCGTCCTACTTTTCGAATGGCCCGCACATCGGTCCAGCCGCCATCAATCGCAGTGCGTTTGAAGGCTATGCGCAGGACACCTGGAAGATCACGCCGCGCCTGACCCTGAACTACGGCCTGCGTTATGAGCTCTACACACCCATCTCGGAGCGCGCAAAGCGCACCTCTGCTCTGCGGGATGTCGATGGACAGCAGCGGCTGGTCGTCAACCCGCAGCCCGGCTACGCGACCCGGCGCAACAACTGGGCGCCGCGTATGCAATTGGATTGGCAGCCTGCTCCGCAATGGGTGATTCATCTTGGCGGCGCCATCACCACCATCCCTCCCAACATCTGGCAGGACAACAGCCTCACCGGCGCCACTCCCTTTGTAATCTACCCGCGGCTCACGGCAGAGCCGGGCTCGCCCCTTCCATACGGGTTCACCATTACGCCATCGCAGCTGCCGCGTGCTTACACGCCGGGTGGGCAGGATATCTTCGCCAGCGGCGATCCGAAGAAGGTCCCTGCCAATACGGTTCTCGATGTGGACCGCTATGAGCGAGCGATCGCCGCCCTGTCCCCTGGACAGCAGATCACTCCGCTGAACCTCTCCTCGATCGATGTCCAGTTCGGCAACGCTGCACTGTACACCTGGACGCTTGGCGTGGAGCGGCAGTTCGGAAAGCTCTCGACCTCCGCCAGCTATGTAGGGACCGCGGGCTCTCATCTGCCCCGCTTCAGTTTCCTCAACGGGTACCCCGGGGCGACCGAGGGCTTTGCTCCCTACACCGAGTTTGATAGTGCAGGCCGCGTGACCGGCGGCTTTGGAACAGAAACAGTCCTCACTGACACGTCGCACTCCAGCTATCACGCGCTCCAGTTGTCGGCGCAGGGCATGGTAGGCCATGGCGGCCCAGGGGTCCAGGCCAGCTATACCTGGTCGAAGTCGCTGGACGACGTCAGTTCGGTGCTGGGCGCTGGCGCTGGTGGAGGCGTCGGTGTGGCTGCGCCTGCCATGCCGCAGAATCCCTTCGACACCCACCCGGAGCGGGGTCCCTCCAGCTTCGATGTCACCCACGGATTCACCCTCAGTCTGGCGCAGGACCTGCATCTGGATCAGGTGCAATCCTTGCGATTTGCTGGCCGCAAGGTAACTCGCGGATGGGAGTTGCTCAGCATCTCGTCCATCTCCAGCGGCGCGCCGTTCACGGTTTACTCCGGCATTCAGCAGACGGGCGCGGGCGCGGCCGGCACCGACCGCCCGGACCAGATCGCCAGACCGAAGCTTTCCACTGCGCGCAGGCAGCGGCAGGATTACTTCGGACGCGGTACACAGAATGCTTCGTTCTTCTCCATTCCTATTAATCTTCCCGGCGGCACAGGCCCCAATCACGGACGGTTCGGCACGCTGGGCCGCAACAGCTTCCGCGGGCCGGCCTACTACGACTTCGACTTCTCGTTGATCAAAGACACTGCCATCGGCACGCGTCGCAGCGGCAGCGAACTGATAGATCTTCAGTTCCGCTCAGAGTTCTTCAATATCTTCAACATCGCGAACCTGGGTCTGCCTGCCAATAACGTTTTGGGCTCCGGCTTCGGGCAGATCAGTCGCACCGCTGGTACCTCGCGGCAGATTCAGTTCAGTTTGAAGCTGATCTATTGAGCGACTCTCCTTCAGTAGACAGCAGACAAGCAGTTCTCCTCCGGTTTGCCTGCTGGATCACAAGAGCCACTGCGCAGGTGGCACTTCGGGCGTTTTCTCCGGATCAAAGCAGCGTTGCCGTCGAGAGCTTCGAACACAATTCGTTCAAGGCGAAATCAAGCGCGATGACCAGAGATTGACTAAACTCAGCAGCAGCAGGATCTCTGGAAAGCTCGCCGCTGCCGGCTTGCGTCTCTGCGGACTGCGGTTCAGCCAAGCAAATGTGGCGACTGAGACGAATGAGGGAGCCTTCGACCATGCAGAACGATGCCGCATCGCAGGCGGTCCAGGTGCCACAGGAACCGCCAGCTGCCGCGAAGCTGTTCCTGGATCACAAGCACCCGCTGGCCATTCGCTGGATGCATTGGATCAACTTTCCAGTGCTTTTCCTGATGATCTGGAGCGGCCTGCTGATCTACTGGAACGACTCCGATAACGCTTACAAGCATCCCCACGCGGTGTATCGCGTAGGCATAGGGCATTTCACGCTGTTCCGCTTCTTTCCCGACTGGTTCTGGAAGCTGATCAATGCGCCCTACCATGTGGCTCAGGGGCTGGGCCATCACTTCTTCTTCATGTGGATCTTCGCGGCCAACGGCATCGCCTATGCGCTGTTTCTGGCCATCTCCGGGGAATGGCGCTTTTTGATCCCGCAAAAGCGTAGCCTGCGCGATGCCGTCCAGGTAACCCTGGTCGACCTGCACGTGCGCCAGGGGCTGCCTCCGCAGACCAAGTACAACGGCGCACAGCGCATCGCCTACTCCGCAGTGCTGGTAATGGGACTGGGCATGCTGGTAACGGGTCTCGCCATCTACAAACCCACCCAGACACATTGGCTCACCACCGCGCTCGGCGGATACGAGATGGCACGGTGGGAGCACTTCTGGATCACCATCGGCTTCGTCGCATTCTTCGTCGTCCACGTCGTGCAGGTAATCCTGGCGGGGTGGAACAACTTCCGCAGTATGGTTAGTGGGCTTGCGATCAAGCGGACCGGCGAGCCCTCGCTGGAAAAAGAGAGGAGGTCCTGGTGAACGAGCAGCCGAAACACGCACAGAGACCGGAAGGCGAAGAGCCGCGCCGCGACGAAGATCCTTCCCCTGCGCAGCCCGTAGCCAATGCCACAGCAGAGCCACCGCTCGCTTCCTCTGAAGAGCCCGAAGCCGCCCTGGCGGCGAGCCAAGCTCATCCTGAGGCGAAGGCGAATCATGGTCATCCCGAACCGCCGGCGAGTCAGGCTCACGATGCCGCCGCGAGCGCGACCAGCGACGCGCGCGCTAGCTCTGCGGTGGATGCCCCAGGAGCGACACCGCCATCCGTACCCATCGAAGAACCGTCAACGACGCCGGCCGAGCCTGCGCTCAGCGCATTGGAGCAGAAGACCGCGGCAGACGAGCAGGATGCCGCCGTGCTTGACGAATCGCGCCGGCATACACGCCGCTCCTTTGTCGTTGGAGCAGCCGCGTCGGTAGCAGGCTATATGGCCTATGAGTGGATGGAGAAGCGGCATAGCGACGGGATGCTGCCCAGTCCCTATCGGCGTGCGCTGGAGACCAACGCTGCACTGTCGCGCGGATTATTTCAGGAGCACGCGCTGTCGCCCACCTATCCGTTGAGCCGGGCAGAGACCCTGCGCGTGAATGGACTCTACGGGCTGAAGCAGATGCTCGACCCTCAGAGCTATCGCCTGCAGTTGACCGGCATGCGCGATGCTTCGCAGCATCGGCGCTTTGTCCCCGACGTCACCGCGTGGGCGTACCGCTACGTCCAGGCAAAGAGCTCGGAAGACAAGGGGCATGACACCAAGACGCCACCTCCGGCGGCAGAAAGCGGCTCCGCAAACACGGCCGAGAAAATGGCGCCCGCCCCGATGATGAAGCAGGATAAACAGCAAGAAGCCCACGCCGGGCGCATGCCGCGCGGCCGGGAGGAAGCCGGAAAGAGCGGCTCGACGCTGCCCACCGGCACCCCGGGTCTGCTGCTGACCATGGACGACATCCTGAAACTGCCCCGGCATGAGTTGGTCACCCAGTTCAAATGCATCGAAGGCTGGAGTCAGGTGGTGCGATGGGCTGGAGTCAGGATGGCAGACTTTCTCGAAGCGTACCCGCCCGCGCGGGTGGATGGCGCCGAGCCGCGCTATGTCTACATGGAGACGCCGGATGGCGACTACTACGTGGGTTACGACATGGAGGTCTGCCGCCATCCCCAGACACTGCTGGTGACGGAGATGATGGGCGCTCCCCTGACCCAGTTTCACGGAGCCCCGCTGCGCATACACATGCCCACCAAGTACGGCTACAAGCAGATCAAACGGATAGGATTGATCTGCTACACCAACACCAAACCGGACGACTACTGGACCAAGCTGGGCTATGACTGGTATGCCGGACTCTAAAGCAGTCTCCCAGCCGGAAGCAGCACTTGCTATGGTGATCTTTCTGCAAAGAAAGTCCGCGCTGACAGCGCCCCGCTTCATCACAACATCAGGAACACCTGCAGAGTGCAGTCAACGGAAGATGGCATGAACGTACCTTCGACTGACATATGTGCCGGCAGCCCGGAGAGCGTCTTCGAACGATGTTCGTGGTTCTACGCGCTCTGCCGCGAGCGCTTGTTCGCGGATCACACCATAGAGATAGCCAACTCCATGCGGCCCCTGCTCGACGGCGTCCGGCGCCCGCTGCTCCTGGAGGTTGGCTGTGGACCCGGCTTCTACTCCTCCCGCCTTGCCGCCCTCTTCCCACAATTTGATGTAGTTGGCGTTGATCCTTCGGACCGCCTGCTGGCGCGCGCGCGGAGCCGGGCCAGGAAAGGCCGGCTGGACAACTGCCGCTTCATCCGGGCGCGGGCGCAGCAGCTCTCTGACTTCCCTGCCGTCGTCGATTTCGTCATCGCCTCGCGCCTCTTCCTCATCCTGCCCAACCGGCGGTCGGCACTCGAAGCCATCTATGTCTCCATGCGGCCCAAGGGACTGTTGTTCATTGCCGAGCCGCTCTCCCCCCTGCGCGCAGCGATTCCCCTGGTGATGATGCGGGCCATGCAAGCCATGACCGGAGCCGGCAGCTTCAAGGAAGATGTGGCCAGTTGCCGCGTGCTGAACCGCCTGCAGTTTGAAGCCTTTGTCGCATCGCAGCCCTGGCGGCACGTGCGTCACTGGTCCGATCATCGCTACCAATACGCGCTGTGTGAGAAGTCCGCCTGATGGGGAGCCGCTACACCATCGTTCGTCCCGATCATCGCCTTGCCGAGTATGCGGGATATTGCGCGCTGGTCGTCATGTCCAAGGTGCCGAAGGTTGGGCGCGTCAAGACCCGGCTCTCGCCCCCGCTCACCTCCGCGCAGGCAGCAGAGCTGAACATCGCCTTCCTCAAAGACACCCTCTGCTGCCTGCAGCAGGTGGCAGAGACGGCTCATGCCATCCCACTGATCTCCTACACGCCCGCAGGTGAGGAAGACGGCTTTCTCGGCATCGTCCCGGAACGCGTGCCGCTCCTGCTGCAGCGCGGCGACGGGTTTGGCGAGCGGCTGCGTTACACAGTGGAGGATCTGCTGGCCACAGGCTTCCGCGCCGTATGCCTCATCGATTCGGATAGTCCTACTGTGCCGGCCCATGCGTATGCCCAGGCAGTGCGCCATTTGCTCAGCGGTGAGGACTGCACCGTGCTTGGGCGGTGCGACGATGGCGGCTACTATCTATTGGGCTTGAACGCCTCGCATCCGCATCTCTTCGAAGAGATTGCGTGGAGCACCGAGCTGGTCGCAGAGCAGACGCGGCAGCGGGCGCGGGAGATCGCCTTGCCGCTCCATGAACTGCCAGCCTGGTTTGATGTGGATGATCGCCGCACTCTGGCCCGCCTCCACCAGGAGCTGGTGCTGGCGCCCAACAGCAATGGCTTTGAAGCCGCGCATACCCGCCAGACACTGCTGCGCGTGCTGCACCAACTGGAACCAGAGCTGGTGAGCACTGTAGCGAGCGGGGATTCGCTCTCGTGAGGCTTCCGGCTCAGTTCGAACGCATCGCGCCACTCGCCACCAACCTGGCTCTGCTGCTGCTCGGCCTCGTCTACATCCAGCTCTGCCGCGATGGAGTGCGCGAATATCGCCACTTCATTCACGGCTACAGCATGGACGTGTTGTGCCAGATCGGCTTGTATGCCGCTGGCTTTTTGCTGATCCTCGTCGCCCGCACCAATCGCTGGACGCTCGGCATCATCCTGGGCGTGGCACTGGCCACCCGGCTGGTAGGCGTCGTCACGCCAGAGTTTCTGTCCTCGGACATCTACCGCTACGTGTGGGATGGCAAGGTCCAGGCCGCAGGCATCAATCCTTACCGCTACATCCCCGCGGATGAGCACCTGCGATTCCTGCGTGACGAGCAGATCTATCCCCACATCAATCGCAAGGAGTACGCGCACACCATCTACCCGCCAGGCGGCCAGATACTGTTCTGGGGAATCACTCGCATCTCCGCCACGGAAGCTGGCATGAAGGCGGCCATGGTGGGCTTTGAGGCGTTGGCGGTATGGGCGCTACTGCAGATCCTCGCCATGCAAGGCCGAAGGCGCGAGGAGGTTCTGCTCTACGCCTGGCATCCGCTGTGCGTGTGGGAGATCGGGTCCAGTGGTCATCTGGATGCAGTCGCTGTCGGACTCTTGTCCTGCGCGGCTCTCGCACTGCTGCGCAACAAGATCAGTCAATCCTCACTCTGGATCGTCCTCGCCGCCATGGTGAAGTTGTATCCGGCAGTACTGTTTCTCTCGCTCGGCCGGCGCTTACGAGTGCGGGTCCTCGCGCTGTGCGCCGCCATTGTGGCCGCGGGCTACGCGCTGTACGCGAGTATGGGCTGGGGCGTGCTGGGCTTTCTTGGCTCCTACACGCATGAGGAGGGTCTGGATACGGGCACTCGCTACTTTCTGCTGGCCTGGGCCAACCGCTACCTGCATGTGCCGCTGTCGCCGCCGTTGTACATCGCCGCATTCGCTTTGGTGCTGCTCAGTATTGCCGCCTGGTCATTCCGCCGCGAACGCACGCCGCAGCAGATGCTCGGCATCTCACTGGCGCTCAGCATGACCGTCACGATCCTCTTCTCGCCACACTATCCCTGGTACTTCCTCTGGATCGTGCCCTTCGCTGTCATGCTGCGATACATCCCGGCAGTCGTGCTTACGCTGAGCGCAGTCTTCTGGTTTTCCACCAATATTGCGATTCCTGGCCCGCGCATGTTCCGCATGAACGAATATATGTATGGCATCTTCTTCGCCTCAGTCTTGGTGGACCTGCTCGTCCGTTGGCTAAGAGCACGCTACCCCAGCCACTTCTATCAGTCGTTTGAGCGTTTTCGTAACCGCAGGGTGCCGGTTCCTGCATCCACCGTCGGAGAGGCCTATGAATAACCCTGTTGCCCAACCCAATCAGTTGCCTCAGCCTGACCAGGCATCACAGATGCGCCGCTACTTTGAGAAGCCGGAAGATGAGTTGCGCGCGCGCGCCGATGCGGATCCAGTCTGCCTCTACCTTGAGACCACCAATCGCTGCAATCTGCTGTGCACCACCTGCCCACGCACCTACGAGCAACTGGAGCCCGAGGCAGACATGTCCTGGGAGCTGTTCACCAGCATCGTCAGCCAGTTCGACAGCATCAAGCGCGTGGTACTGCACGGCGTCGGCGAACCTATGCTGGTCAAGGACCTGCCGGAGCGCATCGACTATCTGAAGAAGCGCGGCATCTATGTGCTGTTCAATACCAACGGCACCCTTTTGAACCAGGCCAACGGCGAGCGCCTGCTGCACACCGGCCTCGATGAACTCCGCGTCTCACTCGATGCGGCGGAGAGCTCGGTCTTCCAGATGGTGCGCGGCAAGGATATGTTCGACCGCATCGTTACCAATCTCACCGGCTTCCGCCGCCGGCAGCGCGAGCTGGGCACAGAGCTGCCCCGCGTCTCGCTATGGCTGACCGGCCTGCGCGAGACCATCGGACAACTCGAAGCCTTCGTCAGGCTCGCGCACACGATGGATGTCTCCGAGGTCTACCTGCAGCGCCTGGTTTTCTTTGACGACAACCCCATCGGCCTCGCGCGCGCCGAGAGTGCGCTGTTTGAAAAGACATCCAATCAGGAAGAAGACACTATCCGCCACGCCGAAGAGCTGGCCCACCAGCTGGGCGTCAGCTTCAACGCATCCGGCGCGACCGAGCCGATGGAAAGCATCAAGCAGCATCGCGACGATCAGCCATGGTCGCTCTGCCGCCGCCCATGGTCGCTGATGTACTTCACCGCCACCGGACGCGCACTGCCCTGCTGCATCGCGCCCTTCTCCATGCATGGCTACGACAGCTTCACCCTGGGCGATGCCACGCAGCAGTCGCTGCGCGACATCTGGAATGGCGACAAGTATGTCGACTTCCGCGCCAACCTGATGAGCCCGGCGCCGCCGCGTGCCTGCGCCAACTGCGGGCTGCGCTGGAGCCTGTAAGTGGCAGCGCTCTCCGGCATCAGTCTGGTCATTCCAGCACTGAATGAGGCAGAGGCGATTGGCCCCACGCTGCGCGAGCTTCCCTGGGACATGCTGGCAGAGTGCATCGTGGTCGACAACGGCAGCACCGATGCCACCGCGGAAGAGGCGCAGCGCAACGGTGCGCGCGTCGTCAGTGAGCCGCGCCGCGGCTACGGCCGCGCCTGCTTTGCCGGAGTTTGCGCCGCCGCTCCCTCCAGCGAAGTGCTCGCATTCCTCGATGGCGACGGCAGCGACATCTCCGCCGATCTTCGAATGCTTGCGGCGCCTGTGCTGCGCGGCGAAGCAGACTTCGTCATCGGCTCGCGCCTGCGCGGTCAGCGCGAGCCAGGCAGCATGCAGTTCTCGCAGGTCTTTGCCGGCTGGCTCGCCGGCAAGCTCATGCGCTGGCGCTTCGGCGTCACCTATACGGACATGGGGCCGATGCGCGTCATCTCGCGCACGGCACTTGAAAGCCTGCACATGTCCGAGATGACCTACGGCTGGAATATCGAGATGCAGATACGCGCCGCGCAACGTGGCCTGCGCATCGTGGAGCTGCCCACAGGCTTGCGCCGGCGGCGCGGCGGTGTCTCAAAGGTCTCGGGCTCGTTGTCCGCATCGGCCAGGGCTGGGATCCGCATCGTTGCCGCCGTCGCACGTCTGGCTCGAGAATCGTCCGCGTAGAGCCGCATTCAGGGCTACTTTTTGAACGGCTGCATTCGAATCCCCATGCCACCCCGCGAGTGGCTTAGCCCTGGCGTCCAACCAGCGTAAGTAACGATGGTACAAAGAGCGTATGCGCTTTTGCCTCCGACATCTCCCCGTCGCGATCGCTCTTGTGTCCGCGATGCATGGCTCGGCGCAGCCGCAGCACTTCACTGCGGATGCTGCAGCCAGCCAGGTGCACATCACGCTGGGTGGATCGGCACACACCACGCATGGCCTCTTCCACGTCGAGCGTGGAAAGATCGACTTCGATCCCACCGCCATGAGGATTGCAGGCTCTGTCGTAGTGGCCGCGGCCAGCGGGGACACGGGCAACGACGGCCGTGACCACAAGATGAAAGAAGAAGTGCTGGAGGCCCCCAGCTTCGCGCAAATCTCCTTCGCTCCCAAATCCTATGAGGGCGCCATTCGCCCCAGCGGCGATTCCATGATCCAGGTGAAGGGTATCTTCACACTCCATGGCACACCGCACGATATCACCATCCCCATGCAGGTGCACATGGATGGAAAACAATCGACCGTGCGTGCTCATTTCGTCGTGCCCTATGTCGAATGGGGCCTCAAGAATCCCAGCAAATTCATCCTCAAGGTAGACAAGCAGGTCGCGGTGGATGTGATGTTGGTGGGCGCAGTGACGCCGGCGAATTGAAGCGGCAGCGAAAGATCCCATCACTCGCGGGTAAGCGAGCGAACCGTCCACTCGCCTACAAGTACTCTTCCTTCTTCGCGGCCATCGCTTGTTCCAGCGTGATGCGCCGCTTCTGCCGGAAAGCCAGGTTCGCCATGTGCGCGGCGATGGCCGACTTGTAGCCGTTCTCCACCGTAGCATTCGGCTGCTTGCGGCTGCGGATGCACTCCATCCAGTTCGCCATGTGATCGGTGTCCTTCGACTCACCCTTCACCACCGCGCCGTTGGGATTGTTGATCTTTTCCGGCAGGTAATCGACCGACGAGTTATATTTCCCCGTCACCATATCCGTCGATCCGCTCACATGTTGAATGGTGCCCTTGCTGCCCAGGAAGTGTTCGCCCAGCCCATAGCGGCTGTTGCTGAAGCTGGATTGCCAGCTCACCAGCAGGTCCGGATACTCCAGCGACACACTCATCGTATCCGGAACCTGGCGTCCGTCCTTCTCCGCGAACACGCCGCCCATCATCGTCGCCGCCAGCGGCAGATCCAGATCCAGCGCGCTGATGATCCACGCCACCTGGTGCACCATGTTCTCCGTCACATTGCCGCCAGAGAACTCCCAGAACAGCCGCCAGTTGATGAACTTCTGTGCGTCAAACGCAGCTTCGTTGCGCCCGTCCAGGAACAGCTTCCAGTTCACGTGATCCATATTGCAGTCCGGCGGCACCGGTCGCACCCACTGCCCCTTGCCCTCCGGCGTATTGCGGCTCATCCACGCATCGACGCTTGTGACCTTGCCTGCCTTGCCGTCGCGCAACCACTGCCGCGCGTCCTTCAGCTCGCCAGAGCTCTCATGCTGCAGCCCGATCTGCACCACCTGCTTCGACGCCGCGGCAGCCTTGCGGCACTCCACCGCCTCTGGTATGTCCCATGTCATCGTCTTCTCGGAGTACAAATCCTTCCCCGCAGCCAGCGTCGCCAGGAAGTACTTCGCGTGCAGATGCAGTGGCGTTGCGTTGATCACCGCGTCCACATCCTTGCGCTCAAGCAGCCGCATCGGATCGTCATACGTCTCCGCCTGCGGCGCATATTGCTTCACTGCATCGCGACGGCGGCTGTACACATCGGCCACCGCAACGCACTCAACGTTTGGCTGCTTCAATGCGTCCTGCAGGTCCTGCAGCCCACGATCCCCTGCGCCTATCAAGCCGATGCGCAGCCGGTCGTTTGCGCCCAGTGCGCGTGCTGTCGGCAGCAGCGCTGCCACTGCCAGTCCAGCTCCTGCCTGCCCTAGAAACCTCCGCCGTGTCGTCATCCTCAATCCCTCTCCCTCGATACATTGATCAGCAACGAAGATCAGCACCGAACACCCGCATCGCCCAGTGTCTTCTTCAGTCCCGCCATGCTCACGCGGGTCGAGGCTTCCGGTGTCCCCGCGCCGCGCCAGTGCGTCTCCAGGCTGATGGCATGATGGTAGCCATCGCGCTGAAAGGCGCGGATCTGTTCTGTCCAGTCCACCACGCCTCCGCCTACCGGCGCCCAATCGTATCCGTTGCCGCTATCCTTGCGCACCACATCCTTGGCATGGCAGTGGCCAATGCGCGCCTTCGGCAGCAGCGCATACCCCTTCTTCGCAGGATACTCACCCGCCGCCGCCGCATTGCCGGGGTCCCAGTTCAGCATGAAGTTCTTATTCGTAACTGCAGCCAGCACTTCCTTTGACTCGGCGCCGGTGGCCGTGTTGCAGCTCATCTCATTCTCCAGCAGCAGCACCACTCCGTCCTTCTCGCAGCGGGCTGCCGCGTCGCGCAGCTTCTGGTTGATGGCTGCGCGATACGGCCGCTGATCCTCCAGCCGCCAGTAGTCGAAGCAGCGGATGCGATCCGTCTGGAAGGCCTTGGCCAGCGCGATGCATCGTTCCAGCAGCTTGTCCTGCGCCGATGCGTCGAAGTCCGCGTGAAACTGGTCCCGCTTCTCGCTCTTGTTGGAGAGCGGCGCGCCCGGCCAGTCCGCCTTGAACAGCGGGCTCGCAATGTCGGTCACGCGCAGGCGATGCTCCTCCAGAATCCTGCGCGCGTCGCCAATCTCCTTCGCGTTCAGCTCGGTGATGTTCTTGTTCCACATCCCGCGCAGCTCGATCCAGCTCAGCCCGAAGTCCTTGGCCGCAATCGAACACGCCTTCTCAAAGTCCTGCGTGATCTCGTCGTTGATTACTGCCAGCCGGTAGGGGCAGGGGCTCATACCGCCACCCCCAGCTTCTCCAGATACTGCTTGCTCATGCGTGCACTCTCCTCCGCCGTGCGGGTTGCTCCGGGGCGCTCGCCGTCCAGTTCCACAATGCCCCAACCGCGGAAGTGCGCCTCCTGCAGCGCTGCCAGCAGCGCCTTGAAGTCCACGCGGCCCTGTCCCAACTCAACGAATTCGTAACCATCCTTCGCCGCAGTGTCTGCTTTGACGTCCTTCAGATGCAGGAACAGCAGCCGGTGCGCATACTTCCGCACTGCCTGGGCAGGATCCCCCCCGCCCTGCGCGTAGTGCGCGACATCGAGTTCCAGCTTCGCATAGTTAGGGTCGGACGCCGCCAGGATGGCGTCCGTCGCGTCCGGCTTCTCCGCGATCGTGCCCATGTGATTGTGGAAGCCCATCTGGATGCCGAACTCTGCCGCGCGCTTGCCAATCTCGGTCAGTAGCACGCCCTGCCGTTTGTAGTCGGCCGCGGTCCAGCTCTGTCCGCTCTTGAATGTGCCGGCGCCAATCACCTGCAGATACTTCCCCCCGGCCAGATGCAGATATCGGGCGTGGGCCGCGTGCGTCGCCAGCATCTCCTTCTCTTTGGCTGGATCAAGCGTGCAGTTTCCGCTCGATAGCGCAACAAAGGTGAGCTTGTGCTGCAGCAAGGCAGCGGCTAGTGCCTTCGGGTCCGGATGCTCTTCCACCACGTTCGCCCGCAGCTGAATGCCCGGATAACCCAAAGCGGCGATCTGCTCAATCGCCTGCCCGTCGTTCCCTCCCCAGGTGATTGCTGCGCAGCCCACCTTCAACGACATCGCGCCACGATGGAGTGGCACGTCGAAATGCGCCAGGTCCATCGGGGGATATAAGTGCGCAGGCGCTGCCACCCCCGCACATGCTTTCTGCAGCAGCGGTGACAACGTATCTGCCGCGCCCACTGCGGCCAACCCCGCCAGCATCCGCCTCCGGCTCAAACTCATGTATACCTCCGTCGTGTCGTTGTCGAAGCTACTTCAACTCTGATGCCGCTCACCGCCACCCGGCGTTCGCAACACCCATCCAGCCGGTGCCGCATCCATCACTCACTCACTCGCCGGGTGCCCATCCTTAGCCGGCATCGTCATCCCGAATCCGGCATCGTCATCCCGACCGAAGCGAAGCGCAGCGGAGCGATCTACTGTCCGTCCGCAGCCCCACAAAAACGGGTGCCCCATCCTACGCAAAGCGTAGGGTGGGATACCACCGAAGGAAGCGGTACCGCATCCATCACTCCCCCGGTGCCCATCCTTACCCGGCATCGTCATCCCGACCGAAGCGAAGCGCAGTGGAGGGATCTGCTGTCCGTCCGCAGCCCCGCAAAAACGGGCACCGCATCCTAAAACGATACCGTCGCAGCAAACTGCAGCACCCTCGGATTCGAGCCCGCCGTCGCTGTAATCTGGCCAAAGCTGGTACTGGTCAAACTGACGTTCGGATTGGCAAAGGTGGGATGGTTCAGCGCGTTGAATGCATCCGCACGCAACTGCACCGCCACAGATTCATGGATCGGGATGCTGCGAGACAGCGAGGCGTCAAACGTAACCAACCCCGGTCCGCGATAGCCGTTCTTCGGCGTATTGCCCAGTGCAGCCGTCGAAGGCTGCACGAACGCGCTGGTGTCGAAGTAATGGCCGGTGGTGCCGATGGACCCGATCTTGCGGAACGACTTTACCTGATTCGGCACCTGCGTGTTTCCCGGTGCATTCAGGCTGGTGCTGCTTGCCGTCAGGAACAGCGGCGTGCCCGTGTCCGCGCTTAAAACAGTGCTCACCTGCCAGCCTCCCAGCACTGCCGCGCCTACACCATGCTGCAGCGCCAGGCCGTCCTTGCCAAACGGCACAGCATACAGAAAGCTCTGCGTATACGTCACCGCCCGGTCGAAGTTCAGCGGGGCATAGTCGCGCCGCGGGTCCAGGTAGAAGTTGAACGCACCCAGCCCGCCTCCAGTGGAGATGTAGCCGAGTGCCTTCTGAAAGGCGAACCCGCTGGTCCAGCTCAGCCCACGCTGGAAACGATGCGTCACCTTGGCCTGCAGGCCGTTGTAGTTGCTGCTGGTCCCCTTTGCCAGTACGTTGGTTGACGCAGTGCGGCCGAAGGTTGCAAACTCCGGCTGCCCCTGCGCGCCCGCGCCCGCCACCAGCCCCGCATTGATGTTGTAGACCGCCGGGATATGACGTCCCTCGTTGCCCACGTAGGCCAGATCGAACACCCAGCCGCGGCCAAAGTCCTGCTGAAACGCCAGGTTGTAGCTCATCACGTACGGATCTTTGTAGTCGGGGTTGACTACGGTATAGGTCGAAGCCCGCGCTGGATTGGTAATGATGCCATTGGCCGGAATCGCCACCTGCGGTGCTGGAGGGAAGCCGTTGGCCAGCGAGGCCGGAGAACCTTCTGACCGTACTGCCGCGGTGAAGCTGCTGGTGGAGTTGAACGCCACGTTCTGCCGCACCGGCGTGTTGAAGGCGTAGTTGTTGTCCTGAAACGGCGTGTGGCTGATGCCGAAGCCCGCCCGCACCACGGTGCGCGCGCCCGCACGGTAGGCGGCACCCACCCGCGGCTCGAAGTTGCGGGAGTTCACCGGCAGCCCCAGGTCGCCCGGCACAGAGCCGTATCCAGACACCCGCAGCGTATTGTCGGCGGGGCTGTATTGCGAGAAGCCGCCCCTGCGCTCCGGATTAGCCGGCGGATAAAACTCCCAGCGCAGTCCGTAGGTCAGCGTCAGGTCATGCGTCGCCTGCCAGGTGTCCTGCACGTAGCCGAAGTACAGCGTCTGCCGCCACGATGCAGCGCCCACGTTCACATCGCGTCCCACCTGGTTCGGCAGGTCCAGCAGAAAGCTCGCGAAATCGTTACCGAAGCTGGTCTTCTGCCCCGTTGCATTCAGACCAGTCTGGCCTTCGCTGTAGGTAAACACTCCCCGTGGGGAAAAGGTCTGCCCCTGGGTCAGGTCGTCGCGCACCCGACGCACCTCGAAGCCGAACTTGAGCGAGTGATTTCCCAAAATGTCCGTCCAGTTGTTGGCCGCATCGATATTGCTCTCGCCACGGTTCCAGGGGATGCTGGCGCTGTATCCCACTAGCGGCGACGAGTAGCCGTTGATCGTGATCCCTGCCAGACCACTGGTGAAGGCGCTCACATTTACCCCTGGAATCCCGATCGCGTCCGATGCGCTGCTGCCGAAGTCCGTCTGCCGCGTGTTGTTGCGGTAATGATTCACCCCCACCCGCACGCTGGTCAGTAGCCTGGGCGAGAAGATGTGTACATATTCGCCCGCCGTGTTGAAGGTTCGATTGGTGCCCAGCCCCTCAAAGCCACCATTGGCCGGCCCGCCCGCGCTGCCAAAGGCGGGCGACTGCAATGTATCCACCTTCTGGTAACTGTAGCGGTAGCTGAAGTGGTCTTCCGCGCGCAGCCGCTGGTCGAGCTTCAGGTCGTAGGAAGTGGAGTCCTGTGCGAAACCAGTATTCTCCTGAAAGTTGTTCGTGTTGCCGGGCAGATTGGGCAGGGGAACGAGGTTCAGGATATTGACCGCGACCGGACTGAAACGGCCCTGCGGAATCTGATTTCCCGCGAATTGCTGGCGTCCGCTGCCATTCGGATTGCCGGTCTGCGGATCGTAGATCGCTGTCGGACTCGCGCTCAGGTCGCCACTACGGAACGCCGCCGTCGGCACCGTGAAAAGGTTGAACTGGCTGGAGTGATTGGAATAGCGCAGGAAGTCGCCAAAGAAGAACGTGCGGTCTTTGACGATCGGCCCGCCCAGGCTCGCTCCGTAGTAGTTGTTGGTAAAGCGGGGAAACTTGCCCGTCCGGTTGAAGTAGTTGCGCGCTCCCGTAGTGCTGACCTCGTTGTACTCGTAAGCCGAGCCATGAAATTGATTCGTGCCTGACTTCAGCACCACATTCGTCACTGCGCCCGCCGCGCGGCCAAACTCCGGCGCGTAGTTGCTCGTCTCCACGTCCACCGTCTGGATCGCCGCCGCAGGCGGTATGTACACCTGCAGCAGTCCGGTGCGTTCGTTGTCGTCAATGCCCTCCAGTTGCAGATTGTTCGCCGTCTCCGCCTGTCCGTTCACCTGGAAGGATTGCGAGTTCTGCGCGTCAAAGAATGAGGAGTGGTCATAGATGGGCGCGCTCACTCCCGGCACCAGCGACTCCAGCGCCTGGAAGTTTCGGCTGTTGCCCAGCGGCAGTTCGTTTATTTGCTTGGCCTCCAGCTGCGCGCTCACATCCGCGCGGTCCGTCTGCAAAGCAGGAGCCTGGTCGGTCACCGTTATCGTCTGTGCAGCACTGCCCGGGTTCAACCCCACATCGGTGCGATTGGTCGTGTTCACTGTCGCGGGTACGTTCTTGGTCACGGCAGTGGAGAAACCCTGGCTGCTGACCTGCAATGTGTACACGCCGGGCGGCAGAAAGGTGAACTCGTAGTTGCCGCTGTCGTTCGTCTGCTGCGTGTAGACCTGCCCGGTGTTCTGCTCGGTCAGCGTCACCGTGGCATGGCCCACGGCAGCGCCCGACTTGTCCGTCACCGCGCCCACCATGGTCGCTGTGGTGGCTTGCGCGTGCGCCTGGTAACCGCTACCTATCCCCAGCAATAGCAAAGTGGCCGCTGCGATTTTCCACGCAGACAGACCCCGGGTCGCCTCTCTCAGCATCTCAAGCCTCCTCAAAAAACATCCTGCCCCGCCTGCCGCGCTCGGGGGTGGGCGTCGGCATGGCCGCTCTGTTTTGGTTCGCTGTGCAAAGTACGCTCCTGCTGGTATAAGAGTCAAGTGGTCAGGCAGGTTGGCGGATTATGGTTAACACACCACCAGGCGGGTATGGGAGAAAGAGTTCGGTTGCCGTCACTTTACAACAAAGTTAACCGGGGTAACCGCAAGGACAACGTTGCCGGGTAGCCGGGAGGGGGTTCGTTATGTCGCAGGAAGAGGCGTTTTCGAGACACAAATCGGCCCCCATTGCGCGCGAAGACGGCGCTTTCGCCGCCACTCCGGCGAACGGTTCCCGCCGCAAGGCTCCGCTGTGGCAGCATGGTGGCGTGTTCGAACCCATCGTCAACCAGCGTTTGTACCAGCAGGTAGCCGACAGCATCCGTGAACAGATTCAGCGGGGAGCAATGCCGCCCGGCTCACGCCTCCCTTCAGAGAAGGTGCTGGCGCAGCAGCTTGGCGTCAGCCGCCCCACCGTACGCGAAGCCATGATTGCGCTGGAGATCACCGGACTGGTCGAGATCCGCACCGGCTCCGGCTCCTACGTGCGCAGCCGCACCTCCGGACTGCCGCCCACCGTCGACACTGGTCCGGGGCCGATCGAGCTGCTGCATGCGCGCATTCTGATCGAAGGCGAGATCGCGGCCGAGGCCGCGCAGCGCGCCACTGCCGCAGATTTGGAAGGCATCGCCGGCACGCTGCACCAGATGGAATCGATGATGGCCCGCGGGGAGCATAGCCGCGCCGCCGACCAGAGCTTCCACGTGCACATCGCCCGCGCCTCGGGCAACGATGTGCTGGCCTCCATCGTAGGCGAGTTGTGGGCCGGCATGTTCTCTCCCCTGTTTCACACCTTCAGCGAGCGCACCCGGCTGGTCAGCCGCCAGGACGCTGCGCTCAGCGAACATCGCGCCATCTACGCTGCCCTGCGCACCCACGACGCACTCGCCGCCCGCTCTGCCATGCGCCAGCACCTGATGCAGGTGCAGGCGGTGCTGGCCGATGCCGAGCTCTCCAAGGACTGAAAATCCGTGCTCGAAACGCCCGCGAAACTGCCCTCCAACGACACAACCAGGTGCGATTTGGGTAGCGAACAGGCTCTTTTGTGCACGGCTCGGGGCTGATTTTTGGGACTAATTTCGGGCGGTATCCGGGAGAAGGTCTCGGATTTTCAACTATTGAAAGCTCGGCATCGTTACCGCGTTGACCATTCATCGCCGTGTCAGGCAGCTTGAACCAGTCAGCTATTTCTGAGGACCGCTCTATGCCGCTGCTGCACCCCGACCGCCTCTTCCCGCCCGAGCCTGCAACGCGCGCTATCGCGCAGCGGATCTTCCGCGAGATCGAGGCGCTGCCCATCCTCAGTCCGCACGGCCACACCGACCCGCAATGGTTTGCGGAGAACACTTCCTTTCCGGACCCCACCGCGCTCTTCCTGCTGCCGGACCACTATGTCCTGCGCATGCTCTATAGCCAGGGAATTCCGATGGAGACGCTGCGTAGCGGCGGCGACCCATCCCAGGCGCAGCAGGTGTGGCGGCTGTTTGCCAGACAATACACTCTGTTCCGCGGCACGCCCACGCGGCTATGGCTGGATTTTGCATTTCAAACGCTCTTCGGACTGGAGCAGCGGCTGAATGCCGCGACCGCAGATCATTACTGGGAGGTCCTCTCTGAACGGCTCGCTTCGGCGGAGTTCCGTCCCCGCGCGCTTTACGATCGCTTCGGCATCGAAGTGCTCGCGACTACGGATAGCGCTCTCGACGATCTCGCCGCGCACGCAGCCATTCGCACGAGCGGCTGGAGCGGACGCGTTATTCCAACATTTCGCCCGGACGCCGTGGTCGATCCGGATGCTTCCGGCTTCCGCGGCAATGTGCAGCGGCTGGGGGAAAAGGCAGGCGAGGACACATCGAGTTGGAGAGGCTACCTGCGCGCGCTCGCCGAACGCAGGCGCTTCTTTCAATCGCTGGGCGCCACGGCGACCGACCATGGCCATCCCACAGCCGCTACCGCGTACTTGACGGCGAGTGAGGCCGAGGCGCTCTTCCACCGGGTAACCCAGACCGATCACTCCACCGCCGCAGATGCGGAGTCATTTCGCGCCCAGATGCTGACTGAGATGGCGCGCATGAGCATCGCGGACGGGCTGGTCATGCAGTTGCACGTGGGCAGCTACCGCAATCACAATCCCGATCTTTTCGCGAAATGGGGCCGGGACCAGGGCGCGGACATCCCCACGCCCACCGATTACGTGCGCGGTTTGCAACCATTACTGGCACGTTTCGGCAATGAGCCCGACTTCCACTTGCTGCTGTTCACACTCGACGAGTCTGCGTACAGCCGGGAGTTGGCTCCCCTGGCGGGACATTACCCGGCCGTGCGTCTGGGGCCGCCCTGGTGGTTCCACGACAGCCCGGAGGGCATGCTGCGTTATCGCCAGCGAGTGACCGAGACGGCAGGCTTCTACAATACTGCCGGCTTCAACGACGATACTCGCGCGTTCCTGTCTATCCCAGGGCGACATGACGTCGCGCGCCGGATGGATGCTACCTACCTGGCTGGGCTGGTTGCCGATCATCGCCTGGATGAGGACGAGGCCATCGAAATCGCGCGGGACCTCACCGGTCCGCTGGTACGCCAAGCCTACAAACTCGATCTGCCATCGCGGCAGGCGCCCCGGCGGGGCGAGTTGTGAGTGGCTGCTCCCGCTGGTCGCAGCCGTTGCTATCGGTGGTCGCTTTTGTTGGGACGGCGCCTTTGCTGCGGTACTTGTGTCGCAGAGCGAAGAGCAAAATGCAGGTCCTTCGCTTTGCTCAGGATGACTATAGGTCTATCCCACCCTGGCTTCGCCAGGATGGGGCACCCGGTTTTGTGACGCTGCGGATGGACAGCAGATCCCTCCACTCCGCTTCGCTTCGGTCGGGATGACAGATGGATATGTTGCTTGGAGGAGCGAGGAATATGAGTCACAGAGCGAAAGGAAGAATGCAGGTCCTTCGCTTTGCTCAGGATGACATTGCCGCCCATATCGATCCCACCCTGGCTTCGCCAGGATGGGGCACCCGGTTTGGTGACGCTGCGGATGGACAGCAGGTCCCTCACTCCGCTTCGCTGCGGTCGGGATGACGGATGGGTTTTGTTGGTGATCTGCCCGGGGCCGCGATGACAGTGGATTGAGGAGGTCAGCGTGAAGGCAGCAGTGACGTCTGGCGTTGCGGGGGTCGGTGGCTCGCCGCGGCCGGTGCGATCGCACGTCCGATGGACGGTGTGCGCGATGTTGTTTGCTGCCACCTCCATCAACTACATGGATCGCCAGGTGCTCTCCATCCTGGCGCCCACGCTGCAACACACTATCGGCTGGAACGAACAGCAGTATGGGTACATTGTGGGTGCTTTCCAATTCGCCTACGCGCTGGGGTTGATTGCGGCCGGCCGGATGGTCGACAAGCTGGGCACACGCGTCGGCTATGTGGTGGTGATGGCAATATGGAGCGCGGCGGCCATGGGCCACGCGCTGGTGCGCTCTGCATTCGGCTTTGGGGTGGCACGTTTTTTTCTGGGTCTGGGCGAGAGCGGCAACTTCCCCGCCGCAATCAAGACGACAGCGGAATGGTTTCCGCAGCGCGAGCGCTCGCTGGCGACGGGCATCTTCAACTCCGGCGCGAATCTCGGCGCCATTCTCGCCCCGGCGTCGATTCCCTGGATCACGCTGCACTTCGGATGGCGCGCTGCATTTCTAGCGACAGGAACGTTCAGCCTTACCTGGATGTGCTGGTGGGCATGGAAGTATCGCAGGCCGGAGGACTCGACCCGCGTCTCGGCGCAGGAGCTTGCACTGATTCGAGGTGACGAGCTTGGAGAGAGCGAGTCTGCGGAGTCTCAACAATCCCACTCTGGCTTCACCAGGATGGGGCACCCAGAGAGTCTGCAAGACGGCAAGGCGGCGGAATCTCAACAATCCCACCCTGGCTTTGCCAGGATGGGGCACCCGGAGAGTCGGCAAGGCGGCGAGCCTGCGGAATCTCAACAATCCCACCCGAATCCGCCGAAGGCTTCGTGGTTTTCGTTGTTGCGCTATCGGCAGACGTGGGCCTTCTCACTGGCGAAGTTCTGCACTGATCCTATCTGGTATTTCTACCTGTTCTGGATGCCGAAGTTTCTGGACGCGCGTTTCCATCTCGGACTGGCGCATCTCGGACTGCCGTTGATCGTGGTCTATAACATGTCGGCGGCGGGCAGTATTGGCGGCGGGTATTTGCCGTCGCTGCTCCATCGGGAAGGGCTCACCATTCAGAGCGCGCGGCTGCGTGCAATGTTGCTGTGCGCAAGCCTTGCCGTGCCAGTGTTCATCGCAGGCCGCACCAGCCACGCGTGGATCGCAGTGGTGCTGCTTGGCGTGGCCACCGCGGCCCACCAGGGATGGTCGGCGAACCTGTTTACAACTGCCTCCGACATGTTTCCCAAGCATGCAGTGGGAGCGGTGGTGGGCTTTGGCAGCGCGGCAGGCTCGGTGGGCGGCGTCCTGTTTGCAGCCGCGATTGGCCGGATCCTGCAGGTGACGGGAAGCTATGCGACCCTATTCGTGATCGCGGCGAGTGCTTATTTGACCGGCTTGCTGATACTGACGCGACTGGCGCCGAGGCTCAAGCGGGCCGAGCTTCAGTAGGACGTGGGCCGGATTGTTCGGCGGCGATTTCGTGCGAACGGGCAAAACTGCAGGTCCTTCGCTTGCGCTCAGGATGACAGCAGATCCCTCCACTGCGCTTCGCTCCGGTCGGGATGACAGGGTGGTAGATGTTCGTTCCGGTCGGGATGACAGGGGTCAGGACACTCGCGGCGGTTGGGCAAAACTGCAGGTCCTTCGCTTGCGCTCAGGATGACAGCGGATCCCTCCACTGCGCTTCGCTCCGGTCGGGATGACACGGGTGGTAGATGTTCGTTCCGGTCGGGATGACAGGGGTCAGGACACTCGCGGCGGTTGGGCAAACTGCAGGTCCTTCGCTTGCGCTCAGGATGACAGCGGATCCCTCCACTTGCCGACTCGCCGGCTTGCTGCATTGCTGGGGCTTCAACCCTGCTCCAGCATGCGCCGGATGCCGCGGATGGCTTGACGGGTGCGCTCTTCATTTTCTATGAGTGAGAAGCGCACGTGGCCGTCTCCGTGCTGGCCGAAGCCGATGCCGGGGCTGACAGCGGTCTTGGCATCGCGCAGCAGCTTCTTGGCAAACTCCAGCGAACCCTTGGCGCGGTACTGCTCCGGGATGCGGGCCCACACGAACATGGTCGCCCTGGGGTTGTCGACCGGCCAGTCTGCATGATGCAGACCACGCACCAGTGCGTCACGCCGCTTGCGATAGATCTCGGCAATCTCAGCGACGCACTCCTGCGGGCCTTCCAGCGCTTGTATCGATGCAACCTGTATGGGGGTGAAGGTGCCATAGTCGAAGTAGCTCTTGATGCGGGTAAGCGCGCCTACCAGCTCCGGATTGCCTACCATGAAGCCGACACGCCAGCCGGGCATGTTGTAACTCTTCGAGAGGGTGAAGAACTCGACGGCGATCTCCTTCGCGCCGGGCACCTCGAAGACGGAGGGC
The DNA here is from genome assembly GCA_038231235.1 of Terriglobales bacterium. Classification (GTDB taxonomy): domain Bacteria; phylum Acidobacteriota; class Terriglobia; order Terriglobales; family Acidobacteriaceae; genus KBS-83. The sequence goes on from JBBRLT010000019.1 coordinate 25,424, forward strand.
GCGCGGTAGCCGTCAAAGACGAGGTCGGCGTAGGCGAAATCGTGCAGAAGGTAGATCTGCTCCGCGCGGCAGAAGGCGACGACGCGCTCAAAGAACTCGCGCGTGACAGTCTGCGCTGTGGGGTTCGAGGGAAAGTTGAGCAGCAACATCTTCGGCCGCGGACGCATGCTGGGCAGCTCATGCTGCAGGCGCTCGAGGAATGTGGACGGATCGTTCATCTCGAGCGAGATCACCTGCGCTCCGGCGATGGTGGGGCCATAGATGTGGATGGGATAACTGGGATTGGGAACGAGGATGGCATCCTGCTCGTCGAGCGTCGCGAGGCAAAGGTGCGCGATGCCCTCCTTGGAGCCGATGGTGACGATGGCTTCCGAATCAGGATCAAACTCGACGGCATAGCGGCGCCGGTACCAGTCGCAGATGGCCTTGCGCAGCCGAGGGATTCCCTTGGAGAGTGAGTAGCGGTGGGTGGAGTCGCGCGCGGCAGCCTCAATCAATTTGGCGACGATATGCGGCGGCGTGGCGCCATCGGGGTTCCCCATGCCGAAGTCGACGATGTCTTCACCGCGGCGGCGCGCCTCGGCTTTCATCTCGCTGGTGGTGTTGAAGACGTAGGGCGGCAGCGAGGCCAGGCGGCGAAAGGCTTCCACGGAGTTCTCCTGTGCTCTAGAGCAAAGGCCGGATTATTGTGAGGTGGCCGAGTCTTGCGATGTGGGCTTTTTCTTAAGGGAAAAAGCCCGTTGGCAAATCTCCTCACATGACACTTATCCGGCTTTGCTCTATTGTGCCTGATGACAGAAGTGGAGGATGGGCGACTCTACGGCAGCGCATAGCCGAGCAGGGTGCCTGCGCCGGCGCCTTCGCACTGCGAGTCGCCGCTGACGAAATGACCTTGACGTGCCGATAGGCAGCTATAGACAGCTACGGTGCGTTGGCCGGCAGGCGGCCTGGCATAGCCGTAACCTTCCAGGCCAACGATGTAGCTGCCGTCGCAATTTTGATCGAGCGAGACGAAGAAGTCCTTCGCGCCGCTCTTGCAGCTGAAGAATGGAATCGTCGCGCCGCCTTTGAGCCCTTGGTAGAGATGTCCGATGGTGCTATCGGCTACGAAATGCGCCGGTGGATCGAGGTATCCGGTCGTGGTGTTGTAGCTGGCGTGATTTTTGTAGCGGGTCAGGGTGAGTTGCGCATCGCTCGGCGTCCAAACTACCGAACCGATGTCCCATTGGTAAATGTCGCCGGTCTTGCCAAGTGTTTTGGGAGCATCGTTCCAGCCGGGCTTGGGATTCGCAATCGAAGGAAAGAGTTGAATCTTTGGATACGATCCCACGTTGAGGTTTCCATATTGGTCTTTTAGAAAGCCCGCGAGAAAGATGGCTTCGTATCCGGTTCCATTGGTATCAAAAGTGGTCACCATCTCCCAGGGTGTTAGGCCGCTTAGGAGGGACGCGTCCGGAATCCGGTACATCTCGATTCCGTACTGACCAATCTCGGCCTTGCCGCCAGTCGTCGCATGGTCGCGCACGCCAAGATTGAAGACGGCGTACCAGTATTTCGTCACCGGATCGTAACCGATGTCTCCCCAGGAGGGTGCTGGGTGATTTGGCTCGAGGCCTTTCCTGGTCAGCGTTCCCTGCACTGTGAAGTGGACTCCATCGGTTGTTGTGGTCTTCAGGTGCTCGACGCCCGCGGTCGAATCTTCGTAGAAGAGCACCAGGTTGGACCGGCTGTCCACGTTGTAGACGACTGGCTGACCGACTCCATAGCCACTACCAGGACCTGAAAGGATCACGGGGTCCTTGTACTTGCTCCACTGGATGCCATCGTTGGAAAAGGCGACGCCGATATTGTTAAAAGTTCCTTGCGGAACATTGGTTGCTACGTAATACATGGCGTAGGTGTAAGTCGCACCATCGCCTAATGGGTTCACAAAACTGCCGCGAACCACCCTGGGATTGCAAGTGAAGACTGAGTCCCACGCGCCCGGCGTTTCCGCCAACACTACGATGGGATCGGTCTTCCTGCCGGTGGTGGTGTCGATGTCGACATACAGGATGGCGTCGCTGTCCTGGGAGGGCTTCTCGGGATTGCGGCCCATGCCGCACCACCATATCTGCTGGTGATTGCCGGTCTGCATAACAGAGGGTGAGTAGTCATAGAGGCCTGCGCGACCGACGACAGCGCCGGCCGGCGTTCCGGGCGCGGAGCCGCAACCGGATAGAACCAATAGCAGAGCCGTGACGAACAAGCTTAATCGTGCAGCAGAACCCGCGGATTGCATCAAGCTCGTCAAACCTCTCAGAATTAGACAGTGTCGTGGCAGACATACCTCGGGGATTGAGACCGGGCAACGAAGGTCTTCCACCGGTGGTGAGCCTGCGTTCTATTGTGCCTTATGACCTGTCGTCAGAGACCTGCCCTGCGGCCCGGCAGGTGGGTAGTGCACCTGGCCTGCTTGGTAGACCCTGCTTGGTAGACTTTGGGGGAGGCTATTCGAAGGCACACATGTCCACGACACGGAGCCAAACTCCCCCGCGCCCGTCCGCTCCACGGTCTCGTCCTCCGTCTGGCGCTTTGTACAGTGCCGCGCCGCCCCCGCGCGGACGCAATGTAGCGGCGGTGTCGCTGGCGGCGCTGGCAGCCATCTGTGGCATTGCCTTTGCCCTGCAGCTCTATCATTTCTCACCGTTCATCACGGACGATGCCTACATCTCCCTGCGCTACAGCCAGCGTCTTCTGCATGGCAAGGGGCTGACGTGGAACAGCATGCGGCCGACAGTGGAAGGCTATACCAACCTGCTGTGGGTGCTGCTGTGCGCGGGACTGGGCGCAGTGGGGATGCGGTTGGATACGGCAGCGCAATCGCTCGGCATCGTTTCGACCGTCGCCGCCATCACGGCGGTCGCGGCGCAGGCCTATCGAGACTATCCAGTGAAGCTTCGCTTCCTGTCTGCGCTGATCGGCTGCCTGGCGCTGGCGCTGAGCGCGCCGGTTGCGGTGTGGTCGCTGGGCGGCCTGGAACAGCCGCTGCTTGCTGCACTGCTGGCCTGGGCGGCGTACTACGGTGTGCGCTGGACCGCGGTGCCCAAGGGCAACGCGCGCGATGCCAACGCCATGGGAATTCTGCTGGCGCTGGCAGTGTTGACGCGCGCCGATGCGGCGCTGTTCACGGCCCTGTTCTACGCGGGCGCGGTGCTGGCCGATGGCGTGCGGCCAAGCACCATGATCGTCCGGGCACGCATGCTGCGGTGGCCGGTCGCGGCCTTTCTGGGGCAGGAGATCTTTCGCCGCACTTACTACGGTGAGTGGGTGCCGAACACGGCTTACGTGAAGGTTGCCTTCACCATGCACCGTCTGCGCACCGGCCTGAAGTATGACCTGCTGGGTGTGCGATCCGAGTTCATCTTCATGGCGCTGGTGCTGGTGGGCTGCGCTGCGCTGTGGATCGCGGGCAAACGGCGGCAGGTGATCTTTCTTGTGACCCCGGCCATCGGCTGGCTGGTGTACATATTCCTGGTCGGCGGAGACATCTTCCCCTCCTATCGCCACTTCGTGCCGGCCATGGCACTGATGGGCCTGCTGATCCCGGGATGCGGCCTGCTTACACTGGCCGCGCCGTTCCGCTTCTCCCGTGCGCGCGTCGCTGTCTTTCTGCTGCTAACCGGACTGGTGCTGACCTCCGATCTATCAGCGCCGCGCGAGACCTGGGAGCAGGAGGGCCGCTCCATCGGACTGTTCCTGCGGCAGGCCTTCGGAGCCAAACATCCTCTGCTCTCCTCCGATGCAGCGGGTGTTGTGCCCTTCTATGCCGAGATGGAGGCGATCGACCCGCTGGGGCTGAATGACTACCACATCGCGCGTCACCCTATTACCGACCGCGGGCTGGGCTGGGTGGGCCATGAGCTGGGCGACGGCAAATACATACTGGATCACAAGCCGGACCTGATGCTGCTTTCGAACTTTGCCGGCGAGCCGTTCTTTCCCGCCGATCAGCAACTGCTTGCCGATCCGCGCTTCCGCACGCACTATCAGCGCATTGTGCTCGATGTCGCGCCGCCCCATCCTATCCACGCCGTGGTCTATATCCGGCGCGTGGATGGTCCGCTGGGTGTCCAGGTATTCGGTGATCCGGTGTCTGGCGATCGTGAAAGCGTTCCTGCCTATCTCGCTACCGCTACGGATACGAATGCGGTGCGACTGCGCGATGGTCAAGTCGGGCTAGTGATCGCGCCGCATGGGATGGCGCAGTTCGCCGCCATCCCTTTGAGCGCTGGACAGTGGAAGGTAACGCTTCTGGGCCAGGGCGCAGCACTGCTTGCGCTTCAGCCCGCCGACACACGCGGCTCGTGCGCAGCGTGCGTGGAGCCCACGGCCGATGGGAGCGCGACCTTCACCATCTCGAATACCAGTGGGGAGCCGGCGGTGCTGGCGAGCGTGGAGCTTACTCGCGCGCGCTGATGTTTCGGCTGGGACTGCCTCAAGAGTGTCTGGGAAGGGCGCGTTGCGACGCTGCTTGCTGTGGCGGTATCTCACCCTACGCGTTGCGTAGGATGGGCACCCCTTGTGGTGGCGCTGCGACTGGACAGCAGATCCCTCCACTGCGCTGCGCTCCGGTCGGGATGACGGCGCGCGCGCGTTGCGAGGATGGGCACCCTTGTGGCGACGCTAGGAGAAGGAATTTAGTGGCTTGCGGCTGCTGCGCTTGCTGCCTGGCTGGCGGGCAGCGGATCAAGGTAGTGGACGATCACGGAGATACGTCGGTTCGACGGATCGAGCGGATCGGCGGGGACGCGCAACTGACGGTCGGCGAAGCCGCGTACCTGGGAGATCTGGGCATGGCGCAGGCCGGTGCGCTCCATCAGCCGCCGCGCTGCGTTGGCGCGATCCGACGATAGCTCCCAGTTGCCATAGCCATCGGCGTCGGCATAGGCACGTGCATCGGTATGCCCTTCAATCGAGATGCGGTTGGGAACGGTGCCCAGTTGATGGGCCAGCAGCATGAGCAGCGTGTGCCCATTCTGATTGAGCGTGGTGCTTCCGTTGTCGAAGAAGGTGCCGTCGCGCGATTCGATCAGCTCGATGAGCAGTCCCTCCGGGGTGATGGTGATCTCTATCTGCTGCTGCAATTTGACCAGCGCGGGCTGCTGGGCGATCTGCTGCTCCAACTGCCGTTTCAGCTCATGCAGATCGTTGCGGTTGAGCGCCACTGCTTCGGCCGCGCCCGCACGGTCTGTGCCGGCCGTGGCAGCGCTGCCCCGCGGGTCTTTGAAGTAGCCCGCGATGGCCTTGCGCATGTGGTCGCTGGAGTTCATCAGCCACAGCACGATGAAGAGCGCCATCATCGCGGTGACAAAATCAGCGTAGGCCACCTTCCACGCGCCGCCGTGGTGAGTGTGCTGCGCCGCGCGCCGGCGCACGATAATAATGGGGCGCGGAGCTGCGGGATGCGGGGGCATCAAGCAGCCTTCCCATCCGTGCTCTCGACCGCAGCTGGAGCGGTGCCGCGGCACACCTGTTCCACCTCGGCAAAGCTGGGCCGCACATTCATGGGAATGGCGCGGCGCCCAATTTCGATGGCGATCTGTGGTGCGCTGCCCTTGATCGCGGAGAGCATCAACACACGCAGCATGTGGGTATAGCAGCGCTCCTCGTCCGCTACCTTGGTCATGCGCGAGCCAAAGGGTCCGAAGAGTCCGTAGCAGAGCAGAATGCCGAGAAAGGTACCGACCAGCGCGGCTGCCACCTTGTGACCGATCTCCTCCGGCGGGCCACCCAGCGAGCCCATGGTGATGACCACGCCAAGCACGGCAGCGACGATGCCCAGGCCGGGCAGCGCATCCGCAACTGTAGTAATCGCGGAGATGGCCTGGCTCATGTCATGGTGCTGCACCTCCATGTCCAATTCCATCATCTGGTCGATGTCGAAGGCATCCACGCCGCCGGTGATCATCATGCGCAGTGTGTCGCAGACGAAGTCGCGGGTGTGATGGTCTTTGAGAAACGCGGGAAACTCGGCGAACAGCTTGCTTTCCTGCGGCGTTTCGATGTCCTGCTCGATGGCGAGATTGCCCTCGCGCCGCGCCTTGGTGAGCACGCCATACATCATGCGCAGGCTCTCCAGGTAGCGGGATTTGCCAAAGCGTGAAGCGCCAAATACCCTGCCCACTCCAGACGTGATGCCCTTCAGGATGTGAACCGGATTGCCGATAAGCATGGTGCCCAGGGCAGCCCCGCCAATGATGAGCAGCTCCGCCGGCTGCACCAGCACGAGAAGGTTGCCCTTCTCCATGAGATAGCCACCCAGCACCGCTCCCAGAACCACCAGAATTCCAAGGATGGCCAACACTTTGAGCACGCTCCATAGCCGAAGATGGGCGTGCGCGCAGAACGCCGCCACTGTATCTATCGGCGGAAGCGCAGGAAGCATGAGAACTGAAGTTCCGCTGACCGGGAGGGGATGGAGAGGGCGAGGCGGGATGAAAAAGGCGAGGCTCCTTACCGGCAGCCTCGCCTCCGTAACATCGTCAACAACGTCTCTGAATATCTGGTCGGAGCAGTCTTGTGCAACGCTTTAGTAGCGATCGCGATCCCGGTCGCCGTCGCGGTCATAGCGCCCATAGCCGCCGTACTGCTGGTAGCCGCGCTGGTAGCCGCGCAGGTAGGCCTGGCGATAGAGGTTTTTGAATTCGTCGCGGCGGAGGCCATCCCGGTCACCATGGCCGGAGGCGTCCTCGTAACGCTCGCTGTGGGTGGGACGGAAGCTGTGCCCGGTCGCGCGATCCCGCTCGCCTTCTGCAACGCCGTCCTGGTAGCCCGCGTTCCGCGCGTGCTCCACGCCGTACTGATTCTGGTAGTAGCCGGGCTGAGGGCCGTAGCCATACTGCGCGAATGAGGTTCCGGCGCCGAGCAAGGATAACAATGCGATGCCCGATAGCTTGCCAACAGCAGAGGAGAAGCGTGTCATGGTGCCTCCTTCGGCGATGACTCCTGCTGCTAGAAGGAACACGCATCAGATCCAGGAGTTGCGCTCGTCCTGGTGTACTTCCGTTTGCGCGGAGGGTGGAGGGGTTGCCAGGCCGGGGTGAGAATCGCCTTGCACCTGGGCTGATGTGCACCCAAATTTTCTTTTTGTGCTTGCGACTGTGGCGCGGATCTTCTTCATCAGCATTCCCAGGCCAGTCATCCACACACTTGAGTATTTTGTTCTTGACAATGCCGGAGCAATGAGGCCAATATTTCGCCCAGTTTCAGGGCTCAGGTCATCGCAAACCGCTGCGCAAAACAGTTGGGACGAATGGGGCTTTGGCGTTGGTCCCGGTGGCTCCGCGAACACCATTGGGTTTAACACACGTGTCTTGATGGGCGAAGCTGGTGTAGTTGGGGAGTGGCGCGCTCGCTACGCCAATTTTTTTTCGACCACGGTTACGAACACCCCCTCACCACAACAACGGCGCATTCAATCAACGCTTTCCCTGGGCAATATCTGGAACGTGGGCACACGCGTGATCAACATCAGTGGTGTGCTCGACAATGTCGGCACGATCAGAGACCTTGATCGGCCCAAGCTCTCAGATTCGTTATCGGAAGGAGATATCGATATGACGCATATGACTCGAAGAGTTTTCTGCAATGTGACTCTACTACTGATTTGCGGGTTGGCAGTTCCGGGGCTTTTGCGAGCTCAAGGTTATACCGTTACACTCGTGGCGTCCGGATTGACCAAGCCAACCGGAATTGCCATTGCGGATGAGGTAATTTACTTCACCGAGGTACCCTCACCCGGTGTGGCTGGCGGCCTGAACGCGGTGAAAAAGCTGAACCTGGAAGACGGAAGCATTACGACACTCCACATGGGCGAGCCTCAGCCGGTCAATATTGCGGTTGGCAAAGATGGATCGATTTACTGGGCCTGTCTTTCGGCGGGCGTAATTCTGAAACAGGACGAACACGGCGTCACCACGTTCTTTCTTACTGGGTTGAACAAGCCAAGCGGCATTGCGCTCGACCATAAAGGTACGGTCTATTTCACGGAAGTGCCTGTGCCAGGAGTGGCCGGTGGCACGAACGGCGTGTTTTCAACCGATGGTGTCACCATTCATACCCTCCACATGGGCGAGCCCGAACCGGTGGAGATTACCGTTGCACGCAACGGCGATTTGTACTGGACGTGCCGGTCGGCGGGCGTGATTCTGTGGCGCAGCGCGGAGGACAGAATCGTTCGCGTCCTGCTTTCAGGGTTGAAAAAGCCGACAGGCATCACCATTGACCGCAAGGGCCGGAACTTGTACTTCACGGAAGTCCCCACGCCGGGCGTGTCAGGCGCGAGTGGCGGGACGAACAAAGTGTCCAAATATAATTTGCGCACTGGACATCTCTCTCTCATTCACAGGGGTGATCCGCAACCGAACGCCGTCGCGGTCTCGGAGGACGGGATCGTGTACTGGACTTGCACCAGCGCGGGCGTCATCTTGAAAGCGCGGCCTGTCCGCGACCCAGACGACGACAATTAACACGTAGCGGAAGCCTAGACACTGTGCGCGTTGGCGGTGGCGGGAGGTTGCTTCGCGATGACGGCCTGGCTGACGGCGACGATGGGCAGATACACCGTGAATACCGTGCCGGCGGGAGTGGACTGGAGCGTGATCTCGCCGCCGTGCTTGGACTCGACGATGCGCTTGGCAATATCGAGGCCGAGGCCCGTACCCGCGCCTACGGGCTTGGTGGTGAAGAAGGGCTCGAAGATGTGCTTCTGGTCTTCCGGCGAGATGCCGGTGCCGCGATCTGCAATGCTGACCGCGATGCGGTCATCTTCGCGCTGCGTGCTGATCACGATCTCACCGCCTTCGTGGGAGGCATCGATGGCATTGTCCAACAGGTTGGTCCAGACCTGATTCAGACCGGCTGCGGCACCTTCCAGTGCCGGCAGGTTGGTGGCAAAGTTCTTGCGCAGCACGATTCCCTTGTGACGCAGCTTGTGGCCGAGGATGACCAGCGTGCTGTGCAGACTCTCATGCACGTTCAGCGCGGCGCCGACGCCCTTGCCTTCGTACGCATATTTCTTCACTGCGACCACCAGGTCGGTGACGCGGGCGATGCTGGACTCCAGCGTGGCTACCAACTGCGAGCTGGAGATGACCACCTCCAGCCAGTTGAGCAGATCAGAGAGCCGTTGTCCGCTGAAGGCAGAGCGCGCACACTCCAGATGCTCTGCATCCATACCCATCTCTGCCAGGGCGGGCGCCAGCCGCCAGGCGTTCTCCACGCCAGCGTCTTCGAGCCAGGTGGCCAGAGCCTCTTCACGGTCGGACTGTTCGAGCGATCCCATCAGGACGCAGCAGTCCTTGCGCAGGGCACGCTCTTGCAAGACGGCCATGCACTCCTGTTGTTCCACCGTGATGGGCGTCCGGGTGAAACGCAGGCTGATCTCCTGCAGGCGGGAGAGCTTCTCCCGCAGCTGCGAAGCAGCGCGCAGGGCGGCAGCGCCAGGATTGTTGAGTTCGTGCATCAGGCCGGCGGCCATGGTGCCGAGTGAGGCCAGCTTCTCGCGATGAACGGCGCTGGCCTGGTAGGACTCCAGCCGGCGCGCCATATTGCCCAGGATGGCGGCGCGCACCCGGGGGCAAGAGAACATCAACTGCCAGAAAGACTCTTCATCGAAGCGCACCAGACGCGAGGTCTTCGAGGCGATCAGCGCAACCTTGCTCTGCGTGCCCTTCAGCAGGGACATCTCGCCGAAGGCTTCACCAGCCGTTTGCGTGATGATGCGCGGCGGCTCGCCTTCCTGCTCCAGCTTCTGGATCTCTACCTCGCCCTCCAGCAGCACGTAGTAGGAGTCGCAGATCGATCCCGGCGGCAGGATCTCTGCTCCGGCATCGGCTTCGATGACCTCGACGGTGCCCAGGCAGCGCAGATTTTCCTGCTTCAACTCTGCGAAGACAGCGACGCGCACGAGTTCTGCAAAGAGTGAGTCCGAGGGAACGCGCTGCGTGTGAAGCGTGGGGATATCACTGCTCATGTGAATCGAAGTATTCTCTGCTTCCTCTCCCGCTGGCTATCCTACCTGCGCGTTAGCGAGCTGCCATCGTTATCGGGCTGCCATGTATTGATGAATGAACTGCACGGCAATCGATCCTTCTCCCACGGCCGAAGCCGCCCTTTTCACTGACCCGTGGCGCACATCCCCGGCCACGAAGATGCCGGGAACGCTCGACTCCAGCAGAAATGGATCCCGCTCCTGCTTCCATTGCCTGGCGAACTCCGGATGCTGCTTCAAATCTCCACCACTCAAGACGAATCCCTTGTCATCCTTCAGCACCGCGCAGGGCAGCCAGTCTGTCTTCGGCTCTGCCCCGATGAAGATAAACAATCCCGTAGCATGCACCGTCTGCTCGCCATCCGGACGTGCGATGCGCAACTGTTGCAGCCGGTCGTCTCCATATGCCTCTACCACCCGCGCCCCGGTCCAAACCTCAATATTGGATTCACGAGCGACCTCATCGATTAAATATTTCGACATACTGCTTTCGAGGGATGCGGCCCGCACCAGCATGACTACTCGCTTGGCAAAGCGGGAGAAGTGCAGCGCGGCCTGCCCTGCCGAGTTGGCGCCCCCGATCAGGAAGACCTCTTCATCCTGGCAGGTGCGGGCCTCGGCCAGGGCGGCGCCGTAGTAGACACCCGCCCCGGTAAGCCGCTCCACTCCGGGGACTTCCAGGCGACGCCAATCGACGCCGGTGGCGATCAGACTGGTCTGCGCGGAGACCTCGCGTCCATCGCCCAGGCACACGAAGTGATAGCCGCGCTCCGTACGAATGGAGGAGGCGCGTCCGGAGACGAACTCTGCGCCAAACTGGGAGGCCTGCTGATACGCGCGCCGGGCCAGGTCCGCGCCGCTCAGACCGGCGGGAAAGCCCAGATAATTTTTGATACTGGAACTGGAGCCTGCCTGGCCTCCAGGGGCCTCGTTCTCTATCACCAGAGTGCGCAGCCCTTCGCTGGCTCCATACACACCAGCGGCCAGTCCGGCCAGGCCAGCGCCGAGCACGACCAGGTCATACACATCGCTCGAAGGCTGGGTGCGCAGGCCAATCCGCGCGGCCAGCTCCTGATGATCTGGCTGCTCCATATGGGTACCGTCCGAGAAGAAGACCACCGGGAGCTTCGCGTCGCGCAGGCCGTTCTGCTCCAGCAGATCGCGAGCTTCGGCAGAGCTCTCCGGGTCAAGCCATACGTAGGGAACCGAATTTCTGGTAAGAAACTCGCGCACCTTATGGTCGCGCAGCGCATAGCGGACACCGACCACGCGCAGGCCTTCAAAGGGCGCCTTGTAGCTGGAGCGCCACGCTTCGACCAGGTCATCGATGACGGGGTAGAGCTTCTCCTCTGGCGGGTCCCACGGCTTGGTGAGGTAGTAGTGAATGCGCGCTGTATTGATGGCGCGAATCGCGGCCTCGGTATCAGAGTAGGCGGTCAGCAATGCGCGCTTCGCATCGGGAAAGATCGCGATCGAGCGCTCCAGCAGTTCGGTGCCGTTCATCCCCGGCATGCGCTGATCGGAGAGGAAGAGCGCCACCGTCTCTGAGCGCTGCTTGAGCTGCGCAGCCAGGTCGAGCGCTGCCTGCCCGGAGCCGGCGCGCAGGATGCGGTAGCTGGAGCCATAGCGGCGGCGCAGATCCTGGACCACCGCCTCCAGTACGCTGACATCGTCATCGATCGCGAGAATGACTGGCTTGCTCATCTAACCCTCTTGCAGCCGGCGCCGAACCCTCTTGCAGCCCGGCGCCGCTCGGCATTTCACTACCGGAAAGCGGGCGGCAGGGCTGCAACCATAGTGTAGTGCTTTGTCTGTGGCTGTTCCCCTGTTGGGCTTCTTCCCGGAACGGCACTGGCTGCGCCGGACCATCGCTTTCCCTCTAGCCCAGTGCTCTTGCATCGCGGTGCAGCCTCGCAATTCGCCAGGATGTCAATGCCATCTGCCCCTCCGCGAGTACCTCCGTAACACTTACGTGGGGTTGCCGGTCCAGGTGCGATGCCCGATCTTTAAGGGGCAACAGGGCACCAGCAGGGCGACCCGCAGCAGCACTGAAACGAGCGCTCAGCAAGCAGTCCACGAACCGCAAAGAGAAGACTTACTACTTTTCTGCCGACAACCTTGGTGATCGCAGCGCATTCGTTGTGTGACGTCTAGAGACGAAGCTCCAGCCCGGCAGCTGATGCCGGCAGAGTGGATACATGGGTTGCGCACTCAGGCTGTCGGGCAGAGGGATTTTTCAAATGAGGCGCAATGAATAAGATCATTCTCGGTGACAATCAGGCCATCTTCCGTGCGGGCATCGCAAAAGTACTGGCCAGCGAAGAAGATTTTCGAGTCGCGGCACAGTGCAGCGATATGGCGCGCATGGTGCTCGCCGTGGACACCTACAAGTCTTCGATAGTGGTCTTCGCCTCCGCGCTGAAGCCGGAGCTGGGCGACTTCATCGGCCGGGTAAGGACTGCTGGCAGCCGGGGCATCGTGATTGCCGAGAATGGCGAGTCGGCATCCAGCTATACACAGCAGGGCGTCCGCGGCGTGGTCTACCGCAATACCACCGGCGCCGCGCTGGTGGACTGCGTACATAAGGTGATCCATGGACTGACATGCGTGCAGCGTCCTGCCGATGCAGCCCATGCGGAAGATGAAGATTTTGTTGGCGCGCGCGTCCGCGACCGGCTCACTCCGAAGGAGATGAAGATCGTCGCGCTGATCGTGCAGGGCTGCAAGAATAAAGAGATCGCGCAGCGGCTGGGCACCACCGAGCAGGTGATCAAGAACTACCTGCGCTCGGTTTACGACAAGACTGGCGTCTCCGACCGGCTGGAACTGGCACTGTTCACCATTCACCACCGCATCCTGGCTGAAGCCGCAGCCGAAGCCGGCCTTGGCCTGCAGAGCACCGCGAATGCCAATAACAACGGGATCGTGGCGGGCGCAGCATTACAGATGCGAAGCGCTTAAAGCACAACGCACACTCCGCAACAGGCAAGTCCACTCGAGAAGCCCTCCGCAAGGAGGGCTTCTTTTTCGCTCACTGCAGGGCGGGCGCGGAGATAGGCCGCGGCGCGCCCTCGAGCGCGGCAAACTTTGCCGGTGAGCAGCAGGCGCGCGCCAGGCGCGCACGGTCTGCCCGCATAGCACCGTCCTCGCGCATCCAGGCCAGTGTCTGCTTCAACACCTGCGCGGCGCCGGGGTGTGGCGGCATCACAATGCGGTAATGCATCCACTTCCCTTCCCGGCGCGCGACGACGATGCCAGCGCTGCGCAGGTAGGCCAGGTGGCGCGAGATCTTTGGCTGCGGCTGGCCCAGTATCTCGACGAAGTAGCAGACGCAGGTCTCCTGATCGCCCATGAGGTTGAGCAGACGCAGCCGCGTCCGGTCCCCGAGCGACTGGAAGAAGCGTTCTATCTGGAAGGGCGGTCCGGCTTTCACTGGTCTTAATATATTTGCCTTGACGCATGCATTCAAGAATAAATATAGTCGCCTTAACGAATATGACCTCGAGGAGGTTCCTATGACGGAGCAGTTGATGGACTCAGTCAAGGCGAAGTACGGCGCGGTGGCGGAGAGTACTCTGTCGAGCGAGCATGCTAGCGTGACGGAAGTAGCGGAGGCCTTCGGCTACACCGTTGAGGAGCTGCGGTCCATTCCGGCGGAGGCCAACATGGGCCTGTCCTGCGGCAATCCCACAGCGACGGCGCATCTGCGCCCCGGTGAAGTTGTGGTGGACCTGGGCTCGGGCGGCGGCCTAGATGTGTTTCTCGCGGCACGCATGGTAGGTCCGCTGGGACGCGCTATCGGCATCGACATGACGCCGGCGATGATCGACCGCGCACGCGCCAATGCCGCTGCGGGCGGCTACACCAACGTGGACTTTCACCTCTCCACCATCGATCAGCTTCCCCTGGAGGATGCGTCGGTCGACTGCGTGATCAGCAACTGCGTGCTGAACCTGGCGCCGGACAAACCCGCTGTCTTCCGGGAGATCTTCCGCGTGCTGAAGCCTGGAGGGCGGCTCGCCGTGAGCGACATCGCACTGAGGGGCGAACTGCCCGACGCGATTGCGCAGAGCATGGCCGCGTACGTGGGCTGCATCGCTGGCGCGATCCGCATCGACACATACCGGGAAGAGTTGCGCGTGGCCGGCTTCGCGCATGTGGAGGTCGTCGACAGTGGTGCGGACCTCAACGCGTATGCGAAGGTAGAGAATCAGCTGGCGTGCTGCTCACCCGCGATGGAGGAGTCTGCCTTGTTCCCTATTGCGGCCGAGTCCTGTTGCACGCCGGGAGCGAGCACAGCCGGAGCCAGCACATCGGTGCATGAGGATTTGGCTTCCCTGCTCGCGCAGTACGACGTCAACGCAGCAGCGGCCAGCGTAAAGGTGTACGCCATCAAGCCCGAACACTGCGATGCCTAAGGTCTTGTTCCTTTGCACTGGCAATTCGTGCCGCAGCCAGATGGCAGAGGGATGGTTGCGGCACCTGGCGGGCGACTTCTTCGACGCACAGAGCGCGGGCCTGGAACCGAGCGTCGTCAATCCGCTGGCAATTCGGGTGATGGCAGAAGTGGGCATCGATCTTTCCGCGCATCGATCCAAGGATGTATGTGGCTTCCTGGGTCAGCACATTCCGTATCTCATTACCGTCTGCGACCGCGCGGTGGCGCGATGCCCCATTTTTCCTGGCGTTTCTATCCGAGAGCACTGGCCCATTGCAGATCCGGCCGAGGCGCGCGGGAGCAAGGAAGAGCGTCTTGCATTCTTCCGAACGACACGCGACGACATCGGACAGCGAGTGCGTGCCTTCGTCCAAGCACGCTGTGAAACCCGAATCAAGCACTACTGATGCGCAGGTCACGCTGCCGAGGTGGTTAGCTCAATTTTTCTGCGACAGACTTGGCTTGGGTGAAGAGCAGCAGGTAGTCCGGGCCGCCGGCTTTTGAGTCGGTGCCGGACATGTTGAATCCGCCGAAGGGATGCGCGCCCACCATGGCGCCCGTGCTCTTGCGATTGAAGTAGAGATTGCCGGCGTGGAAGGCGCGGCGCGCCAGGTCAAGCTTGCCGCGATCGGCGGAGTAGACCGAGCCGGTCAGTCCATACTCTGTGTTGTTGGCCACAGCCAGCGCCTGGTCATAGTCCTTCACGCGAATAAGCGCGAGCACCGGGCCGAAGATCTCTTCCTGCGCGATGCGCGCGCTAGGCGCAACGTCGGCAAAGATGGTGGGCTGAATGTAGTAGCCGCCCTCAGGATGCGCGACACGCTCGCCGCCGGCGATGAGGCGGCCTTCGCTCTTTCCGGTCTCGATGTAGCCGAGGATCCGCTTGACGGCAACCTCATTGACCACCGGCCCCATGTAGACGTTCTCTATCGGATCGCCAACCTTGATGTGGCGCACCCGCTCCTCGATGCGCTCGACAAATGCGTCGTAGACCACGTCCTCAACGATGGCGCGCGAGCATGCCGAACACTTCTGTCCATTGAAGCCGAAGGCGGAGAGCACGACGCCTTCAACTGCAGCATCCAGGTCCGCGTCCGAGCTGACGATGATGGAGTCCTTACCGCCCATCTCCAGTACCGTGCGCTTGATCCATTTCTGGCCGGGCTGCGTCTTCGCGGCGCGCTCGTGAATCTCCAGCCCCACCTTCTTCGAGCCGGTAAATGCGATGAAGCGCGTCTTCGGATGCTCGACGATGGCGCGGCCGACCTCCGGTCCACCCTGACACAGATTCACCACACCGGGGGGCATGCCGGCTTCTTCGAGAACATCG
The DNA here is from genome assembly GCA_038231235.1 of Terriglobales bacterium. GTDB lineage: Bacteria > Acidobacteriota > Terriglobia > Terriglobales > Acidobacteriaceae > KBS-83. The sequence continues at coordinate 41,225 of JBBRLT010000019.1, forward strand.
AGGAAGCGCGCGGCAATGGTAGGCGCATCGGTCGAAGGCTTCAGGACGACAGTGTTGCCGCAGACGATGGCAGCGGCCGTCATGCCAGCCATGATGGCGAAGGGGAAGTTCCAGGGCGGGATTACAGCGCCCACGCCCAGCGGGATGTAGAGCAACTCATTGCGCTCGCCGGGATATTGGATGGGTGGCTTCGCGGTGGCGAGACGCAGTGCTTCACGCGCGTAGAACTCGAGGAAGTCGATGGTCTCTGCAACATCGGCATCGGCCTCAGCCCAATTCTTGCCGACCTCATAGGTGAGCCACGCGCAGAACTCGAACTTGCGCTCGCGGATAATGGCAGCGGCACGCAACAGCAGTGAGGCGCGCTGCTCCCAGGAGACTAGCTGCCAGCTCTCGAATGCTTTCAGCGCGGCCTGCATGGCCTGCTCCGCGTGCTCGGCAGTGGCTGTCGAATGAACGCCGACTACCTGCGCGGGCCGGGCGGGGTTGACGGAAGAAAACGTCTGCGCAGAGCGCACACGCTCGCCACCGATGACCAGCTCGTACTCATGCCGCAGCATGCCGCCCACGCTTGCGAGCGCTGCCTTCATGGCGTGCTCGTTCGTGCTGGAGCGGAAGTCGACGAACGGTTCATTGCGGAAGTCGCCATTGGGAGAGAGCGGCAGGATGATAGTAGAGATATCTGCAGTCGCCATAACCTTCCAGTTTAGCCCAGGGGGGCGAACTTATAGGCCGGATGAAAAACTCAATGGCGACTCGCCTTGCGCCTCAATGCCTCATGCAACAACTGCTTGAGGTAGGTCTGATAGCGCATTCCCTTCTGCTCGGCCTGCGCCCGCGCAAGAGCGATGTCCGTCGGGTCAAGCCGGATGGTGGTAGTGGGCAGAGCGGCGCGTTTCATTACGGTGCCTCGCCCCAGGCTTCCCTTCTGCGACGCCTCCACGAAGGCGACTGCCAACCGGTCCTCTTGCTCTACCCACCAGCGGGCTTCCTCTGCCTCCGTCGCAAATGTGGGAGTCTTCTTTCGTGTTGCCATCATTCCTCCCTTTCACTGGGCAGACCGAGCTGCAAGCTCCGCCAGTAACGCCGCAGCCGGTCCTTTGCTGGCCAGGCGGTGATGGTGCGAATGCCACCACTCGTCAGCGTAGAGACGACAATCAGGATGCGACCCTCTGCCGTTTCTCCCAATTGAACGACTCGGCCTTCTCCCTGTTCCGTTTGGTATTCCAGATCGACTGGATGGTTCAGGATCACCTGCTCGACTTCTTCTGAAGTCACGCGATGGGCGGCGATGTGTTTCCGGTTCTCCGCGTCCCAGTCAAACCGCACTGCCTGTCTCACCAAAATAGTATAGCTACATTGTAGCTACGAGGACGGCCAGGATCGCTTCGATGAGGACGCAGAGAATGTGAGTGTGCTGGATTCCATTTATAACTGCGCCATGGGCTTTGCGCCGGGAACCCGGGTGGGCGATTACGAGGTGGTGGGCACGCTGGGCTATGGCGGCATGGGCGAGGTATATCGCGTGCGCCACACCATCTCTGACCGCATCGAGGCGATGAAGCTGCTGCGCGCCGGGCAGGCCACGGGACGCAACGCGAGCGAGATGCTGGACCGCTTTACCCGCGAGATTCGCCTGCTGGCCACGCTCAACCATCCCCACATCGCCACCTTACATACGGCGTTCCGGCTTCCAGCGCAAGGCGAGGAGCAGGAGTTGGTGATGATCATGGAGTGCGTGGAGGGCGAGGACCTGAGCCGCCGCATGCAGGCCGGGCTGACCCTGGAACATTCGCTGGCCTACACGCGACAGGTACTGACCGCGCTGAGCTATGCGCACCAGCGCGGCATCGTCCATCGCGACATCAAGCCGTCGAACATCATGATCACGCCGCAGGGCGAGGTGAAGCTGCTGGACTTTGGTCTGGCTTTGGGGGGTCTCGGTCTGGAAGCGGGGTCCGGCTTGCCAGATCAGCGGCTCACCACCACCGGGGCGCTGGTTGGGTCGATGCATTACATCGCGCCGGAGCACATTGCCGGCGAGCCGCACGATGCACGCTCAGACATTTATGCCACCGGCGTCACGCCGTACGAGATGATCACGGGCCGGCTACCAATCGAGAGCGCAAATCACTTCCAGGTTATCGCCGGGCATCTGCAGCATGCGCCCACGGCACCGGCGGTGATCAATCCGAAGATTCCGGCGACGTTGTCGGCTGCTGTATTGCGCGCGCTCGAGAAAGATCCGCGCGCACGCTGGCAGACGGCGCAGGAGTTTCTGGCGGCACTCGATGCAGAGACGCTTCACACGACTGCAGCAGGCGACGTTTCACAACTGCGGGTACAGCCGGCGACTTCTGCGGTCGCGCCCGGTACACCCCTACCGGCACCCGCCAGTCAGGCCAAGCGGGCATCCTCGGGCACGCATCGGCCTGAGTCATTGAGCGAGATCACCCGGCAGATGGCCACCCACGTGGGACCCATCGCCGGCGTGCTGGTGCGGCGCGCCTCCAGCAACACCAGCAACCTGCGCGAGCTGGTAGACGCAGTGGCCGCGCGAGATTGATTCGCCGGCGGCACGGCAGACCTTCCTCGCATCGGTGCAGAAGCAGTTGCGGGGCTAGTGCGGTTGTGCAGATTGCGCGGTCCCACCCTACGCTTTGCGTAGGATGGGGCACCCGGTTTTTGTGGGGGGAACTGCAGGCACTTCGCTGGCGCTCAGGATGACACTCTTTGGGTGAGGGGCTTCGGATCTCTGCTCCGGATGACATCATTGAGTGGAGGCTTCGGTCAGGATCACGGGATGCTGCTGCCTTTCGTCCAGTCCCACCCTACGCTTTGCGTAGGATGGGGCACCCGGTTTCGTGGTGGGAACTGCAGGTCCTTCGCTGCGCTCAGGATGACAGAGTTTGGGGGCTTCGCATCTCCGCTCCGGATGACACCGTTGAGTGGGGCCTTCGGTCCGGATCACGGATGCTGCTGCCTTTCGTGCGGTCCCACCCTACGCTTTGCGTAGGATGGCGCACCCGGTTCGTGGTGGTGTTCTCTACTCCAGCAGCCGCAGTGCCTTGGCCAGGCTGGTCATCAGGCGGTTGAAGCTGGCCGTCAGCTCAGCGATCTCGTCGTTGCCGCGCACTGGCAACTCTGCTTCTTCCAACTGGCCGGTGCTGACCTGGTTGGCCACGCGCGCCAGACGGCGCACCGGGCGGATGACCAGAACCATCAGCACCACGTTGGTCGCGAGAATCAGGGCGGCAAAGGTCAGCGTGGTCGAGAGCATGAGCGTGCGGAAGGCGCGGTTAGCGATATCGACCGGCAGCGCCGTGGGCACGGAGACGATCTGTGCGGCGACGATTTCGTTGGGCTGCCAGCCAAAGCCGTTGTTGGGGCCATATTTCGCAATCATGGCAGCGGGCGCGGCCGTAGGCACGCTATGGCACTCCAGACAGCTCGGTGCTGCAGCGATAGGGTGCGCGAGGTAGAGTGCACCGCCCATGGGTGTTTGGCGCTCCGCTATCAGCTCGGTCTGGCCGGGATGATTGCGGAACTGCTGGATGACATCACTCTCCCAATCCGCTGCGCGGTCCTGCGGGTTGGTGGGGTTCAGTGCGGGCTCGCGATAGGTGTACTGCGGGAAGCTGACGCGCAGCTTGGCGAAGGTAGTGGTGGCCGCATACGCCGGCACGATCTGCGGCAGAAATTTCTCGCGGTAGAGCGGATTGCCCACCAGCAGCGGCTTCAGCTCATCGGTGGTGTAGCGGCGCATGGAGCTGGCGCTCTCCATCATCAGCTTGGCCTGCTCCAGCACCTGCCCGCGCGCATTCTCCATCAGAAAGTTGTGCGCCACATAGCCGATCACGCCCAGGCTGATAGCGGCAATGACGATGAGTAGAACATTGAATTTTACGAGTAGCTTCATGGTGGCTTTGCCGCTCTCTTGAGCGCGGACTGGGGCAGCGGGTCTAGAGCAGTCGATCCAGCGTCAGCATGGTGCAGTCATCGAACTGGGGCAGGCCAGCACAGAAGGTCTGCAGCCCGCGGAAGGTGGCTTCGATGGGATCGTCCCCAGTCAAGTACTGCTCGAAGCTAGAGCTCATAAATTGCTCAGCACATTCATTTTCGGACTCACTGATACCGTCACTGAGCAGCACGATCCGGCCGCCGGGCGGCAGCATCAGCCGCACTGTGTGGAAGCTGGTGTGGGGCAGCATACCCACTGGCATATCGCCGTCCTCAATGCGCTCCACCTTGCCCCCGGGCAGCACCAGCAGCGGGCTGACGTGGCCGCCATTCACCAGCTCGACTGAGCCGTCATGCCGTGCCAGCAAGGCCACCAGGGTGACGTACTTGGCGCCGGAGACGCGTGCGCACAGGAACGAGTTCACTGCGCTGACCGCGTCCACCAACGCCGCGCCGCTTTCGACCTGCGCGTACATCATGCCCTGGATGATCGAGGCCAGCAGTGCCGCCGACATGCCTTTGCCAGAGACGTCGGCGATGATGGCGACACAGCCCTCCGGGGTGCGCAGCACGTCGTAGAAGTCGCCGCCCACCTCGGCGCAGGGCATGGTGCGCGCGCGCAGATGGAAGCCGGGAATGAAGGGTAGATCGCTGGAGATGATGCGCTGCTGGATGGAGGCGGCAATCTCCATCTCCTTGCGCATGAGTGCGGCGGCCTGCTCGGCTTCGAGCATGCGCGCGTTCTCTACCAGGGTGGCGGCCTCGGTCGCGATGGCGTGCAGAATCTCCCGGCTGACACTGCTGAGGTTGCAAGAGTTGAGCCGGCTGTCCAGGTAGAGCAGGCCGAGCAGCGTGCCAGTGCTGCGGCGGCGCAGCGGAATGGCTATGACCGAGCGCAGGTCGTGGGCGATGATGCTGTCGCGGCCGATCGCAGCGCCCTCGCCTGTGGCATCGCCCAGAATGTAGTCCAGCCCGGCGTGGGCAGCATCGCGCACGATGGAGCGGGAGATCTTCGAGTCATCCGACAGCACGGAGCCGTCTGTGCCGCGGCCACAGCGCAGCACCAGCGATGCGTAGTCGTCGCCCAGAAAGACGAAGCCGCGCTCTGCGCAGGTGAGGCGCAGCGCGTACTCGATCATGGTGTTCAGCACTTCTGACAGCAACTGGGTGCCATTGAAGCGCTGTGCCGCTTCCAGAAACAACGAGAGCTTCTCCAGGTCTGAACCGTGGGAGTGGCTGGAGACGCGCTCCAGAAATGCGCGTGTTCCCTGATGGATGCCGCTCAGCTCGGAAGGCCGCTCCGGGCCATGAAGGAACAGCAGCGTGGTGCTGGCGCTGCCCAGCTCAATGGTGTCGCCGGAGCGCAGCAGAGTTCGGGTCACGGCCGCGCCATTCACACGCGTGCCATGGCGGCTTCCCGCGTCCACTAGATACAGGCCGTCCTCGTCTCGCTCGATGACGGCATGCTCGCGCGAGACCTGGGAGTGGGCCAGGCACAGATCTCGGGAAGGACTCCGCCCGAGGGTGAATGGAAAGCGGTCGAGCTGATGGGTGCGAGTGCCATCCGCGTCGGTGTGCAGGAGGCGCGGCAGATCGTCATCCATGCCCATAAGCAATTTCTCCTGTAGGTGTAGGCCGTCCAGCGGCTGCTCCCGTGGCCTTTCTTTGAGGAAAGGCCACGCCGAGATACTCTTCTCGGCTCACAGCATCAGGAGAATTGCTTCAGCTCGATCACCCGTCTGCGCAGCCGTCATTCTGCTGCGTTCCGTTCCGCGTCGTCAACGAAGTTTTGTGCAGCACCTGCGCCTGGACAGTGCCTGCGGCTGGGCCGCTAGGCGGCGGGTGCAGCCTGCTCCACGCGCGCCTGCAGACGCTGGCGCTCAATGCCATCGAGTGTGCTCCACAGGGCTGCGGCAGTATGCTCGGCTGCATCCAGCGCGGCTTCCGTTTGCTCCGGATGCGCAGCGAGCTCGGCATCGATCGCCGAACGCCACACGCTCGCGTGATGCACATCCGCTGTCTGGTGCAGGGTGAAGTAGCGCGCGGTTGAGGTATCGGCACTGTAGTGCTGCTTCAGCCCCTCTGCCTTGGTGCGGGCGATGGCGGGCACGCGGAACTCATAGGCATACAAAGCAGCCAGAGCAGCGGCGGCCGACTCCGTCTGCATGGCGGCGCGGAAGTGGGCGATGAGTGCAGCAGTCTCCGGCTGCAGCTCGCGGTTGCAAACGCTGTCCGGCGTGGCGCCCATGCCGGTGGCAAAGTCCATCCATAGATCGCTGTGCGGCCGGCCGGCGGGGAGACCTTCCTCGTCTGCCAGATTTTCGAGCACGGTGCGGCGCAGCGGCGCATCGCTGAGCCGCGAATGCAACGCGCTGAGATAGGTGGGAAACGCAGAGACGTGATGCCAGTACTCTGCCGCATACTCGCGCAGCTCGTCGCGGGTGAGCTGGCCGTTCGACCACGCCTGGTAGAACGGGTGCTGCAGCAGGTCATAGCGGGCGACGCGGGCGTCAAGTGCGGCAAAGAAATCAGGCATGAAGGCGGCTCCTGTGCGGGGAATATAGCTGGATTGTAGCAACACAGAGTGGCGGTTGCACTGCTGTCCGGATTGGAGGGCGGCGCAGAAATGCAGGCCCTTCGACTTCGCTTCGCTCCGCTCAGGATGACAGCGTCGTGGCAGCGCGCCGTTGGCTGGGTTGATGCGCCGGAGGGATCTGCTGTTATCCGCAGGCAATCGGAAAGGCAGATCCCTCCACTGCGCTACGCTCCGGTCGGGATGACAAATGTGTTATCGCGATATCGCTGCGCGGCTTCGCCGCTCCGGTCGGGATGACGGTGGGCAGGGCGTTGGCCGGATGACGCACGGCTATGCAGACGATAGAGTCGTAGCTAACGACTTTCCAGCAATTGAGGAGACAGCGATGAGCACAGCCCCTGTGGAGACACGGATTACGGAATCACGCGGAGCCGCGGCCACGCATGCCGCACGGCTGGACCGGCTGGCCGCCGTGGCCATCCACACCGGCCTCGGCCTGGCCCGCGGGCAGGAGCTGCTGATCACTGCCTCAGTGGACGCGCTGCCGCTGGTGCGCCGCATCACCGAGCATGCTTACCGCGCCGGCGCCGCGCTGGTGACCACATTTCTGAGCGACGATGAGGCCACGCTGGCGCGCTATCGCTACGCGCCGGATGCCAGCTTCGA
>JBBRLT010000020.1:0-46547 GCA_038231235.1 Terriglobales bacterium
GAGCAACTGCAGGTTCGACAGACTTACGTTGCCACGCTGCACTGGCAAGCTACCCTTGATCCGCGAGTACTGCTCTTCGGTGATCTCCATCTGCCTGCAACTCTACCGCAGTTAAATGGACGTAGTGTTAACACGCCCTAGTTCGCGAGTGACGTCGAGGAGCCAGACTTGGCATCCGCGGGCGCTGCCGGCAGAGCCAGCTGCGCATGCCAGGTGGTCGCCAGGATGTGGTACAAATAGCGCGCCCGGTACGGAATGGAGACCTGCGCGAGCGGCTTGGGCTTGAGAGACGCGAGCATCCACCACACCTTTGGAGCTTCTGTAATGTCGTAGCCTGCCTGATGCAGCAGCACCAGGCTAACGCGTCCGCTCTGCTCCTCTGCGTGCTTCATCATCTTGGCATTCGCCATTACGTCGGGAACACCGGCAGCCAGTCCGAGGCCAGGAACGAAGAGCCCTCCCGCTATCAAAGAGAGATCCCCTGCAGTTAGTGCCCGCCGTGCGGGAATCTGCCGCAACTCCTGCTTCTCCAGCGTACTAGCGATGTTGTCTGCCAAAACGGCTGCCAGTTGCGAATCATTTTCCAGCCGTGTCGCCACCTGTTCCGGGATGAGAATAATCCCATTCGGCAGGGTGGTGGCATCGTAACGCCTGGTCTGATCCACCACCTGGAATCGGAACTCTATCCTCGCAGGGTCGTCCGAAGGCAGGTCACGCTGGTATGCCGGAATCAGGCGGGTGCCTATGCTCTCCACCCGCTGCTGCATGGCTGCATCGCGCGAAGCTGGAATACGCTTCGGATCAATCCCGCGAAAAGCCTTGCTCCAATTACCTTGTCTGTTCTCTTCTGTCACCGACGCAGGATCAAACTCTAACTTCGTGGTGGCCTTGCGCTCGCGTTCCATCAAATGGTTTTGCGACAGCGTCACAGTCGTCGCTGTAACAGAACCGTCCACGTGCTGTGTGCCGGTATATCGCAGCCAAAGGTTGGTAGCCACCTTGGCGTCCGCCTTCAAAGGCGCCTGTAATACCGGGTGGACTGCGCCCGGTATCGAAATCGCGTAACCATCCGCGCTGACGATGGTCGTACTGGAACCGTCCAGCGGCTGGATGATGGCATCGATCACCGCAAAACCATCCACTCCGCGCTCCCCTGGAGCCTCGGAATCGATCTCATTGGCAATGATCGTGCCCGAACCGCCATCACGCGGGCCGTACACTGTCACCGATTCGCCCAGTATCTGTGCGGGACAGCTATTGAGCAGCGTGCGCTTCGATTGCGTCACCAGCATGCTTCGCGTCGCCGGTGCGCAGTGAATGCGACTCCCATTTACCGTGAATACGGCCGGTGTACCCACATCGGTGACGACCCCACTCAGCACTGCAGAGGTCTGTGCCAGAAGCGGCAAGGCAGGTGTCAGGACAAGAAGGCCCAGAAAGCGGATGCATACGGCTGGCATAGGTACGAGCCAGTCTAGATTTGAGACAAGCGTTTGGCTACTAAGATAGGAAGACTGGCCTCGCCGAAGTAAACTACTCCTGTAGCAACCCGTTCCAGAACGTGAAATGATCACGCAGCGTGACTCGGGAGATCGGCCGTCAAATCGGTATTTGGCATGTGTCGTCAGGGTTATTGGCGCGCCGTGCTTCATTGACTCTCGCAAAACGAGCTACACACGAATCGTCCCGCGCACGCAATCGAGAACTATCATCCAGGCACTCCTTTCAGGGTCGATCAGGTCAAGATGGTCCGCCCCGGGGATCATCTTGACCGAAGCAGTATCTCCCGTCCGCCTTGATAACTCGACCCACTGCGTTGGCAGCATTGGCGGAATCTGATCGTCGTCCGTTCCCTGAATCAATATCTGCGGCACGTGGAACGGCAACAGATCGCCTGGGTTTGACGCCGCATATCGGTCAGGAAATTGCGCCGGCCGGCCGCCCATCAACGCATAGACCTCCTGCTTGTCATGGGCGAAGATGGATTCGCCCGCAAGGTCGATTGTCATGCGAAGATCGACCGCTCCCGCTAGCGCGATCGTGCCACGCATCGATACCCGGGGCGGCTGATATATCTCGCTGTGGGGATCGAGATGATGTCTGCCTGCGACCCAGAACGCCAGATGGCCGCCAGCAGAATGCCCCATCGTGATGACGCGGGTCAGATCCAGGGGCCACTTTGTCGCGAGATCTGCGACGAAGTCAGTACCAGCGGCAGCATCCTGAAAGGTCTGCGGCCAGCCTCCACCGGTCCCACCCACTCGCCGGTATTCCACTGACCAGGTGGCGATGCCCGCGTCCTTTAAAGCCCTGCACAGATAGCCAGCGTGCCCCAGGTCGTACTCCGACTTCCACCAGCCCCCATGAAAGAAGATGACGAGCGGGAGCGGCGACTTGTTCCCCGCCGCCGGAATCCACAAGTCTCCAAACTGGCTCGCGTCTGGGCCGTAGTGGATACGGTGGTCGGGTGACAGTACCGGTCGAGACAGGATATCCATCATAGGGATCGCTTTTTTGCCCACTCTACCGGCTACCGCCCATCAGGTTTGGCGACGTTATCTCCTACGTGACGCGCACGCAAGAGCCGCATGCTGCGCGCTGTATTCACATTTATAGTTGCTGGATGAAGAGTTCTCCACCCTCGCACTTCGATGCGATCACGAAGCGCGAGGAGGGCCTGCGCCGAGACCTGTCATCACGGCAGCTTGCGATGATCGCCATTGGAGGCGCCATTGGCACCGGTCTCTTCCTTGGCTCCAAGTTTGCGATTGGATTTGCGGGACCGGCCGTGCTCATCAGCTACCTGATTGGGGCCATCATCACCCTGCTGCTGATGGGCTGCATGGCCGAGATGACCGTGGCCCACCCCACCTCCGGCAGCTTCGGGGCGTGGGCGGAGTTCTACCTGTCGCCGCTCTCCGGATTCCTGGTGCGCTTCGCGTACTGGGCCGGCATCGTCTTCGCGCTCGGCACAGAGATTACCGCGGTGGCCGTCTACATGCGCTACTGGTTTCCGGCGACTCCCGGCTGGCTGTGGATCTCCGGCTTCACGCTCCTGCTGGTAGTTGTGAACGGCTGCAATGTCAAACTCTTTGGCGCAGTCGAGTACAGCTTCTCTGCTTTGAAGATTCTGTCCATTGTTGTCTTTCTGATTCTGGGCACATGGGTGATCTACTCCGCAGCCAGCACTCCGGTCACGACCCCCGGAACACACATTGGCTTTGCCAACTACACTGCCTTTGGCGGCTTCTTCCCCAAGGGTATCCGGGGCATGTGGGTGGCTGTGCTGGTTTCCCTCTTCAGCTATTTTTCCATCGAGATGATAGCGGTGGCGGCTGGCGAAGCGAAGAATCCGCAGCGCGCCATCATGTCTGCCTTTCGCTCCACTATGCTGCGCCTAATCCTGTTCTACCTCCTCACGCTGGCACTCGTGCTCGCCATCGTGCCGTGGTACGTCATGGCCTCTGGTGCAACGCAGTCGCCCTTTGTCACCGTGATGATACGCACGCACATTGCCGGCGCGGCCGGGATCGTGAACTTTGTCATCCTGATAGCCGCACTCTCCGCCATGAACAGCCAGCTCTACATCAGCACGCGCATGCTCTTTTCACTCTCACGCGCAGGCTTTGCACCGCGCCGCCTGGGCATCCTTACGCGCCAGGGAGTGCCGCTCACGGCCCTGCTTGTCTCCACCATCGGCATCGTTCTGGCTGCTGTCCTGAATGCCCGGTATCACGATCGGTCATTCCTGCTGATGCTCGCCATCGCGATGTTTGGTCCGATGTTTACCTGGCTGATGATCTTCGTGACCCACTTGAGCTTCCGGCGCCACCATGCGGCGACTCGACTTCCCTTTCGTATGTGGGGCTTCCCCTACACCAGCCTGCTGGGCGCAGGGCTGATGACTGCGGCGCTCATCACCACGCTCTTCACGCGCGAGTTTCGACCTACCCTCATCTACGGCATTCCATTCCTTCTCGTGCTCGCAACGGCCTATGCCGTGCGGCGCGCCAAGGCGCAGCCTCAACTCGAGGAGTTACCCCTGTCATGAGCACCCATGTCCAGCATTCCTCCCACGCCAGCCACGCGCAGGATGCGCTCCTGGTCTGGCGCGATGAGTTTCCGATTCTGGCCCACACCACCTACATGATCAGCCACTCGCTCGGCCCCATGCCGCGCCGCGCGCAAGCCGCTCTCCAACAGTTCACCGATACATGGGCGACCCGCGGCATCCGCGCCTGGGAGGAGGGGTGGTGGAGCATGCCTGTCACTTGCGGCGATCTCATCGGCTCCATCATCGGCGCACCCAAGGGCCGCGTTGTGATGCATCAGAACGTATCCATCTGCCAGTCCATCGTCACGTCCTGCTTTGACTGGAACGGAAAGCGCAACAAGCTGGTCACGGATGGTCTGAACTTCCCTTCGAACGACTACATCTACCACGTCCTGGAGCGGCAAGGCGCAGAGATCGTCTCTGTCGGTTCGACCGACGGCATGACGATAAAGTTGGAGCGGATTCTCGACGCCATCGACGAACGGACGCAGCTGGTCAGTATCTCGCATGTGGCCTTCCGCAGCTCCTACCTGCAGAATCTTGCTGCCATCACCGCTCGGGCACATGAAGTGGGCGCCTATATCGTCGCGGACCTGTATCAATCCGCGGGCATTGTGCCGCTGGATGTGACGGCCCTGGACCTCGACTTCGCCACGGGTGGTTCGGTCAAGTGGCTGCTCGGTGGCCCAGGCGCGGGCTATCTATACGTTCGTAAGGATCTCGACCCGAAGCTCCAGCCGGGGGCCACGGGCTGGGCTGCCCACGCGCAGCCATTCGAGTTTCGCAATGGCCCCATCGAGTATGCAGCCGACATTCGGCGCTTCCTCAACGGGACGCCGAACGTGCCAGCCATGTACTCGGCTCGCTCCGGGTATGAGATCGTCAACGAAATCGGCGTCGATGCGATTCGTGCCAAGTCGCAACGGCAGACCCAACGCCTCATCACACTTGCCGATGAGGCCGGCCTTACCGTGCGCAGCCCGCGCGATCCAAAACTGCGTGGCGGCACCATCATCCTCGATGTGCCCAATGGCCGCGAGGTAACCGCCGAGCTGGGCAGAAGGCAGATACTCGTTGACTTTCGCCCCGGCGCCGGTATCCGCATCGCACCACACTTCTATACGTCAGACGATGAGATTGCTCATACCATCCACGAACTGGTCTCCATCCTTCAGCTTTGAAGAGGGTGTACCAGACAGGGAGTATTCTCGGGACGTGAAGCAAGCGAATGCTTCGTGACTCGTAACCGAAGATCACTAAGGTGCCACCACCGCTTTAGTGGTGTCGCAGGTTATATGTGACTGATGCCGATACGTAAGACTTCAGCGGGAATCCAGTCACCTGCTCGAATGGCGTGTCAACACCAGGCCCGGGCAATGTTTCGAGCGTCTGGCCACCGTAGCCACTCGCGACGAAAACGTTCAGCCCCAAGTCGATGCCACTACTGCGGAAAGGCCGGATTACCGCGCCGCGAAACTCGCGCACCGGTACAGCCACGAAGCTGTCACCGAGCGGCTTTCTTCCCACCTGCTCGTACTCTCCACGCGCCACCAGGCTCAGCGGAAGTTTGCTGGTGGTGGCCAGCACATCCCATATCAGCCGCGGCGCCTCTGGCGTAGGCAGGCCGGTAAGACGATCGCGCGCGTCTGCACGCGAATAGAGCGCCTGGACAAAGCCATAGGGGAAATTCCGCCGCGCCGTGATGGTCAGAGACTTGATCAAGCCGGGACCTTCGTCCTGCTGCAGGCCTGTGTCGTTGGAGATGCGCGCCAGTTGCTGCGCCGTGGTGACATGCTCCAGAGTGACCCGGAGCTCGGTCTGGTCGATGATCTTGCTTACGACAAGTTGGTTGGACCTTGCCTTGCTCACAATCGTGCCGCCCATCATGGCGGTGGTGCCGATGCGCGGATCGTTGATGTGAAAGGACTGTCCATAGCTGTATGCCACGGTTGGCAAGTAGGAACTGGTCTCGGGCGGAGAGAGAGTGAGTGTGCCCTTGGGCGAGTTGACGCTGGCGTGCCGATTAAAAGAGAGCTCGGGGCGGCCGATGTCCTGGTTATTGTCGCCGACTTCGTCTCGGCGGTAGCCGAGGTCGTAATGCAGAAATTTCACCAGGCTTCCATCGGCAGCGACGAAGGGGCTGTAGAAATTGATCAGGAGATTGTTCGAGGTGACGGGCTGGAAGACTCCCGCGCTGTCGGCGCGTGCGAGATCGAGGCCGCTCGGCGCCTCACGGCGGAAGTCTGCACCTGCCAGTAGGGAAAATTTGCGGCTGTAATTCTCCGCGTATAGCACATTTTCGCCGCTGCTGTTCCGGTGCTCGCTCTGACGAATCCACCCCTCCCCAAAGTTAGGCCGTACGTCCAGGATGTAGTAGCGGTAGTAGCCTGAAAATTGAAATTGACGATGCTCCTTCGGATGCCAGATGTCGTTGAAGATGATGGCGCCGTTTGAGGTCTCTTCTTGCTGGCGCGCGTCAATCGTATCGTTTGGAACGACGAAATTGATGGGGATCAATCCTGGCTGATAAGCGAAGCCGTAGTATCCAATTCCGTAAACTGAAAGCTCATTCTGACCGAAGTCAAAGACCTTAGACACGTTGCCTTTGTATTGCTTGCGATGCTCCAGCCGCTTCAGGTATCCATTCCCGAATGAGACTTCTGCTCCAATCCAAGACTTGTTCGCTGGATTCCTTGGACTCCAGCCCGTGACCAGGTTCAGATCACGATAATCCGCGGTCAACCGCACAATCGGTTCCAGGCGTTCGCGCAGCCCGAAGACGATGGCCTCATTTACAGAATTGTTTCCTTCCCGGACGTTGAAGGCGCCCCCATCGGTCTGAACGTTCTCGATTGCGATTGGGATGATGACGTTTGGATCTGCATAGCCATTGCCATGGGCATTCGCGGGCAGGTTATTCGGGAAGAGATATCCTCCAACCTGGAAGAACATGGCGATCGGTTCGCCATGGTCACCAGCTACCCCGGGAACGAAGTATTGGGGTGGCTTCACGCCGCCAGCGGGCGACTCCACCGGCGTACCAGGGATGGCGATGGGCATCCCCGGGCGCCCGGGATTTGCATCCAGGGTCTCGTCCCGTACCAGGATGCGCTGCGCTGGATCAGGGACGAAGATGCCCTGGTCAGAAACGCTTCCCGTCACAGTGATGGAGTCACTTTGCACGGCCAGCTTCGAAAATTTCACATTGACGGTTGTCTTGTCGTTCGCCGCAACCACAATGGTGCGCACCAGCGCTGTGAAGCCGGGTGCCTCTGCCGTCAGACGATATTCGCCAGGCTCGATCGTGAGCGCGAACTGACCCCCTTCGTCAGTTGTCATACTGCGCCTTGACGAGTCTGCCCGTCGCAGCAAGTTTATCGTTGCGCCCGCCACGGCCTTACCCTGTGTATCGGTCAGGCTTCCGGAGAGCGCCGATTGCGCGAAAGCGGAGAGCCCGGATAGAGCGGCTGAAACGAGAATTGCAACTGCGTAGATGCACGATAGAAGACAAGACAAAGGCGATGCGCGCGGGCGAATCAGGCGGAGAGGGGGATGCTCGATCATTGCTCGTAAAGCCTTGAGATCCTGAAGCCTTGGACTTTGTGCGGGTTCCGGCTCGGTATCACAATGACCCGGCTTTGAATCGCCCCTCTACGCTATGCTTTTCCGCGACCCATGGCGACTGACCCGTGTTTCTCGTTGATTGCGGAAACTTAGTGTGGTGTCCACCGCGGGCTAGAGGAAAACAGTCCGTCGTGAAAGCCGATCTGGTAGACCAGGAAGGCTCCGAAGGCGACGCTGACCAGTCCAGAGGCCACGCCGAGATACTTCCCCACCAGCGTGATCCTTCTTCCGGAATAGGCAAGTGGAACTGCCATGAGGGTGGTCATAAACATCATGCCAACCATCGTTCCCGCCCCGAAGATCAGCAAGTATGCTGTCGCCCATAGCGGGCTGCGGATCGTGGATAACACCAGCAGGGCCACGGCAGCAGAGCCAGCCAGGCCGTGTATCGTGCCCACCGCCAGAGGGCGAATGCATTGGTACAGGCCAAGCCGGCCAACAGTCCGGGCGAGTATCGGATTCTTCCCGTTACGAAGGGATGATTGATCAGGGCTCGAAACTCTGTCTTGAGCCGATCGCCAAGGTACCGAGAAACGCTCGGTAATCCAGCGCATAATGCCCGTCAGGTTCAGAACGCCGAGCAGAATCAGCATCAGCGCGACGCAAAACTCCATGGAAAGGCCAATCCGCGGCGGGATGACGACGCCGAAGATGATGATGGCCGCGCCGACGAGGAAGATTGTGAGGGTATGGCCGATACCCCACATCATGCCGATCAGGGTTGCGTCGCGAATGCTGCGTTGCTTGCTGACGAAGGTTGAGACGGCGACGACATGATCCGGGTCGGTCGAGTGCCGCATCCCGAGGATGAGTCCCAGACCGATGACAAAGAGGAAGGGCCCCAGCTTCTCCCGGGAAAACGAATGAGCAGTAATTCCTGTCGTCATGAAGGCACGCACGGCAATCGCGCAGCCCAGCGCCAACATGAACGCTGAAGAGGCGAGCGGCAGCCAGCGGGTGATCAGTGGGCCTTCCACCTGTAGCCTCGACATGTAGCGGCGTGCATACACCATCATCATTCCTATGGTGATCAGCACTGCAGCCAGACCAACGCTGAAGGCGATAATCAGGAAAAAGCCAAGGCCGATGCGGTGCAGCGCAAACGCACTCAACAGCACAACCAGCGCTGCAGGGCAGGGTATGATCCCGCCGGTAATTCCGAGAGCCAGCAACTGATAGAGCGATACCGTTGCAGGCGCTGTCCTAGAGACTTGCTGTATTGACACCTGCTGTCCGACAGCGGCGCCCTCAGCGGCTGCGTCCCTCTCCATCTGCTGAGACGGCGCATTCGCCTTCCGGGAGTACCAGTGGCTGTGCGACTCGCCGGCGACATGCGAGTGATCTGCATCCGCTCCCACCCAGCGCCGCAAAAACATGTATCCACCCAGCCCTGCAATGGTGAGCCCGGAGACGGTTCCCAGCCAGGGGTAGAGCTGCTCTGGAACGATATAGTGCGACGCGTAGAGCGTGACGGCGCCCAGCGCGAAGACACCAGCGGTGTGCGCCATGGTCACGATGATGCCAAGCAGTACCGCATGGCGCGCAGTGCCCCTGGAACCCACCAGATATGCGGCAACGATCGTCTTCCCATGACCGGGCTCGAGTGCGTGAAGCGCTCCCAACCCCAACGCAATGCCAGCTGCGGTGAACAAAAACCAGAAGCTCATTCCCTTTGCCGAGATGAGCTCGGTAAAGGCGCTGTGCGGTGTCGCCTGCTGGTTCGCATGAAGCACCATCCGCTCTGGCGCTGCGCTCACTCGCTTCTGCGCGAGGATCTCCGCCGGAGTTTGCGGCGCGACAACGCGAGCGGTCGGAGTGGGCCGAGCCACTCCACCTTCACCGCCACCAGTGCCTTGACGCAACGCAACGGCCGGAGCGGGCTGGGTGTGTGCCGCCGTGTGGGGCTGCGGTCTGATCGGCGTGGAGGAGGCGCTTTGCTGCGGCTGAACGCCGAAGCCCTTCAAGACTATGGAAGCGGTCAGGTCCTGCGGTGGGCTGTTCAGCAGATCGGTGGGGTAGTTTGACAGCTCTGCGCTGCGGTCGGTCTGTGAAACGGAGCTGCTTACCAGTCCACCACCTCGGGCGCTGAGAACGATCTCCTTCCATCCAGCCCGGCCGCTGAAGTTGTTGTCGACATATTCAAGGCGAGTGGTCAGTTCCTGGCCGGTCGCGGCGATCGCTGCGCTCCGGAAGACAAAGCCCAGCTTCATCGTCGGCAGTCCGCCCGCACCCGGGGGAAAGATGACTTCCCGCGAAACCAGCCGCAATGGAATTGACTTCCCGTCCAGCGACAGCCTCAAGCCCTGCTTCAGTTCTTCGCCTTTTCGCGGAAGATACGCGGTCACGCTGGGGTCCGCAGGGCTGGCAATGATACTGCTCTCCTGCATCTCCTGATAGGTGGGAATCTCCGCCATATCGATCAGGTAGCGGATCTCGATCACGCCATCCGCTACGGTGATCTTTGTGTAGTGGTTGACGCTGAAGTTGCCCATGGGATGGGCAAAGCCGATGAGCGGCGTAACCAGGCAAAACAGCAGCGCCAGGATAGCCGAGAGACCTCTGCGGCTACTGGGCATGAGCCGCACTCCGGCTGGTGAGCTGAACCGGGTGCCCCTCCGCCTTGGCGAGCTCGCGCCTTGCAACATCGGCATATATCAAGTGAAAGTGCGGATTGATCGCCAACGCCTGACCCAGAAACTCTTTCGCCTTGGCTTGCTGGCCGAGGCTTTGATAGATGATGCCTGCATGGTACAGCAGAATCGCATCCTTCGTGCCCAGGCGCAATGCGTTGGTCATCGCATCCGCCGCCTGCTGTGATTTGCCATTCTTTTGAAGCGCCCAGGCAAGTGCGTCCCAGGTATAAATATCGCGGCGGACCTCAAATTCCTTATGCGCCAACTCCAGGGCGCGCTGCAAATGCATGTCGTGATCTGCGTAGAACAGCGCCAGGTCGCGATTATGCAGTACTTGGTTGATGCTTCCCAGCAGACCGATGTATTCCACCAGCTGGTATTGCTTCTTCGCCTCGACGGTGTTTCCGGATTTCGCATACAGGTCGCCAAGCTCTGCTACGAAGATGGGCATGGGAACGACGGCGATGGCTCGTTTATAGAGTTCAATGGCCTCTACGGAGCGCCCCTCCAGGGCTCGCACCCGTCCTAAGCCGGCTAGAGCGCGATAATCGCCGGGATGGATGGTAAGCGCCCGCACATACGAAGCGTCGGCGGAAGCGGTTCTGCCAGCTTGAAAATAATACTCGCCCAGTTCGAAATAGAGCCATGCCAGGTTTTCGCTTGGCAGCCGCGCCTGGGTGCCATCGGCTAAGGCACGCTGCATGAGCGAGATGGCGCCGGATGTATCACCGGACAAAAAGCGCAGATAGGACATCCGGCTATCGCTGACATAGGATCTGCCCGGGTGGCCTTCTTGATCCGGCTGCAGCAGCCGGGAATAGGCGACAGCCGCTTTCTCATAGTCCCCCGTATCTGTGTAGGCGTCGCCGACAATGGCGTAGGGAGAGAGGTCGCCAGAACCCAGAGAGAGCGCCTTCTCTGCATTCGCCAGCGCGTCATCGAACCGGTGCTCACCCATGCAGACCTCAGCCAGCGTGATGGTGGGTGCGACGGCAGAGAAATCGTTCGAAACCATCTCCAGAGACTTGGTGAGCGCCTGTTCCGATTGCTCGTAGTAGGAGACGTCCCCGGTCTCGCGGGCCCGCTGAAAAAATGCGGCACCCAGCTTTGCGTATCCCGAAGCCTCCTTAGAATTGCGCGCTACCTGGGCCTGCGTGGCCCGGATCAGGCGGTCGGTCTCCGTCGGGCGCGGCATCAGCAATCCCGCGGGAATGGGGGTTAGCATCGTTGGATTGGTTTCAGCTCCCGGGTCGTCTGCTGGTAGAGAATTCGACGCAGCGCCCGTGATCTTGCCCGGCTGCACCGCTGCGGCTCCTTCGATCGGAGCGCTGGTCGACTCCTTCCAGGGACCAGAGAGAGAACTCGCAACCCCAGTTGGCATTGCGGTCGGCGACGAAGCGCCGGTTAGCTTCGCGATCTCAGGAGCGTGCGCTGACCCGGGATTGACCTGCAGCGAAGCCGCGAAGTCGCGCGTGGCTGCTGCTGGATCGTTCGACTTTGCAGCGATCTTGCCCGCATGGAAGAAAAAATCGGCATTGCGGATGCCGCCATCCAATGCCTTCTTCATCGCAACGCTCGCTTCGGCGTAGCGTCCGCTGGCATAGAGCGCCCAAGCGTTCGCGTCTTGCGTAAAGACGTCATGCCGCAGACTGAGCTCGTGCTGGCTTATTTCCAGAGCCTTCGCCGGATTATTCGCGTGATCCGAGTAGTAGAAGATCAAATCGCGATTCGCATTCTCAGGCGCGTTCTGCCGGCTTCCCGCGCTACGCTCGAACTCTGCATAGGCGCGCTTTGCCTGCGCGGTGTCTCCTGTGCGCTCCAAGATCTCTGCCCTCTGATACAGGTCATGCGGGTCGACGGAGCGCAGCTGACCAAGAAGCTCCAGGGCATCGGCATACCTCCTCTGAGACAGACGCACCCCCGCAAGATGCCGGAGTGTGCGAGCATCTCCGGGGACCAGCGAGAGCGCCTGTTGAATTGCTTGCTCGGCTTGATCGATCTTTCCAGTCTCGATGTCGATCGATGCCATGCGGTTCGCAATCCCGGCAAGCTCTTCCGCCTCTGTGGGCGCGGTCTCGCGATAGGCCTGATTCAAGAACTCGAGCGCGCCGTCGGCATCACCGTAGAGAGTGCGCAGGTCCGCTCCGATGAGCAGTCCGGGAACATTGTTGGGCAGCAGGTTCAGCATCCACTGGGCTTCGGTCTCTGCGTCCGAATAATTTCCTAATTCAATATCGGCATTTGCAAGATAGCCATAGACAGCGACGTCGTCTGGGGCTCGCCGGTTCAACAGGATCGCCTGGTTCCGTGCTTCTGAAAAGCGCCGGCTGCACAGCAGAAGGGCCACCTGTGTCTTCAATACCTGGAAGTTGTCGGGGGCAAGCTTTAATGCCGTCTGCAGTGCGCGGCCTGCCTCCGCGCAGTAAGCGGAATCAGATGTCTCCTGCGCCCGGCGCACCAAAGCCAGCGCGAGATCGTTGTGAGCCTGGAATCGCTGCGGATCTTTTTGGATCTGAAGCTTGGCCGCCTCTGCTTCCTTTTCAGCTGCGGACACTTCTTTTGCATGAACTTCAGTAGCGGCCGCAAACCCGGCGCGGTCCGGCGGGTATCCGGTCTGGGCATGCAGTTGCATCCCGATCAGCAACACAACCCCGCACAGACGCTTCATGGAACATTCTCCTACACAGAACCACCCCGCAGCATCTTCATCCCAGCCAGGTTCGGCGGAGCAGAGATGCTGCGCATGAGGGATATTAAAGTAATTCTCCTGTAGGTGTAGCCCGTCCAGCGGCTGCTCCTGTGGCCTTTCTCTGAGGAAAGGCCACGCCGGGAAACTCTTCTTGATTCACAGCATCAGGAGAATTGCTTTAGTTGACGGGGCAGGTTCCAGTGCAACCGGGTTCGCCTGGATCGACGTGCCGGCTATCCCGTCCGCTGTAGGCGAAGTGCAGGTAGGGGAAAATCTCCTGCGTTGGAACATCAGGAGCATTGACGCCGTCGCCAATCCTGTTGTTGGGAGCGACGTTGAATGCCGGATTAAGCACCCCCGCCCCCACTACCCGGGCGGCAATGTCGACCACATCGTCGGTCAGGCGTCTGCCGTTGGGAAATCCAGCTGCATCGCCAGCGATAAGACCTAAGCGCCGGCGATTCGCCGCAGGGGTTGGAGGCACACCAGTGTTCAGCCGCAGCAAGTCCGCGATAGGACCGGCTGGCGTGCCAGGGGCTGCAATGGGCGCCGCATACGTGACCAGCGGAAGCAGGTCGGTGCGCGGCGGTGGCGGTATGTTGATTCCATAGACAGCGTTGAAGATCCTGGCAATGGTTGGATCCAATGCGAAGCTGGCGAACTGAGCATCATTCACCGGCTGCTCCATGCTCCAGCGGTCTTTGTAGCCAGTACCGATGATCAGCTCATTGACGAGCGGGTTGCCCATACGCTGCACCTGGCGGTAACCGCCCGAAGACTGAGACGGCGCGGGCGAGCGGCGGATGGTGACCTGAGGGCGCGAGGTGGTAGCCCACATGCCAATGGTCGCCTTGGGACTCGAAGCGCTATGGATCTCTCCATCGCTCGTAAGCATCTGGATGGGTACTTCAATCGCGATGGTATTCACGTTGAAGCCCGACACCGCATTTGGGGCAATATTGGTGGTGTCCGATGCATCCTGAGCTGGGCTTAGTACCCCCCCGCCGGCTCCGGCGCGGAAGTTGAAGCTGTCAAACGCCGCTCCGAGATCGATGTAGAACGGGTCCGCCACTGTACCGGCAAAGACCTGCATCTCATTCCGCTCGGGAGACCCTTCCAGCTCGTAAATGCCTTGCTGCGCCAGCGCATCGTAATTGGGCATGGTGCGCGGCCCAACATTGCTGGGAACCGCAAACATCTTCCCACCGGAGGAGCCTTCCTGCGAAGTATTCCCGCCAGACGTCAGCAGCGTGCTCTTACCGTTCTTGACCATGGTGACGGTATAGGTCTGGCGGAGGCTCAAACCCGCAGACCCAGGACCATCGAGCGAGGTGATTGCGGGAGGAACGATCGGGGTGCCGGGCGGAACAGGCGCCGGCGAATTTGCCGGAGCGTTGATCCCGTTGCCTGCTCCGGCGAAGCCGGTGAAGAGCTTGGGCGCCCTGATCTCCGTCTTGAAGCGGAACTGAAAGGTCACATCGGCGTAGGCGTCGTGGTTGTTGTCCACCTTCATCTCATAAAGCACATCCGGATCGAAGGGAAAATAGTTCGGACCATTGCTGGGATTCAGAAAGGGATCGACATTCATGATGAATGTCACCCGATTCGGGTTGTTGTAACTGACAAAAGCATAAACATCTGTGATGTCGGCGGTGTGATCTAAGGCGGTGATTGGGGCTTCCCGATGGCTTGATGCCAACGCTCCGGGCGGAGCAGTCAGTAGGAAGCCCATTGCCAGTGCAATGAGAGGCTTTGTGCGAAGCATCCTGTTCTCCTGTGATGGCAGCTGACCGACTGGCTCGAAGGCTGATCGAGTACGGGGGAGAACAGAGTACGGAGGAGATCCGGACCATTCGGTGCTAGTTATATGACGCGTGCAAGTGGTTACCAGATTTGCCTCGGAGTAAATATTGATTCTCCGGGCGAGAGACCGTTTTGGGAAAGTCGACCACTCGCACACTGGCCCTTGACATATAGACGATGCAGCATTCAGCCATCTCGACCGCCTTCTAAACGATCCATATTGGCAGTTCGAGACAAAATGTCTTAGGAGGAAGCGAGCCCGTACTTCTCAGCCAACCAGGACTGGAAGCTCGTTGTTGTCGTACCGAAAATCTCTTGCCATGTCACCAACTGCAGCCTTGTCCGAAGTTCGCAATCTCTCACCGCGAAGACGACCGAAGCCCATGCGTCCGTGGACCCTCCATCGGTAACGTGCGTCGGGGGATCACTGAATTGCGTGTCAGGGACGTTGCGACCCCACCGCAGCGGCGTAAAGAAAGAAGTTGTGGAAGGGCAAACAAAAGGCGAATCTCCGCCTCGTCTTTGTCAGAGGATTAGCGCCGACTCTGGTGCGGCGAAACGCTCGCGCAACGGCGACTGCCACGCATCAAGCCTTGTGGACCTGTTCATTTCTGCTGATTTTTGGCCGTTTTGTGCGGATTTGCGGATGCTCCGGCCACAGATGCTTCGGGTAGCGGCGCATCAGCTCTCGCCGAATTTGGGGGTAGAGGCGCTCCCAGAATCCGGCTAGGTCAGTCGTCGTTTGCACCGCGCGATGATTGGGGGCCAGAAGATGAATGACGAGCGGCGTCTGTTCCGGTCCGATGCGGGGCGTCTCCTGTATGCCAAAGAAGTCCTGCAGACGGGACGCGATCCATGGAGGCCTTCCCTGCTCGTAATGAACTTTCGTTTGGCGTCCATTTGCGAGATGGATATTTTGAGGAGCGGTTTCATTTAGAAGTCTGGCATTCAGCTTCTGCTCCAGGTGGCGATCGAGGTGCATAGCCGCCTCTTTCAGTTCGCGAAAGCTCTGAAGTCCAACGCATAATTCGCGAAGCACGCCAGACATGTCCGGTGGGTCCAAGCCGGCAAAGGCCAGCCGCGCAAGAAAGCCCTCCAGGGCGGGTTTATCCGTGAAATGGTCGATTCCCGCCTCAACTGCTTTGCGCCACAGCAGTTCCTCGGCGTCATTGCCTGAGGCGGCGTCGCGCGACTCCTCGATCACAAGCTTGTCGTAGAGCAACGCGCTCACCCTTTCGACACGCTCCGTGGTGCGGTTCCATGCCACGCTCGACCGCTCCTCGATGTGGTCCGGAAAGAGATCGAGCAGCCACTCCGGCTCGATCCTCGCGGTCATGCGGATGAGCGGCAAGGGGTTCTCCTTACGATCCTCGGCATCAAGGCTAACCATGAATTCGTAGGGTGGCGGCTGGCCAGCCACCTCGGCAGAGATGCCGCTTGAGAGCAGTACCTGATTCCCGGCACGCCGGCGCGCCACCCGGTCAGGAAAACCGGCCAGGACGGAGAGCAACAGCGCGTCATCGTCATGGCCAGTCTGCTTCGGCGGCCGGGCCATTCTGAGCAATTGCTCGGTATGCTGCCGCCAGCGCGGATCCGGCGGCAGATCCATGGCCGCGAGCAGATCAGTTTGCTCACTGCGCACACCCAGGCTCAGGAACGCCGCTGCCCGGCAGCCATCTTCCCCTACATTTCGGCCCAACGATTCGACCACGATGCGAGACAAACGGGGAGGCAGAGGAAAACGCGCGAGGCGCCGAGCCATGTCGCTCTTCGCTCCAATTCGATCCAGCAGCAACTCCGCGCTTTGGACCGCCTCGGCAGGCGGCGCATCCAGCCAATCAAGATCACCGGGATGCGCGACGTCCATCGCCCGGAGACTGAGCAGGAGCTGCGAGAGATCGGCTCGCGCGATCTCTGGGGTGTCGTGCTCCGGTCGCAGCGCATAGTCTTCCTTCGAGTAAAGACGGACCACCTGACCAGGGCCGGTGCGGCCAGCTCTTCCCGCTCGTTGAACAGCAGAAGCCTTACTGATGCGGACGATCTTCAAGGTGGGCAGTCCGGTCCACGGGTCGTACGTCGCCGCGCGCGCCAGACCGCTATCGATGACCGCCGTCACGCCTTCGACGGTGACGGAGCTCTCCGCAACATTTGTCGCGAGGATGAGCCTCCTCCCGGCACTCGGCAAGACGGCGAGGTCCTGCTCGGCCGGCGAAAGATCGCCGTGTAGCGGCAAGGCCAGCATCCCTGCCTGGTGCGCGATGGTGGCGCATTCGCGCATGGCTCGCCGGATCTCTGCAATGCCGGGAAGAAAGGCCAATGTGCTGCCGGAGTGCCCTTCTCTCTCCAGCATCTCCACCGCTTTTCTCACGAGAACCTGAAGTGGCTCTGCGGAGTACGGCCGATGGCTGATGGAAACTGGAAACAGCTGCCCCTCAGCGCGAAGAATGGGGCAGGCCCCCAGGTAGTGCGAGATCGGGCCCGCATTCAGCGTGGCCGACATGACAAGGATGCGTATCCCGGGTCGCATTTGCTGCAGGCGCTTCAAGAGTGCCAGTGCAAGATCGCTCTCCAGATGACGCTCGTGAAACTCGTCCAGCACGACGGCATCGACACCCTGCAGGCTCGTATCGGTCAGCAGCCTGCGGGTCAAAATACCCTCAGTGACGAAGCGCAGCCGGGTGCGTGGTCCCGTCTTCTCCTCGAATCGCACCTGGTAGCCGACAGTGCCGCCGACTTCTTCTCCCGCCTCCCACGCCACCCGGCGTGCCGCCATACGAGCCGCAATCCTGCGCGGCTCAAGCACGATGACTTCGCCGCTCACCAGACCCAGCATTGCCGGTGGAACACGGGTGGTCTTTCCTGCGCCCGGTGGCGCCTCGATCACCAGGTTGGGAGTGCGCGCGAGCGATGCAAGTATCTCCGGCAGAATTGCATCCACTGGCAGTGTTGGCCTTCGGTTCACTGCCTGATCCGAACACGCGTCTCCCGCGACGTCAACGCGAGGTCTCTCCTAGTCACCACCAGCCGATGCATACGCTGGGCGCGTCGCTCGTCGCGCTGCCGGTCCGCTCAGATTTAACCGACGCGGGTATACTCTGGCATCGGCGAGACGCGTCTTCGAGAAAGCGATGAAGAAAAGGGGGGATTTGTATCAACCCCCTATGCGCAACAGAGGCCTGTCATCCAGCGCTGAGGTTCGTGATCTTGCAGCCCGATTGACGAAGAAGCGGCATACGCTCATGGCCACAGAACCCTTCCATCCCCTCATTCGCAAGCAACTCTCTATCCGCGGCATCGTACAGGGCGTAGGCTTCCGTCCCTTTGTCTACAACCTCGCCCGCAGCCTCGATCTCTCTGGTTACATCCTCAATTCGGCCTCTGGAGTCACCATCGAACTGGAAGGCACAGCGGATGGCCTAGAGGCCTTCCTGACCAAGCTGCGCACCAGCCCTCCGCCACTCGCTCACATCACCGACCTGACCGTGCAGGACCTGGCCGCCCAGGGGGAGCAGGGATTCTCGATCCGTGCGAGCCGCGATGAGGCGCACGCGTTTGTGCTCGTCTCCCCCGATGTCGCCACCTGCGACGAGTGCTGGCGCGATTACACTGACCCGGCCAATCGTCGCTACGGCTATCCCTTCACCAACTGCACCAACTGCGGCCCGCGCTACACCATCATTCAGGACGTTCCCTACGATCGTCCGCGCACCACCATGGCCACCTTCCGCATGTGTGCGTTGTGCCAGGCCGAGTATGACGATCCGGGCAACCGTCGTTTTCACGCGCAGCCCAATGCCTGCCCAGTCTGCGGTCCGGGCGTGGTGCTGGTGGAGCGCGGCGCCGCTCTGCCCCCGCCTACCGCTTTTACAAACTCTGCAAGCGCACCGCACGCTGTCTTCCACCAGGTGCGCACTCTTCTGCGTGATGGAAAGATCGTTGCGGTCAAGGGGCTGGGTGGCTTCTTCCTCGCGTGCGACGCGCAGAATGACGATGCAGTCCAGCAGCTGCGCCAGCGCAAACGCCGCAGTGAGAAGCCCTTCGCTTTGATGGCGCGGGACCTCGCCTCAATTGAGGCATGTTGTGTGCTCAGTGAGGACGACCGGCTCTCGCTCCAGAGCGGACAGCGGCCCATCGTCATCCTGGAGCGGCGCCCTGAAGCGGGGCTCGCTCCTTCCATTGCTCCTGGTAATCCCTCGGTCGGCATCATGCTGCCCTACACCCCGCTGCACGCTTTGCTCTTCAGCGATGCGCCGGACCAGCCTTCCACCTTTGCTGCTCTCGTCATGACCAGCGGCAACCTCAGCGAGGAGCCGATCGTCACCGGCAATGCGGAGGCACTCGATAAGCTCGCAACTGTGGCGGACTGGTTTCTGCTGCACAACCGCGATATCTACATGCGCGCCGACGACTCCGTGGTGCGGACGATGCAGGGGCAGGAGCGCGTGCTGCGCCGCTCCCGCGGCTTTGCGCCGTTGCCCGTCGACCTGGGCATGCAGCTCGCGCCGCTGCTGGCCTGTGGAGCAGGGTTGAAGAACACTTTCTGCGTCACGCGCGATCGCTACGCCATCCTGAGCCAGCACATCGGCGATCTGGAGAACTACGAGACACTGCGCTTCTTCGAAGAGACGCTGCACAACCTGAAACGGCTCTTCCGCGTGGAGCCGCAGGCAGTCGCCTACGATTTGCACCCCAACTACATCAGCAGCCGCTTCGCGCAGGCGCTGCCAATCGAGCAGAAGATCGGCGTGCAGCACCATCACGCACACATCGCAAGCTGTATGGCCGAGAACCACCTGCGCGGCAAGGTCATTGGTGTCGCCTTCGATGGCACCGGCTATGGCACGGACGGCGCCATCTGGGGCGGCGAGTTTCTGGTTGCGGACTTTGCTGGTTTTGAGCGCCGCGCTCATCTCCGCTACGTGCCGCTGCCGGGCGGCGACGCGGCCGTTCGCCAGCCCTGGCGCATGGCGCTCAGCTATCTGCGGGACACCTTTGGGTCGGGCCCGCTGCCAGCCATCCCCCTCCTCGATCAGGTACCGCCACGACAGCTCACCTTGGTTGAGGCCATGCTCAGCCGCAGTATCCAGACTGTTCCTACCTCTTCCTGTGGCCGGCTCTTCGATGCAGTCGCCGCGCTCCTCGGGCTGGGTCGGCAGGTCAGCTTTGAAGGTCAGGCTGCGATCACGCTCGAATCTACGGCGCAGTCCGGCGTCGAGCGGACCTATCCCTACGTACTCGAGGACGGCGAGGCGGCCAAGCTGGACCTGCGCCCCACCATAGAGGCCATCGTCCTCGATCTGCTCGCAGGCATCGCCGCGGGCGAGATCTCCGCCTGCTTCCACAACACCGTGGCAGCGGCTATTGCGGCGGTTTGCGTCCAGCTTCGGCGCCAGGAAGGACTCTCTCGTGTCTGCCTCAGCGGCGGCGTCTTCCAAAATGTCTATTTGCTAAAACACACGGTGAAGGACTTATATAGTTCCGGATTCGAGGTCTTCCTGCACCGGCAGGTTCCGCCCAACGATGGCGGCATCGCCTTGGGGCAGGCAGTGATCGCGAGTGAGCGCCTGGCCCGCGCACATGGAGAGGCCCAAGGAGACTGACCGCATGTGTCTGGCGATCCCCGGAAGAGTCGTCGAAACCTTCGACCGCGATGCCATGCGCATGGCCAGGGTGCAGTTTGGCGGCATCGTGCGTGAAGCGTGTCTGGAGTATGTTCCGGACACCCAGGTCGGCGAATACGTCCTGGTCCACGTAGGCTTCGCCATCAGCAAGGTGGATGAAGAAGAGGCCGCGCGCACCTATCAGATTCTGGAAGAGATGGACCAGCTCACCGAGCTCGAAGCCCCCGTGGTCGGCGAGCGTGGCGAGGAGGAGAGCAGCGATGAAGTACCTCGACGAGTATCGTGACGGACGGGTTGCGCGCAAGATCGTAGACGAGATTCACCGCGCGCAGACGCAGCCCTGGGTCATCATGGAAGTCTGCGGCGGCCAAACCCATTCCATCGTCAAGAACGGCATCGACCATCTGTTGCCTCCAGGGGTAGAGCTGGTGCATGGTCCCGGCTGCCCGGTCTGCGTTACCCCGCTGGAGATGATCGACAAGGCGCACGCCATCGCGCGGCGGCCGGATGTCATCTTCTGCTCCTTCGGCGACATGCTGCGCGTGCCCGGCTCGAACGGTGATCTGTTCACCATCAAGTCGGAGGGCGGCGAGGTGCGCGTGGTTTACTCCCCGCTCGACTGCGTGAAGATTGCACGTGCCAATCCGCAGAAGCAGGTGGTCTTCTTCGCTATCGGCTTTGAGACGACCTCGCCGGCCAATGCCATGCTGGCCTGGCGCGCAAAGAAGGAAGGCCTAACCAATCTGTCGCTGCTGGTTTCACACGTGCTGGTGCCGCCCGCGCTGGAGGCTATTCTGCAATCGCCGGATAACCGCGTCCAGGGCTTCCTGGGTCCCGGCCACGTCTGCGCGGTCGTAGGCTACGAAGATTACGAGCCCATCAGCGCCCGCTTCCATGTCCCTATCGTCATTACCGGCTTTGAGCCCCTGGACATTCTGCAGGGCACACTATTGACCATCCGCCAGCTTGAGGCGGGCGAAGCACGCGTGGAAAACGAGTATTCGCGCATCCTCGATCGCCACGGCAACACGGCCGCCCAGTCGCTGGTGATGCAGGTCTTCGAGGTCGTCGATCGACGGTGGCGTGGCATCGGCACCATCCCTATGAGCGGCTACCGGCTGCGTCCGGAGTTTCGTGAACACGATGCCGAGCAGCGTTTCAACGTCGCAGAGATCGATACCCTGGAACCGGAGATCTGCATTAGCGGACAGATTCTGCGCGGCATTCGCAAGCCCAAGGACTGCCCCGCCTTCGGCACCCTGTGCACACCGCAGCGACCTCTCGGCGCCACCATGGTCTCGGCCGAGGGCGCCTGCGCGGCCTACTACGCCTACGGCCGCCACCTGCAGCCGGCTCCGCCGGTCGACGTGCCCGTGCACGCGCTCGGAGGAGCGGCATGACTCGCACACCCTTGGGCAGCGAGTCTTCCGGGCCAGCGCTGGCCAATGGCAATGGGGCCCACCTGAACAAGGCGGACCTGCCATCTCCGCTGCTGGGCAGCTGTCCGCTGCCCATCTTCGACCACAAGAACATCGTGCTGGGCCATGGCAGCGGCGGCAAGCTGTCTGCCGAGCTGATCGAGAAGATCTTTCTCCCGGCCTTCGCCAATCCCATTCTCGACCGGCTGGACGATCAGGCAGTCTTCGACGTTGAAGGCGCGCGCCTGGCCTTCACTACCGACGCATTCGTCGTGACGCCGATCTTCTTTCCCGGCGGCGATATCGGGCGGCTTGCCGTCAATGGCACGGTCAACGATCTGGCCATGAGCGGCGCGCGGCCGATGTACCTGGCAGCCGCCTTCATCCTGGAAGAAGGCCTGCCCGCGGAGGATCTGCGGCGCGTCGTAAACTCCATGGGTGAGGCTGCGCGCGAAGCAGGCGTACAACTGGTCGCCGGTGATACCAAGGTCGTTAATCGCGGCAAGGGCGATCAGATCTTCATCACCACCACCGGCATTGGGTTGATCGAGCGCCCGGTCAGCATCTCCGCCAGCCGCGCCCGTCCCGGCGATCGCATCCTGCTGAGCGGTTATGTCGGCGACCACGGCATGGCCATCATGTCGCAGCGAGAGAATCTCGAATTTGAAGGCGCCATCGCCAGCGATTGTGCGCCGCTGCACGGGCTGGTCTCTGCCATGCTCGACGCCTGCGCGGGCGAAGAGGACGCCATCCACTGTCTGCGCGACCCCACGCGCGGCGGTGTCGCCACCACCCTCAATGAAATCGCGGCGCAGTCCCATGCTGGCATGCTGCTGCGCGAGCCCTCCATTCCAGTGCGTGACAGCGTGCGCGGAGCCTGCGAGATACTCGGGCTCGATCCGCTCTATGTTGCGAATGAGGGAAAGCTGCTCGCGATCGTTGCTGCAGAGGCAGCAGATGCGGTGCTTGCGGGTATGCGGCGCCATCCCCTCGGGGCCGATGCGCGGGTGATCGGCGAGGTTGTCTCCGGGCATCCAGGAATGGTGCGCATGGAGACCCTGGTCGGGGGCTCGCGCATCCTCGACGTGATGTTTGGCGAGCAACTTCCGCGTATCTGCTGACACCCGCTATTCACACTTCGGCGATGCGGAAGATTTCCTCTGCCACGCGTTTGACTTTCGTGAAACCTGCGGAGTAAGGTCGCTCTCGCACGTCGGGGCTGCTTCTCCACAGCCACTGTTTTTTGCATGAAGTGTGAGGCGTACGTGGTCTGTTTTGCGCCGATTCCGCTTGCATCGCAGTTCCCGCTGCTAACGCTGCGCTCGCACCGCTTGACCTTCTCTTCCGCACCATTCATCTCCGCCAATTTTGTGCACCGCAGCGGAGTTTCCGCTTTGCATGCAAGGACACTCAAGGAGGTCCTATGGCCGTAGCTCGACCGCAAGCTAAGACGCCACCAGCCGTAACCGATGTTCACATCGTTTGGATCACGGCCGGTCTCGGCTGCGATGGAGACAGCGTCTCCGTCACAGCGGCAGAGCAGCCCAGCATTGAAGATGTTCTGCTGGGCGCCATTCCCGGGCTACCCAAGGTGCACCTGCACAATCCGGTGCTCGCCTACGAGAATGGCGATGAGTTCATGAAGTTTTACTACCAGGCGGAGAAGGGTGAACTGGACCCCTTCATTCTTGTGATCGAGGGATCGATTCCCAACGAGAAGATCAAGGCAGAGGGCTACTGGGCCGCAGTGGGCACGAATCCGGACACGGGCCAACCCATCCTGACCTGCGATTGGATCGATCGCCTCGCGCCCAAGGCATTGGTGGTAATGGCCATCGGTACCTGCGCCACGTATGGCGGCATTCACGCTATGGAGGGAAATCCCACCGGCTGTATGGGGCTGGCAGACTACCTCGGCTGGGGCTGGCGCTCGAAGGCAGGCTTGCCCATCGTAAATGTGCCTGGCTGCCCAGTGCAGCCCGATAACTTCATGGAGACGGTGCTCTACCTGCTCTATCAGGTTGCCGGTATGGCGCCAGTGATTCCGCTGGATGCGCAACTGCGCCCCACCTGGCTGTTCGGCAAGACGGTGCATGAAGGGTGCGATCGCGGCTCCTATTATGAGCAGGGCGACTTCGCCACCGAGTACGGCAGCTCCAAGTGTCTGGTCAAGCTCGGCTGCTGGGGACCAGTAGTCGATTGCAACGTGACCAAGCGCGGCTGGATGCGCGGCATCGGCGGCTGCCCCAATGTAGGCGGTATCTGCATCGGCTGCACCATGCCCGGCTTCCCGGATAAGTTCATGCCTTTCATGGATGAGCCGCCCGGCGCTAAGATCTCCACCAAGACGATTGGCATTTACGGCAACATGATTCGCGCCCTGCGCAGCGTGACCAACACCACGGTGAACAAGGAACCCAAGTGGCGGCATCGCGAACCGCAGCTGACCACCGGCTATCGTCCTACCACCTATTAACTGAGAGGAATCGAATCCAATGGCCACTTCCATCGAGACACTGCCGCAGACGCCGGCCAAGAAACGCAATCTGGTCGAGATGAACTGGGATCCGATCACTCGGATCGTGGGCAGTCTGGGCATCTTCACAAAAATTGATTTTGAGAACCGCGAAGTAGCGGAGTGCCACAGCACCTCGTCCATCTTCCGCGGCTACAGCATCTTTATGAAGGGCAAAGATCCGCGCGATGCCCACTTCATCACTAGCCGCATTTGCGGCATCTGCGGGGACAATCACGCTACCTGCGCCGTCTACGCACAGAACATGGCTTTCGGCATCAAGCCGCCGCCCATCGCGGAGTGGATCGTCAACCTGGGCGAGGCCGCCGAGTACATGTTCGACCACAATATCTACCAGGACAATCTGGTGGGCGTGGACTTCTGCGAAACCATGGTCAAGGAGACCAACCCTGGCGTGTGGGACAAGGCGCAGCGCACGGTCTCGCCCAATGCAGATAAGCACGGGTACCGCACCATCTCCGAAATCATGACAGCGCTCAATCCATTTACCGGTGAGTTCTATCGCGAGACGCTGCAGATGAGCCGGCTGATGCGGGAGATGTTCTGCCTGATGGAAGGCCGCCATGTGCATCCGTCCACCCTCTACCCGGGTGGCGTCGGCACTGTGCCCACCGTGCAGCTCTTCACCGACTATCTCGTGCGCTTGATGAAGTACGTCGAGTTTATGAAGAAGGTAGTGCCGCTCCACGACGACCTCTTCGACTTCTTCTACCAGGCGCTGCCCGGTTACGAGAAGGTGGGTCAGCGGCGCATCCTGCTGGGTTGTTGGGGGTCCTACAACGATCCCGACCACTGCGACTACACCTATCGCAACATGGGCAACTGGGGCCGCAAGATGTTTGTCACGCCGGGCGTCATCGTCGATGGCAAACTGGTCACCAACGACCTCGTCGACATCAACCTCAACATACGCATCCTGCTGGGTAGCTCGTACTACGACGACTGGCAGAATTCAGAGACCTTCGTCTCCCGGGACCCGCTGGGCAACCCGGTGGACAAGAATCATCCCTGGAATCAGACCACCATCCCAAGGCCGCAGAAGCGCGACTTCGCTGGCAACTATACCTGGGTGATGTCTCCGCGCTGGTTTGATAAGCGGACGGGCGACCATCTTGCGCTGGACACTGGCGGCGGACCGATCGCACGTCTATGGTCAACAGCCCTCTCCGGCCTGGTCGACATTGGCTATGTGAAGGCGACTGGTCATAGTGTGAAGATCAACCTGCCGAAGACTGCCATGAAGCCAGAGGTAGAGTTCGAGTGGCGTATCCCGCAGTGGAGCAATGCCATCGAGCGTGATCGCGCTCGTACCTACTTCCAGGCCTACGCGGCGGCCACGGCACTCTACTTCGTAGAGAAGGCGCTGGCGGAACTGCACGCCGGGCGCACTCGTACCTTCACTGAATTCAAGGTGCCGGAGGAGGCTATTGGGTGCGGCTTCCATGAGGCAGTGCGCGGCGTGCTGTCGCATCACGTGGTCATTCGCGATGGCAAGATCGCGAACTACCATCCCTACCCGCCGACGCCCTGGAATGCCAACCCGCGCGACATCTACGGCACTCCCGGTCCCTATGAAGATGCGGTGCAGAACACGCCCATTTTTGAAGAGAACGGGCCGGAGAACTTCAAGGGCATCGACATCATGCGCGCCGTGCGCAGCTTCGATCCCTGTCTGCCGTGCGGGGTTCACATGTACCTGGGCGATGGCAGGGTATTGGAGCAGCGCCACTCACCCATGTTTGGCGCAGCGGGGCATAAGTAATGGCCGCGGTTGCGAATTCCGCCGTCGAGGCGGAGAGCTATACCGATGTGCGCGAGAAGCGTGAGTTCCGGGTCCACACCGAGCGGGTTGAGCAGCTGATCGGCCGCCTCAACAGCTCAGGCGACCCGGAACTGCGGGCCACGGCCCTCGAACTCGTGCAATGCGTCGTCGAGCTGCATGGCGTCGCGCTCGAACGCATGATCGAGAGCATTGTGCAGGCCCCGGGCGGCGAGGCGGCGCTGGACAAGGCTGTCGGCGACGATCTGGTAGCAAGTGTGCTGCTGCTGCACAGCCTGCACCCGGATTCGGTAGAGACACGTGTGCTGCGGGCGCTGGATACTGTACGTCCTTACCTGAACACGCATCACGGAGATGTAGAGTTCGTCGGCCTGCAGGATGGTGTCGTGCGCCTGCGCCTGGTTGGCAGCTGTGGTAGCTGTCCCTCTTCTTCGGTCACGCTGAAGAACGCGGTCGAGGAGGCACTGTTCGCCGCAGCGCCAGAGATCGTGGAGATCGTGGCGGAAGACAAGACGGTCGCCGACAACAGCTCCAAGCTCGTCATTCTGAAATAGCCACCTCACAAGGAGAGACCGCATGGCCACCACAAAAGCGAAGCCTACACTGGCGACATATCCCACCGGTGGACGCAAGGCCTCCGATGCAACCGGCATCAACGTCGATCAGCGCAAGCCTATCGATCCACGCATGCCCAGCGCTCCACCGGCATAGGTTGCTGCCGCCACAGATTCGGAGTTAAAAAAGTCTCATGAGTGAGTCCATCAGCTCCACGAGCAGCCGCGATGCCGTGCCTTCCGTTCTGCGGCAGTTCGCCCGCCGCCGCTCCACGCGCGAACATTGCGAGTTGTGCAGCGCCGAACTGGGCGATGTGCACTCGCATCTGCTGGAGCCGGCGAAGCGACAGATCCTCTGCGCCTGTGAGGCATGTTCGCTGCTCTTCTGTGGCAAATCCGGCGGCAACTACCTGCGCATTCCCCACCGCAACGTGCTGCTCGAAAATTTCGAGATGACAGACCTGGAGTGGGAGTCGCTGATGATTCCCATCAACCTCGCATTCTTTTACCACGACAGCGCTGCCGGCAAGGTGCGCGCGATGTACCCCAGTCCCGCTGGCGCGACGGAGTCGCTGCTCAGTCTCGAATCCTGGGAAGAGATTCGCGCACACAATCGCATCCTGCAATCGATGGAGCCGGATGTCGAGGCCTTTCTGGTCAGCCGGGTTGGCGACGACCATCAATACTTCCTTGTCCCCATCGACAGCTGCTACGAACTTGTCGGAATCATTCGCATGCACTGGAAGGGGCTCTCCGGCGGTACAGACGTGTGGCAACACATTCACAAGTTCTTCGGTATCCTGCACGCACGCGCCGGAAGCGTCCAGACAGGGTCGGGAGTGCGGCATGCCTGATCTCCAGTTCCACATTACTGGCGCGGAGGTTGTGGCGCACGCCGCAGTACCAATGCTTGCGCTGAAGCTGCGCATCACGAATCAAACTCCAGACGAGGCCATCCACAGTCTCTCCCTGCGCTGCCAGGTGCAGATCGAGCCAGCGCGTCGCCGCTATGTGCCGGCAGAGCAGGACAAGCTACGCGACCTGTTCGGCGAGCCGGAACGCTGGAGCCGTACTGTGCGCTCCATGCTGTGGATGAATACGACGATCGCGGTGCCCGGCTTCACCGGCAGCACGCTGGTGGATCTTGAGCTGCCCTGCACCTTCGACTTCAACGTGGCCACGACGAAATACTTCCATGGGCTCGATTCCGGCGATATACCGCTCTGCATTCTGTACAGCGGCACGGTCTTCTATCAGGGCGAGGACCAGGGCCTGCAGGTGGCGAATATTCCCTGGGACCGCGAGACCAGCTACCGCTTCCCTGCTGCCATCTGGCAAAAGATGATGGACGACTACTATCCCAACACCACCTGGCTGCGCCTGGAGCGCGATACCTTCGATCGTCTCTACCAGTACAAGGTGCGGCACGGCATCCTTACCTGGGAGCAGTTGCTGGACAAACTGGTGCCCGGCGAAGCGCCGCGTGAGACAGAGGATCGGCTGCCGGTATGAACTTCGCTCACGCAGAGAAGATTGCCGCCGCTGTCCTTTATGAGGGCTACATCCTCTATCCCTACCGCGCGTCGTCCACGAAGAATGTGCAGCGGTGGAACTTTGGCACACTCTATCCGCGAGACTACGTGCAAGCGCAGCGGCCCACTGAGTCCTTCCGCTTCACGGCAGAGTGTCTGATCGAAACGGCACCAGATGCGACGCCCGGCGCGAGTCTAGACCCAACCGCAAAGGCGAAGCCAGATACAAGATTTGATATCCGCGTCCGCTTCCTGCACCTGGCGCGGCAACAATCGCCGGACAAGCCGCAGTGGGATGTCGGCATCGAGCGGACTGTCGAGTTGGCCGGTCTGTCTCTCACGGATCTCGCCGCCTCTCCTCTCCACCATTCATTCTCGTTTGCTGCCGGCAGCACGAAAGCAAACACACCGGCGACAGCAGAGGCGATGGCAGAATCGATCACCGGCGAGTGCGACCTTCGCGTGGAAACATTGATCGATGGCCTTTACAGACTTTCGCTCGTTCTCACCAACACCACCGATATGATTCGCGCGGAGGACATGGCACGGAGCTCTGCCATGCTGCAGTCGTTCGTCTCCGCGCATGCACTACTTGGGGTTACGGGAGGCGCATTCGTCTCGTTGCTGGAACCGACGGAAGCCCTCAGCGCAGCAGCCGCCGCATGCCACAACACTGGCGTCTTTCCCGTGCTGGTGGGCGAGGCCGGCGAACGCTCGACCATGCTCTGCTCGCCCATCATCCTCTACGACTATCCGCAGATCGCGCCGGAGAGCCTTGGCGACTTCTTTGACGGCACAGAGATGGACGAGATGCTGGCGCTGCGCGTCCTCACCCTGACCGACGAGGAAAAACTGGAGATGCGCAACACGGATGATCGTGCGTCGCGCATCCTGGAGCGCACTGAGCTGTTGCCGGAGGAGCAACTCGCCAAAGTTCATGGGGCCATTCGCGGCATGCGGCCTGTTTCCGCCGCCGCGCCGCATCCCAGCAGCATGACGCCAGAGGCGGTCCCAGAGCCGGTCCCAGAACCCTTCCCAGAGCCAGTCAACGACACGTGGGACCCATTTGCCGAGCGGCCCCCCGTGGACAGTGTCCGCGTCTTCGGAGTCGAATTGCGCACGGGCAGCCGCGTCCGCCTGTGGCCGCAGAAGAAGGCTGACATCATGGACATGGCACTGGAAGGCAAGACCGCCGTCATCGAAGCCATCGAGCAGGACCTGGAAGACAACATTCAGTTTGCAGTGGTTGTGGATGACGACCCGGGCCGCGAGTTCGGCATGATGCGCCAGCCCGGTCATCGCTTCTTCTTCGCACCGGAAGAGGTCGAGCCGCTTCCCGCTGTGGCCGCGATTGCCGGCTCGACACCGGAATTGACACCAGAAGTGACACCGGGGGTTCTATGAATCCTTCGATTCTTATCGCCGGTGTCGGCAATATCTTCCTGGGGGACGATGCCTTCGGAGTTGAAGCCGTGCGCGCGATGGCTGCGCGCCCGCTGCCAGATGGCGTCTCCGCTGTTGACTTCGGCATCCGCGGATTCGATCTTGCCTTCTCCCTGCTCGATCCCTGGCACGCGGTCATCATTGTTGACGCGCTTGCGCGCGGTGGCGCGCCGGGCACGCTCTATACCCTTGAGCCGGATCTCGCTGCCATGGCGGCTGCTGCTGGGCCTGAGACGGCGATGAATCCGCACGGTATGGATCCGTTGCGGGTGCTGCACCTCGCGCTCTCCATGGGCCCTATCGCCGCGCAGGTGTTCGTCGTCGGCTGCGAACCCCACGACTTTGGCGACGAACTGGAAGGCCGTATGGGTCTGTCCGCAACCGTGCAGGCTTCCATCGCGGAGGCCGTGGCCATGATCGATACTCTGGTCAGTAGCCTGCTCCAGGCGGGCGTTCCTGAAACCATGCTTACGCGGTAATCGGAGGTATTTATGAAATTTCTGTTTGCAACCATTGGAATTTTGGCAGTTTGTACACTCGCAGCCCTGGCACCGGACGTGAAGCGCTACCTGCGCATCCGCGCGATGTAGGGGTTCAGCCTGCGCAATGCGGCTCCGTCCGGCGCGGGGCCAATCTGCGTGCATTCGCTTCCTATTGAACTTCTTGCCGTTCAACTTCTGTGCCCAGAAGGTCCACGATGCATGAGCTATCGATCGCGGTAAGCATGGTCGATCAGATCCTTGAGGAAGCAGAGAGCCGCGGAGTCTTGAAGGTGGAAGCCGTCCACCTGCGTCTCGGCGGGCTCGCCGGCGTGGACAAGGACGCACTGCTCTTCTCCTATGAGATCGCTTGTGAAGGCACCGTGCTGGCCGGCTCCCGACTCGTCATCGAAGAGGTCCCGCTGCTGATGTACTGCGATACCTGCCAGGCCGAACGCACCCCTCCATCCGTCTATGAACTGGCCTGCCCCATCTGTCATACGCCGGCACAAACTGTCCTCAGCGGACGCGAGTTGGAAGTCGCCGCGTTTGAGGTGGCCGCGTGAGCGCCGCGCCCCGTTTGATCGAAGTGCGCGCCAAGGTGCTCAAGCAGAACGATCTGCTGGCCCGCGAATTGCGCGAGCGATTTCGACGGAGCGGCGTCTTCGTGGCGAGCCTGGTCTCCAGCCCCGGGTCGGGCAAAACTGCATTCCTGGAAAAACTGCTGGCACGCCTCAGTGTCACTTATCGTGTCGCTGCGCTGGTCGGCGACCTGGCTACCGAGAACGATGCCGCGCGGTTACAGCGCGCCGCGCCACAGGTCAGGCAGATCACTACCGGCACCATTTGCCATTTGGACGCATCGATGGTGAGCAAGGCACTGGATGGATGGGCGCTCGACGCGCTCGACTTTCTATTCATCGAAAATGTCGGCAATCTTGTCTGCCCTTCCAGTTATGACCTGGGTGAGGAGCTCCGCATCGTCTTGCTATCCACCACGGAGGGCGAAGACAAGCCGCTGAAATACCCCACCATCTTCAATGGCGCCGATGTCG
This sequence comes from Terriglobales bacterium, assembly GCA_038231235.1. Taxonomy (GTDB): domain Bacteria; phylum Acidobacteriota; class Terriglobia; order Terriglobales; family Acidobacteriaceae; genus KBS-83. The sequence continues at coordinate 31,222 of JBBRLT010000020.1, forward strand.
CCGTCCTCACCAAGATGGACCTGGCAACCGCCACAGAGTTCGATCTTGCAGCGGCCCATAGGAATATTCAGAGTGTCCGCCCCGGGATGCGCGTGCTCGAAGTCTCCTCCAAGACTGGTCAGGGAATGGAAGGCGCAGTCGAACTGCTCGAAGCTGCGCGAGCATCGCTCGGCGCGCATGCTGCTCGCTCGTCCAGCTCTCTTCCTCTGGTCGAGGCTGAGAGATCCTGATTCGATCCATCGGCGGCATGTGGTGGCCGTGAAACCGTTTTACAAACAGTGGAAGCCCGCGGCTTGCGCGGGCTTCCTTTGCTTCGGCTGATCTTCCTCGTCAGGCTCCGATCACGCCGAGTTCGAAGGAAGTCTCCAGCTCCGTCGCCGCCGGCTTGATAGGCATGGTCACTACCGTTTCGGCGTGGCCCACCAGGGTCCACATGCGCGACCACGTCTTGTCCCAGGAATTCTGCTCCAGCAGTGCGTCCACCTTGCTGAGCCAGGCGGAACCCCGTTGTGCGAGAGCCTTGTCCATGGACTCGGCAAAGCCGTGCGCGTCCCCGGCTACCTGGATCAGCCCAGACTCGCCATAGCTGCGCACCACATCCCGTATGGGCGTCGACACCACTGGCTTGCCAGCCGCCAGGTACTCCGGTGTCTTGGTGGGGCTGATGAACTGAGTCGATGGATTGCGGGCAAAGGGAATCATCGCCAGATCCCAGCCGGCAATGTAGGAAGGCAACACTTCGTAGGACTTCTGGCCGAGATAGTGAATATTGGAGCATCGCGGCAGATCTTCTTCTCGAATCTTGACCACGGGACCAACCATCACGAACTGCCACTCCGGACGAAGCTCTGCCGTCTTCGCGAGCAGCTCCCGGTCCAGTCGTTCATCCAGAACTCCGAAGAACCCGATGCGCGGACGAGCAATGCTGCGCTGGTCAACCGGCTCGCGGAGAGGATGCGCACGCGCCCGGCCAAAGTGCTGCGCATCGATGCTGCTGGGGAAAAGGTGTACATTGCGGTGCTGCTTCCGCTTTGCCTCGTAAAGGCTCGCCCCGCCGGTAAAGACCACATCTGCCTGGTCGAATAATTGCAGCTCAAAATTGGTGAGCTCTGGCGGTGCGCCCTGAAATGCGGAGAGCTCATCCATGCAGTCGTACACCGTCACCGATGGCTGCAGGTGGCTGGTAAAGGCGAGCGCCATGGGAGTGTAGTACCACGCAACAAACTGGCCGACGGCATACTGCTGGAAGAGCTGATCGATCAAGGAGCGCTGCGCGCGGATCGCGTCTGCCGGAGAGGTGTGGTGCGGAAGGCTGGGAGTCGCCACCACGATGCCATTATCCCGCTCCGTCAGCCTCCAGGATGCCTGCGTCACCGTTTCATAGATGGGTTCTTCCACAAACAGCACTTTGCATTCCAGCGCGCAGCGGCTAAGCAGATGTTGCGGCCGTTGGTACACAAAGTCCCAACGCAAATGAGAAAAGCAGACAAGCGTCTGAATTGACTGTGTCACGGTAGTTCGATTGTGCCGTTTCGTTCGATCCATCCCGGTCCCCTTTGAGGAAGAGCACTGGCACCAGCACAGCGGGCGCAGCGGGGCTATCTGCTTCGCGTTGCACGGCTGATGACGGCAGTGTCTTAATATATGAGATGCACATTTCGGCCAAACTCGCCCTGGACCCACTGAGGGCGCGTTTGGCGCATGCTCAGAATCCGCCGCAAGCACTTGAGCATGCAGCAGTTACTCCGGCGGTGGCGCCCGCTCGTCTGCCTCTCCATTTGCCTGCGCTGCGGCGCGGGATGGCATCGCTGAAGCATTCAGCAACCGTTTTGTATACGGATCGTCGCCAACAGCTGCCGAACCGGATTCGCCCGTGGCTCGCATTCGTTCACAACCGCCAGCCCTGGTCCTCGCTCTAACCGAATCAGTGAACAAGCAAAATGGACGGCCGGGCATCCCGGAGATGTGGGGCGGCGTGGAGTGCACCATCAACCGGGTGGGTGACGACTACTCCGACCAGGTGGTACGCGCCGGCCACCACCGCCGCTTAAGCGACTTCAGCCTCTTCTCCGACCTGGGGATGCGCACCCTACGTCACGGCGTGCTGTGGGAGCAGGTGGCGGAGTCGGGGTGGGATTGGGCAGATGCCAGCATGGCCGAGTTGCGCCGCTTGGGAATCACCCCAATCGTTGGGCTGGTGCATCACGGCAGCGGCCCACCTTCTACCAATCTTCTGGATCCAGCATTTCCATCGCGGCTGGCAGGGCACGCCGCAGAGGTTGCCCAGCGCTACCCTTGGGTGCGGGACTACACGCCAGTGAACGAACCACTGACCACAGCGCGCTTCAGCGGCCTGTACGGCCACTGGTACCCGCATTGCCGCGACGATCGCAGCTTCGCCCGTGCCTTCCTTACGCAGTTGAAAGGCACCGTGCTCGCCATGCGCGCGATTCGCCGCGAGCAGCCGGCGGCCCAGCTGATCCAGACCGAAGATGTGGGCTGCACCTGGAGCACGCCCGGCGTCGGCTACCAGGCCCGCTTTGACGATCAGCGGCGATGGCTGACCTATGACTTCCTCACCGGGCGGGTGGATCGGCATCATCCGCTGTTCTCCTATCTGCGGAGCGCGGGCTGCACAGACACCGAGATCTACTGGTTCGCCGAGAACCCCTGTCCTCCCGCGGTGCTGGGCATCAATTACTACCTCACCAGCGATCGCTTCCTGGACGAGCGCATCGATCCATATCCGCACGCCATGGTGGGCGGCAACGGCCGCCACCGCTATGTGGACATAGAGGCAGTACGAGTGCGGCCTGAGGGAATTTGCGGCGCGGCGGCACTGTTGGAGCAGGTCTGGCGCAGGTACGGCATCCCGGTGGCCATCACCGAGGTGCACAACGGCGCCGATGCAGAACAGCAGGTGCTGTGGTTTGAAGAAGTGTGGCAGGGAGCCTGCCAGGCAGCGCGCCGCGGCGTGGATGTAACTGCGGTAACGCCCTGGGCTCTGCTCGGCTCCTATGACTGGTGCAGCCTGGTGACGCGACGCGAAAATATTTACGAGCCGGGCGTCTTCCGCCTGAGCACGGATGGGCGGCCGGAATCGACCCTGCTGACCGAGGCCATCCGCTGCGCCGCCGCCGGAGTTCCGTTGCCGCCAGTCTTTCAGCCACCATGGTGGCGGCAGCCAGAGCGGCTGCTCTACGCAATGGATGCCGATTGCGCGGCAGCTTAGGATTCGGCCACTCCGTGCCGCGCTTCCTGTTCGCTCCATCAATGCAGTCGAGACCCAGCAATGCCTGAAGGCGTCCAGCGCTCAGTGCCCACTGGTAAACTTGGTCATTAGACGTCGCGTGCTTGCAAGCTGGTTCGTTCTCCACCCTGCTATGCCGCTGGCGCGATCTTATTCCTGATGCCAGACGCTCTCTCTCATCTCGCGCCTCACGCCGTCGCCGTAGAAGCGGAGTTGAGTCCGGATCTTGCGGCTCGTTCTGGCCTTGAGTCCGCACGTCATACTCGCAACGACCAGCCTGGGCCGCTTACTGGCGCGCAACGCTTTCTGCGCGCCTGCCTGCGCCACCCGGTCGATCGCACTCCGGTATGGTTTCTGCGCCAGGCAGGCCGCTACATGGCGGAGTATCAGGCGGTGCGTCGTCATCACTCGCTGCTTGAGATCTGCCGCACCCCGGAACTCGCTGCTGAGGTCACTATCACGGCAGCCGAGAAGCTCGATGTCGACGCCGCCATCATCTTCGCCGACCTGCTGCTGCCCTTCACGCCCATGGGCCTCGACTTCGAATTCGTCGCTGGCGAAGGTCCTGTGGTCCATGCACCAGTCCGCACAGCGGCGGATGTTGATCGTCTGCGCATCGACCGCGCGGCGGAGCTGGGCTACGTGGGCGAAGCAATCCAACGCGTGGCCGCTCACTTCAAGGATCGTCTTGGACTCATCGGCTTCTGCGGCGCCCCTTTTACGCTGGCCAGCTACATGATTGAGGGCAGCGGATCGCGCAACTGGATTGAGACCAAGAGCCTGATGTACAGCGATCCCGGCGCCTTCCGCGCCCTGCTCGAAAAGCTGGTCGAGGTACTTGTGCCTTTCTGCCAGCAGCAGGTCGAAGGGGGTGCGGATGTCATCCAGATCTTCGACAGCTGGGTCGGCTCTCTCTCCGTCGAGGACTACCGCGCCTTTGTCCTTCCCATTACTACGCAGCTGATCCGCCGTGTTCAGGCACTGGGCGTGCCGGTTATCTACTTCGGCGTGGACACAGCTAGCCTGCTGCCGGCCATGCGGCAGACTGGCGCAGACGTGCTGGGGCTGGACTGGCGCGTGCCGCTTGACCAGGCATGGAGCAGCATCGACCACGCCTGCGCGGTGCAGGGCAACCTGGATCCCATCACACTGTTCGCGCCCGAGGCCCTGCTGCGCACCCGCGTGGAAGGCGTGCTGGCACAGGCTGAAAGCCGCCCCGGCCACATCTTCAACGTCGGACACGGCATCGTGCCTGGCACGCCGGTCGAGAATGTGCAGGCCGTGGTTCGCTTCGTGCGCGAGTATTCCTTTTCTCCTCCCCATGGAGAGGCGCGATGATCGCCGCGGAACACACGGCAATTCTGCTGTTGGCTCACGGCACGCCAGAGACGCTTGAGGATATCCCTGAGTATCTGCGCAACGTGACCAGCGGAAGGCCGCTGCCGCCCGAGGCGATCACCGAAATCACCCATCGCTATGGACTGATTGGGCAGAGCCCGCTGACGGAGATCACCCTCGCCCAGGCCAGCTTGCTGCAACACCGCACCGGCGTGCCCGTCTATGTAGGAATGCGTAACTGGAAGCCTTACATTTCTACGGTTGTCCGCCGCATGCTTGCGGATGGGATCACTGCGGCAGCGGGCATCTGCCTGGCGCCGCAGAACTCCCGCACCAGTGTCGGGCTTTATCGCCGCGCGGTGATGGCCGAGGCGGGACGCGAGATGGCGGTCGACTTCACCGAAGGCTGGGCGGATCATTCCATGCTCATCGCTGCCTTTGCCGAAAGGCTGCTTGCCCGGCGACGTGCGTTGGTGGGGGAGCTGGGTCACGCGGTCCCAGTACTCTTTACCGCGCACAGCGTGCCTTGCCGAACTATTCAGGTGGCCGCCGCACCCGCCGACGGCAGGCCGCGCACGGTTCCAGCGGATCCTGACCCCTATGCGGTTGAGGCAAAGCGCACTGCGGCACTGGTGGCTGCGCAGCTGGCCGGCGATGGCCTGACCGAGCATGACTGGTTCTTCGCCTTCCAGAGCCAGGGCATGTCTGGCGGCCCATGGATCGGTCCAACGGTCGAAAATACCCTGACGGCGCTGCGCAACCAGGGGCACACCACGGTGCTGATCCAGCCCATCGGCTTCCTTTGCGACCACGTCGAGATCCTGTACGACATCGACATCGGCTTCCGCGAGTTTGGCCGCACCATCGGCCTGCGGGTCGAGCGACCGGAGTCGCTGAATGATTCCCCCATCCTGACCGGCGCTCTGGCCGAATTGGCGCATGCTGCAATGGCGCGACTGGCAGCTCGCCCTGTAGGCGCCACTGTTTAGCTCCCGATGAAGCGGCGCATCGCCATTGTGGGTGGCGGCATCAGCGGCCTCACCGCCGCCTACGTGCTGGCGCGGGATCATGCTGATGCTTGTGACATCACGCTCTATGAAGCTGGCAACCGTCTCGGCGGCATCGTGGAAACAGTGCGGCAGGACGGTTTCATCGTCGAGTGCGGCCCCGACGCGTGGGTGACCGACAAGCCGTGGGCCGAGGCGCTGGCGCGCGAGTTGGGGCTGGAGGGGGAGCTATTGCCCTCAAACGATACCGGGCGCCGCACCTATATCGCGCAGCAGGGCAGGCTGGCAGCACTGCCGGATGCCATGCGCATGATGGTGCCCACTGACCTTGCGGCGTTGGATCGTTCACCACTCTTTTCCGCTGCCGCGAAGCAGGCGTACCGCGATGAGCCTGCCCGGGCCGAAGAGTTGCGCAGGACTGCGCTGCTGGCGCGTGGGCAGGACGCAGACGAGTCCGTCGCTGCCTTTGTCGATCGCCACTTCGGCTCAGAGGTGACGGCAACGGTCGCAGGGCCGCTCCTCGCCGGTGTCTTTGGGGGAGACATTCATCAGCTCAGCGCGCGCGCACTGCTGGGTCCATTTGTCGCTATGGAGCAAGAGCACGGCTCGCTCATCACGGCGCTGGGCATGCGCAAGCCTGCGTCGCCGACGAGCGTCTTCACCACACTGGCGGGCGGGCTGGGCACACTGGTTGACTGTCTGGCGCAGAAACTTCCAGGCGGGCGCGTGCACTTGAACCTGCCACTGTTGTCGCTCGCGCCCTCGGAGCGTGGCCCAGCTCAGGGCTGGACGCTCAGAACTGCAAACGGGCAGCACCCGTACGACGCTGTAATGCTCGCCACTCCACTCGATCAAACACGCAGCCTGCTCTCTGCATTGCCGATACGCGAGGCAAGCGAGGCGGCCCGCTGCCTACCGGCCGATGCATCGTCTTCGCTGATCGTCGCACTCGGTTACACCGGCGCGGCTGCGTCCACAGTATCGATCCCCTCAGGCTTTGGGCTGCTGGTAGACGGGAGAGCTGAAGATTCCGACACGCCACTGCTGGCCTGCACCTTCGTGCACCAGAAGTTCGCGCACCGCGTGCCCGGCGGAGGCGCTCTGCTGCGTGCCTTCTTTGGCAGCACTGCAGCCGATGTGCTATCGGCAGAGAGTGACTCGGTCATTGCGAACACAGCAAGAGCGCAGCTTGCCCACCTGCTGGGCCCGCTTCCTCGGCAGGCGGATCTCACTTTGGTGCGACGCTGGCCGCGCTCCTTGCCGCAATATACCGTTGGCCACCTTCAGCGCATGCGCCGGTTTGAAGCATGCCTATCTTCGATCCCAGAGCTTTCCATCGCCGGCAACTCCTATCGTGGCGTCGGCCTGCCGGACCTGGTCCGCGACACTACCCAAGCCGCCCATCTCCTGGCTCTGGGCTGATTCGTTTCTACAGTCTGCTGGGATTTGCTGCGATGAAAACGCAGTCCGTCGAAAGAAAGTCCAAGGCCGTACTGCAAGCGTCCACTATGAAAGATTGAGTATCTATACATGCGCATGGTTTGGCGGGCGCAGCTACATCTCGATGGCGGAGGCCTCAGCTGAGAAGAATGGCAGAAATGAAAAAGACCATCATCGTCGGAGCGGGGCCGGGCGGCCTGGCTGCAGCCATACTGCTGGCGCAGTCCGGAGTCGATGTCACCGTGGTGGAAAGCCGGTCAACCGTTGGCGGCAGAACGTCCACGCTGCAGCGGGATGGCTTCAAATTCGACACCGGACCGACCTTCTTCCTGTATCCGCGCGTGCTGCGGGAGATCTTCGCCGCCGCCGGTCGTGACCTTGATCGTGAAGTCCCCATGAAGCGGCTCGACCCGCAGTATCGCCTGGTATTCGGCGCTGGCGGTGAGCTGCTTTCGACCCCCGATGTGGAGCGGATGGAGCTGGCTATTGCCGCCCTCAGCCCGGCGGATGCGGGACGCTTTCGTGCCTTCCTCTGCGACAATCGTGAGAAGCTGGAGCGATTTATTCCCTTCCTCGAGTCGCCCTTCGAAAGCTGGCGCGATCTTGCGAAACTGCGGATGTTGCGTATGCTTCCACTGCTTCGCCCTTGGCGCTCGCTCGATGACGATCTGCACAGTTACTTCAAGGACGAGCGAATCCGTCTTGGCTTCAGCTTCCAATCGAAATATCTGGGCATGTCGCCCTTCAGCTGCCCTAGTCTGTTCAGCATCCTCTCTTTTCTGGAGTACGAGCACGGAGTCTTTCATCCCATCGGCGGATGTGGCGCCGTAACCCAGGCGATGGCGCGTGTGGCCGAAGACCTGGGCGTCCGCATCCTGTTGAACGAGCCAGTTGAAGCGATGATCTTTGAAGGCCGTCGCGCTGTAGGCGCACGCACGCGCAACCGTACCCTGCGCGCCGACGCAGTCGTAGTCAATGCCGACTTCGCCCAGGCCATGAAGCGCATGGTGCCAGATCATCTGCGTCGCAAGTGGACCGACAAGCGTATCCAGAGCAAGCGTTTCTCCTGCTCCACCTTCATGCTCTACCTGGGCATCGAAGGCCGTTACGACAACATCTCCCATCACACCATTTATCTGGCAAAGAACTACCGTCAGAACCTGCATGATATCGAGCAGGGCCACCAGCTCTCCGACGATCCATCGTTCTACGTGCAAAACGCGAGTGTCACCGACGCAACGCTCGCACCGCGCGGCATGAGCACGCTTTACGTACTTGTCCCGGTGACCCATGAGCATGGCAACGTTAATTGGGAGCAGGAGCAGCAGCGATTTCGAGCACTGGCTCTGCGGCAGCTGGAGAAGGTCGGGATTTGCGATGTGGAAGACCGCATCGTGACGGAGACCATGCTGACCCCGGCGGACTGGAATAGCCAGTTCGCACTGCACCGCGGCGCTACCTTCAGTATGGCGCACAGCCTGGACCAGATGCTGCATTTCCGGCCGCATAATCGCTTTGAAGATCTGGATGGCGTCTATCTGGTGGGCGGCGGCACGCACCCGGGGAGCGGCCTGCCAGTAATCTTCGAATCGGCGCGCATCACTTCCCGGCTGCTGCTAGAGGACCTGCACGTCGAGCCGCAGTGGAATACGGAAGTCAGCCCGATGGCCGAAGCGGCCTGCGTGGCAGCCTCCTAGTGGCGGTGCGACAATGAGTGCGATCCCCATGGTCGATGGAGTGGCTCCGCATGACGCGCGATCCCCACAACTCTTGCCGCCAGCAAGGGCCGCCGCGATCACGCTTGCCACTGTCCGCGCGGCACAGCAGCCTTGGGCCGCAGTTCCCCTCGCGAAACGTCTTGTGGTCATACGACGGCTGCGCCACTTGATGGCGCAGCAGGCAGAGAGCCTCGCTGCCACTGTCCCGATGGACGTGCCCGGCAGTCTGCATCGCACTGTGGCAGACACTTTGGTGGCCGAGGTGCTTCCCCTGGCCGAGGCATGCCGCTATCTCGAACGGAGCGCGCGAACAGTGCTGGCCCCGCGCAAGCTGACCCGCCGCGGTCGCCCCTTCTTTCTGCGCGGCATCGATGGTGTCGTGGAGCGCGTGCCGCTCGGAGTGGTCCTGGTCATCGGCCCTGCGAACTATCCGCTCTTCTTGCCCGGTGTGCAAGTATTGCAGGCACTCGTCGCGGGCAACGCTGTGTTGTGGAAGCCCGCTGCGACCGGCGAAAAAGCAGCAGAGATGATGGCCAGCCTGCTCCAAGCAGCGGGACTTCCCCAACATCTCGTCACAGTACTTGCTACTGATGTCTTCGCTGCACAGTCGGCCATCGCTGCTGGCGTCGATAAGGTGGTGCTCACCGGCCATCTCTCGACGGGTCGAACGGTTCTTCGCTCGCTCGCAGAAACTGTGACGCCAGCCGTCATGGAGCTTTCCGGATGCGATGCAGTCTTCATCCTTCCCGGCGCCGACCTCGATCACGCAGTGCGCGCCATCGCCTTCGGTCTACGCCTGAACGGCTCGGCCACGTGCATGGCGCCGCGACGGCTTTTCCTGCTTGAAGATAATGCGCACCGCTTCGAAGCAAACCTTGTGCTGTACTTGCGCGCGCTTCCATCCATCCCGCTGTCACCGGAGGTCGCAACTGAGCTGGGCTCGCTGATCGACCAGGCCACGCGCGGTGGCGCGCGCGTAATACTTCGCTCGGTGGATGAAAGAGCGTCGGGTCCTGTTCTGATCGCAGGAGCTACTCCTGAAATGCGCTGCATGCAGACCGACATATTTGCGCCACTACTGTCCATGATGCAAGTGCCGAACGAAGCAGCAGCACTGTCGGCCTACGCCGCATGCCCCTACGCGCTGACCGCCAGCGTATTCGGTCCGCAGGCCGCAGCAAATGCATTTGGAAGACGCCTCCGTGCTGGCACCGTGTTAATCAATGACATCATCGTGGCAACGGCGGATCCGCGCCTTCCCTTCTGCGGGCGCGGGTTGAGCGGGTTCGGCGTGACGCGGGGCGCGGAAGGCCTGCTAGAAATGACAGCCGTCCGCTCTCTTGTGACGCAGCACCGCCGGGACGCACGCGCCTACACTCCGACGACCGCGGCGCATACGCCCTTCTTCAGCGCCTACATCCGCGCAGTGCACAGCAGCACCTGGTGGCTGCGATTGGCTGCCATGCGCGCACTCGCTACCGCAGCGCGCCGCATTCCATCCTCCACACCACCGCGCACGCGCACGGGGAAAGATTAAAGGACAGCGAAGCATGCGTATCGGCATCATCGGTTCCGGTCTGGGTGGTCTCTCCGCGGCGGTCACACTGGCTGCGCGCGGCTATGAGGTCGACGTCTTTGAGAAGAATCCCTGGCTTGGCGGCAAGGCTGCCGTGCTTTCAGAGCAGGGGTTTCGCTTTGATATGGGCCCCACCATCCTCATCATGCCTTCAGTGCTGAATCGAGTATTCTGCGAAGCAGGTCGCGAGATGTCGGATTATCTCGACATGGTGCGGCTGGATCCGCAGTGGCGCTGCTTCTTCGATGACGGTACGGTGCTGGACCTGAAGCATGATGTGCGAGAGATGCGCGACCAGCTCAACATCAACGAGCCGGGCATGGGCGACCGCTACATCGAGTTCATGCAGCTCTCAGAGCAACTCCATGGCATCTCCGACCGCTTCTTCTTCTGGCGCTCCATCGGCTCCATCAAGGACACCTTCGACTTCGGCGGCGCCATGAACCTGGCCGTGCTGAAGGATGTGATGCGCATGCGCCTCGGCCAGAGCGTAGGCGGAACGATCCGCTCCTTCATCAAGGACCCGCGTATCGCGCAGATGCTGGACCACTATGTGCAGTACGTAGGGTCAGCGCCCGATGCGTCGCCGGCGATTCTTTGCTCCATCGGCCATATGCAGTCGCAGGAGGGCATCTGGTACCCGATGGGCGGCACGCGCGCGGTGCCCGAGGCGCTGATCAAGCTGGGCACGGAGCTGGGCGTTCGCTATCACACCTCGACTGACATCGAGCAGATTCTGGTGACGCGTGGCAAGGTCGAAGGGCTGACCACTGCCGCGGGTGAGCGCTTCGAATGTGACGCCATCGTTTCGAACGAAGATGCAGTCCGAACCTACCGCGAGCTGATTGGCGGACCTGTTGCGCAGAGCTTTGACAAGCGCCGCGACTATGAACCGGCGTGCTCTGGCGTGGTGCTCTACCTCGGACTGAATAAGCGTTACGAACATCTGGCGCATCATGACTTTGTCTTCTCGCGCGATCCGCAGGAGGAGTTTCACCACATCTATGACCTGGGCGATCCGGCGCCTGATCCGACCTGCTATCTCGCATCCACCACTGCCACTGAATCAGCCACGGCTCCAGCAGGGGGCGATGCGCTCTACGTACTGGTACATACTCCATACCTGCGGGCGAAGCATGACTGGCAGAAGATGTTCCCGACGTATCGGCAGACTATCCTCGATAAGCTAAAACGCACTGCTGGCCTCAGCGACATCGAGGACCGCATTGTCTTCGAGCGCGCACTCACACCGGTCGACGTTCACAACCGCTACAAGGTGCTGAACGGCGCCATCTATGGACTGTCCAGTCACGGCCGCTTGCATGGAGCCTTCAAGCCCGCGAATGCCAGTACAGAGGTCGAAGGCCTGTACCTTGCGGGTGGAGCGGCTCATCCCGGGCCCGGCATGCCCATGGTGCTGATGAGTGGATGGATCGCCGCCGATGCGCTCGACCAGAAGTATCGTGGTGCAGACACCGCGGGCAGCATAAGGCGACGCATTGAGTCCATGCTGGCCCAAACGGGATGAGGCCTGCCATGCAGACGTCGAAGACGCGCCACACTGCAATTGTCTCTCCACCCTCAAGGCGTGTGTTCGCGCTCTTCTCCGCCTATCTGCGCTGGTATGTGCCGCGCGCCTTTCATGCAGTGCGGCTCGCACATGGGAACCGCTTCCCTGCCCTCGATACGAACACGCCAACCATCCTCTGCGTGAATCACCCCTCGTGGTGGGACCCGCTCATCGGCATGATCCTTTCGCGCAGGCTGGCGCCGCACGCGGACCATTACGCACCCATGGAAGCAGCCATGCTGCAGCACTACAGCTTCATGCAGAAGCTGGGCCTCTTCCTGCTGGATACGCAATCGCCACGCGCTGGCGCCCACTTCCTGCGAGCTGCAGAAAGCATTCTGGCGCGCCCGCAATCCATCTTGTGGATCACCCCGGAAGGCCTGTTCACGGACGTCCGCAGCCGCCCTGCACAATGGCGTCCCGGAATCGCGGCACTGGTCGCGCGGCAATCGCGCTGCCTCGTCGTTCCACTCGCCCTCGAGTACACCTTCTGGGATGAGCGCCTTCCGGAAGCGCTTGCGCTTGTCGGCGAGCCGATAGAAGTCGCAGACGGCCGATCCGCAAGCGCAGATCACTGGCACATGCTGATGACCGCCGCCATGACGCGCGCTCAGGATGATTTGGCCGTGCTCAGCATGAGGCGCAGCCCTGCGGCATTCGAGACTGTTCTCGAAGGAGGCCGTGGCATCGCCGGTACTTATGACGTGTGGAAGCGCCTGCAGGCACGCTGGCGCGGCCAGCCCTACATCGCCGAGCACGGAAAGCTGCCGCGCGCATGAGCTTCCTCAACTGGGCAGAGATTTCCTTCTGGTGCGCGCTGATTCCCGCGCTGCTTTTCTGCTGGAATCTGTTTCTGTTTCGCCGCCCGCCGCAGCCGGCAGGGCCGTTGCCCGCTGTCTCCCTGCTGATCCCCGCACGCAATGAAGAGGCCAACATCGTTGCTGCCCTGCAGAGTGCACTCCGTTCTCAGGGAATCGACATCGAAATGATCGTGCTCGATGACGGCTCCACGGACCGTACCGCCGCCATCGTGACTGAGTATGCAGCACGCGATGCGCGCGTGCGCCTGGAACGTGGCACGCCCCTCGCAGACGGATGGGCCGGCAAGGCGCATGCAGCGCATGCGCTCGCCGGCAAGGCCCGGAACGACCTGTTGTGCTTTGTGGACGCAGATGTGCGGCTTGAGCCCCAGGCTCTGGCACGGATGACGGCGCTCCTCATGCAGCGAGAGGCTGCACTGGTCAGTGGCTTCCCGCAGCAGGAGACGATCACCACGCTCGAGTGGATGCTGTTGCCACTGATCCACTTCCTGCTGCTGAGCTTCCTGCCCCTGGCGGGACTACGGTACACGCGCCTGCGCGGCTTCGGCGCAGGCTGCGGCCAGTTTTTGTTGATGCGGCGGGCGGCCTATGACGCCACCGGCGGGTACTCCAGCGTCCGAGGAACCATGCACGACGGGCTTGCGCTCCCGGCTCTCTTTCGCCAGCACGCCTACACAACCGATATCGCCGATCTGACAGGGCTGGCCACCTGTCGTATGTATCGCAGCAGCGCCGACACCTGGAATGGACTGCTGAAGAATGCCACCGAGGGCCTGGCAGCGCCGGCGCGTATCCTTCCGTTTACCTTGTTGCTGCTGGCGGGCCAGGTGCTGCCGTGGGCGCTGCTGGTACTCGGCCTTCTGAAACCAGCCCGCATGCAGGCGCACGGACTGGCGCTGAGCACGGGCCAGTTGATTTATACGGCCTGTGTCGCTTCCCTACTTCCCCGCCTCATCGCCATCCCGCGCTTTCGCCAGAGCGTCCGTGGAGCAGTCGCTCACCCCGCTGCCATCGTGGTGCTGCTCTGTCTGCAGTGGTATGCACTCATCCGCAAGCTGTTCGGCGTAAAGGTCAATTGGAAGGAGCGGGCATTTCATGTGGGCTAATGGTCGCGGGCATCTTCGGCGTGCCGCCATTTCCGGCACAGTATGGATGGGATTTTCGGGTGCCGGCAGCGCAGCCACGGCTCTGAATCTTCATGCCGACGCGAACTATCAGCAACAATTCGCGGCCGCGCGGGCAGATTACTTCGCAGGCATTGATGGCAACGGCGAAGCCAGCACCCGTGCGCAAGAGGCCTTCGCTTCGCTCGAACGCGAGCGTCCTTCCGACCCTACGCTCCTGGCCTATAGCGGCAGCCTGGAATTGCTGGAAGCAGCGCGCACCTGGGCGGTGTGGAACAAGCACAAACTGGCGACAGACGGGCTGGCCAAGCTGGACCGCTCCATTGCGCTGGCGCCGGATAATCTGGAGGTCCGCTTCATCCACGGCGAGACCACCTGGCACCTGCCCTTCTTTTACCATCGCAAGGATCAGGCGGTGAGTGACTTTGCCTATGTGGCTCCGCGCGCCGAATCGGCTGCGCACCAAGGCAGGCTCCCGGCGCCGCTGGCTGCCGCTGCTTTGGACCGCTATGCCCGCATCCTTGAAGAGCGCAGCGACGATCGTGCGGCGCGCGAAGCCTATCAGGCTGCAGTGCGCGTCGCGGGCGATAGCCCCGCGGGCCGCGACGCGTCCCGGCACCTGCAGTAGACGCCGACTCCCCCAACCACCGAGGCTGTGGAACATCCAACGGCCTGCTCAGATAATCCGTCTGCAACGTCAAAACTTGACGGGGAGGGCTGCGATAATCGGTGCGCCATGAAGGCTGACCCTGCTGCGATCTCAAAACTACCGAACCGCCTTGCTTCGCCAGGAAAGACGATCCGGGGCCGGGGGGAGATGGCCGACCTTACACGTGCCTTTGACTGGAACCAAACCCCACTCGGCCCGGTCGAACAGTGGCCCGTAGCCCTGCTCATCACCGTCAATACTCTGCTTTCTTCCCGGCACCCCATGTTTCTCTGGTGGGGCGATGATCTCATCCAGTTCTATAACGACGCCTACCGGCCCAGTCTCGGCGCGGACAAGCACCCCAGTGCGCTGGGACAACGAGGCCGCGAGTGTTGGCCGGAGATATGGGACGCTATCGGTCCGCAGATCAATGCGGTAATGCGTGAAGGTACGGCAAGCTGGAATGAAGATCAACTCCTGCCGATCTACCGCGACGGCAGGCTCGAAGACGTGTACTGGACCTATAGCTACAGCCCCGTGTGGGATAGCGATGGGAAGATTCGCGGAACGCTGGTCGCCTGCTCAGAGACGACCAGCCGCATCCTGTCGGAACAGCAGAGAGCGCAGGCTCGACTGCTCGAGGTCTTTCAGCAGACTCCCGCGGTGTTTGCTCTGCTTCGGGGCCCGGATCATTTAGGGCGTGTTAGCACTATCTGAGGGCTTCGACGATGAAGGCGAAAGCGAGGAAGCCGAGGAAGATGACATCGAGTTTCTCGAATCGGGAGAAGATGCGGCGGTAGCCTTTCATGCGGCGGAAGAGGCGTTCGATCTCA
>JBBRLT010000021.1:0-44759 GCA_038231235.1 Terriglobales bacterium
GCGAAGGTATAGATACCCAGGGTGCAGAAGCTGAGGCTGGAGATGGTGCCAAAGGCCAGCAGACGCTTGAGATCGGACTGCACCAGCGCAACCAGTGCGCCGTAGACGATGCCGATGACGGCCAGCGCGATCATCCAGGGAGCTACCTGGCGCGCCTGCACGGGGAAGAGTCCGAGGTGAAAACGGATCAGCGAGTAAATGCCGAGTTTACCCGCCACAATCATCGCCATCGCGGTGGGCGCTTCACTAAAGACGTCGCCCAGCCAGCCATGCAGCGGAAAAACCGGAACCTTGACCGCGAAGGCCACCAGGAAAGCGAGCGCAATCCAATTCAACGCGGCAGGTGAGAAGAGAAGCGGGTTGTGCGCAAACTGTGCGTTCAGCTCTGGAAGGTCGAAGGTGCCGGTGCGGGCATAGAGCGCCAGGATGCCGACCAGAAACAGCGCAGAGGGGATGAAGGTGTAGAGGAAGAACTTGGTCGCGGCGCGGGTGCTGTTGCGGGTTCCGGGGTCGCGGCCGAACATGGCGATCGTGATGGCCATGGGAACGAGCGAGAGCTCCCAGAAGGCGTAGTAGACCATGAGGTCAAGCGCCAGAAAGACGCCGAACATCGCGGTCTGCTGCAGCAGGAAGAGAAAGTAAAACTCCTTGACGCGCGTGTCGATGGCGCGCCAGGAGGCAAGTACGCCGATGGGCGCAAGGAAGCCGGCGAGCACCACCAGCCACATGGAGAGGCCATCGACGCCCAGGTGATACCGGATGGGCGGCGAGAGTATCCAGGGGCGGTTCACTTCAAACTGAAAGCCAGCATGCGCCGTCTGGAAGTGCGCGGGCAGGTGGAGGGTAAGCGCGAAGGTGGCCAGCGAGACGATGAGCGCCCAGCTCTGCACCAGCTTGCCACGCGATGGCAGCAGCGCCAGGATGACAGCACCTACCGCGGGCAGCAGCAGAATCCACGTGAGTATGTTGTTGTCGATCATTTAGCGCAGCTCCTGCAGGTGCAGTCCTGGGTGCAGGTGGGCCCCGAAGCCGAAGAAACAGAGTAGCAGCAAGGCGGCAGCGCCAATCGCAAGCCAGCCTGCGTAGGAGCGGATGTTGCCCGACTGCATGCGCCGCAGCACAGAACCCACTCCGTTCACGCCGCCAGACAAGACGCGATTGCCACCGCCGATCACGCCGCGGTCAAGGCCGCCCCACAGAACATAGCGCGACAGGAACAGTAGCGGTGTCACCACCAGCAGACCGTAGATCTGATCAACCCAATACTTGTTCACCACCAGCCCATAGATGGCGCGGGAGTTCTCCGCCATGCGCGCAGGCAGGTGCGGCTTGCGCCGGTAGAGGGTATCGGCCAGCAGCAGCCCAAGCAGCGCGGCCAGGACGGAGCAGCCGGTCAGCATGCGCTCAGTCTGCGGGTCTTCCGGCTTCACCGGAGTCTCGGCAGCGGGCATGGCGCCAGTGGTGCGCATGGCAATGGACACCTGCTCGAACGAAGGAGCCATGCCTATGCCGCGGGTCACCGGGTCCAGGAAGCGCGCAAAGCGGTCGCTGCCACCCAACGCGTGGGGAATGCCCATCCATCCGCCTGTGACGGAGAGCAAGGCCAGCAGCACCAGCGGCAGCAGCATGGTCCAGGGCGACTCATGAATGCCAGCCGCGTGCGCTTCATGGTGATGCTCTTCAGGCTCGGATGCGGCCGCCTGATAGATATCCGCCGCGTCCTCCTCTGGGTCGTACTCTTCTTCGTGATGTACCACGGGAATGTGCGCATGATGTGCGGCGTGGTGCTGCAGCCGCAGCTTGCCGAAGAAGGTGAGGTACCACAGCCGGAACATGTAGAACGAAGTGATGGCCGCTGTCACCAGGCCAACTGCCCACAGCAACGGGCCGCCGTTGGGCGAGCGAAAGACCTCTGCCAGGATGGCGTCCTTCGAGAAGAAGCCGGCAAAGGGCGGAAAGCCGGAGATGGCAAAGACCCCCATGGTCATGGTCCAGAAGGTGGCCGGAATGTATTTCCGCAGCCCGCCCATCAGGCGCATGTCTTGCTCGCCGCCCACCGCATGGATGACTGAGCCGGCCGCGAGGAAGAGTAGCGCCTTGAAGAAGGCGTGCGTCACCAGGTGGAAGATAGCGGCGGAGTAGGCAGCAGCGCCGCAGGCCAGAAACATGTAGCCCAGCTGCGAGATGGTGGAGTAGGCCAGCACGCGCTTGATGTCGGTTTGCACGATGCCCACCGTTGCGGCAAAGAAGGCGGTGGCTGCACCGATGATGGCGACGACGGTCAGTGCGAGCGGGGCGCGGTCAAACAGGACATGCGAGCGCACCACCATGTAGATACCGGCAGTGACCATGGTGGCGGCGTGGATCAAGGCAGAGACCGGCGTGGGGCCTTCCATCGCGTCCGGCAGCCAGATGTAGAGCGGGATCTGCGCAGATTTGCCCGTCGCGCCCAGCACCAGCAGCAGCGCGATGGCAGTGAGGAAGCCGCCGTGCCACTCCGGATGCTGCGCGATCTGGCTGAAGACCTCAGTAAAGCTGAGCGTGCCGAAGTGCACGATGGTGAGGAACATCGCCAGCAGGAAGCCGAAGTCGCCAATGCGATTGACGATGAATGCTTTCTTGCCTGCGTTCGCTGCCGAGTGCTTCTGGAAGTAGAAGCCGATCAGCAGGTAGGAGGCGAGACCGACACCCTCCCAGCCAACAAACATCAGCAGGAAGTTCTCCGCCAGCACTAGGGTTAGCATGAAGAACATGAAGAGGTTCAGGTAGGCGAAGAAGCGCCAGTAGCCCTCCTCATGCGCCATGTAGCCGACCGAGTAAAGATGAATCAGGAAGCCCACGCCAGTGACCACCAGCAGCATGACCAGGGTGAGCTGGTCGAGCGCGAAGGCGAAGTCGGCGTGAAAGGCCGAGGTGGCGATCCATGGTCCCAGGTGTTCGACGTAAGGCAGCGAGAGCGCGGAGAAGGTGAAGTAGGCGCGCAGCACCAGCAGCAGCGGCGCAGCGGTGAAGAGCAGCGCGATTGCGGACACCACCGGCCGGGGCAGCTTATGGCCAAGCAGGCCATTGAGCAGGAAGCCGGCGAACGGCAGGACGGGAATGAGCCACAGATGGAGGCCGTTCATAGTTTCATCAGGTTCACCTGGTCCACGTTCAGCGTGTTCCGGGTGCGGAAGACCGCAATGATGATAGCCAGGCCCACTGCGGCCTCTGCCGCTGCCACCACCATGACGAAGAAGACGAAGATCTGCCCGCTGACCTGGTGCCATTGATGTGCGAAGGCGACGAATGTCAGGTTCACCGCGTTCAGCATCAGCTCGATCGACATGAAAACGGTAATGATGTTGCGCTTGATCAGGAAGGCCGCGACACCGATCGAGAACAGGATGGCGGAGAGCACCAGATAGTAGGCAATGGGCACGACCACGTCAGGACTCCTTCCGCGCCAGGGTGACTGCACCCAGGATGGCGATCAGGATCAGGACGGAGGTGACCTCAAAGGGCAACAGCAGATCGCGAAAGAGCACGCGGCTGAGGTCTGCGGTGGTAACGAGTTGATCGCCGAGGCGGGTATTGCCCAGCGGGCCTTTTACAGAAAGGAAGATGAAGGTGAGCAGGCCGAGCAGAGCAGCAACGCCGGGGAAGCCGACAAGATAAGCGGCGCGGCTGCCGCGGGTCCGCTCTTCTTCGCCTGCATTCAGCAGCATGATGACAAAGGTAAACAGCACCATGATGGCGCCGGAGTAAACGATGACCTGCGCTGCGGCCAGGAACTCCGCGCCCAGCAGTAGGTAGAGCACGGCGAGCGAGGTCATGACGACGATCAGCGACAGCGCGCTGTTGATGGGGTGCCGCTGCAGCAGCAGGTTCAGCGCGCCGGCAATGCACAAGGCTCCGAAGATGAAGAAGAGTGCTAGGTACATGCCGTTAGCCGACTAAAGCAATTGTGCTGATGCTGTAAAACCATGAAGAGTATTTCGGCGCGCCCTTTCCTCAAAGAAAGGCCACAGGAGCAGCCGCTGGACGGTCTACACCTGCAGGAGAATTGCTTCACCCGCGCGAAGGACACTTTCGATGCGATTCCATACTGCAGAGCTTTCATAGTAAATCAACGCGAAAAGATAAGGCTGGTCACCACGATGTTGGCAATAGCAAGCGGCAGCAGGAACTTCCAGCCAAAGCCCATTAGCTGGTCATAGCGAAAGCGGGGCGTGGTGCCGCGCACCCAGATGTAGAGAAAGACGAAGAAGAATACCTTGAGCACAAACCAGAAGACCGGCAGCAGCGCCCGCAGCACGATCCAGTGCGGCGTGGGCAGCAGGTTGCCGAAGGGGCTTGACCATCCGCCGAAGAACAGCAGTGTGGCCACGCAGCCGACGGTGATCATGTTGGCGTACTCGGCCATGAAGAACATGGCGAACTTCATGGAGCTGTACTCGGTGTGGTAGCCGCCGGTCAGCTCGCTCTCCGCCTCCACTAGGTCGAAGGGCGCACGGTTGGTCTCTGCATAGGCGGCGATCAGGTAGATGAAGAAGGCCACGAACTGGAAACCCCCAAAGACATTCCAGGAGATCATGCCGTGGGTCGACTGCACATCGACGATGTCGCGCAGCCGCAAGGAACCGGAGCGCAGCACCACGCCCACCAGCGAGAGGCCCAGCGCCAGCTCATAGCTGACCATCTGGGCACTGGAACGCAAAGAGCCGAGCAGCGAGTACTTGTTATTCGAAGCCCAGCCGGAGAGCGCGATGCCATAGACGCCGACCGAGGTGACGCCCAGGATGACCAGCAGGCCAATGTTCAGATCCGCGATCTCGAACATATCGACGCCGTGATAGGTGATGTGGGCGCCGAAGGGGACGACCGCGATCGACAGCAGGGCGCAGGCCAGTGCAATCACCGGGGCCAGCAGGTAGAGCGGGCGGTAGACCGAGGTGGGCATGATGTCTTCCTTGAGGAAGAGCTTCAGCCCGTCCGCCAGCGGCTGCAGCAGGCCGAAGGGCCCCACCCGCGATGGGCCAAAGCGGTTCTGAATGCGTCCGACGACCTTGCGCTCCAGCAGCACCGTATAAGCGACGCAGGTGAGCAGGATCACCAGCACAACAGCGATCTTTACCAGGCTCAGCAGGAAAAATATCAGCAGCGGATGCACTCAGGCTCTCTTTCGTCTCACTCGGCGGAACGACTGCTAAAGCAATTTTCCTGCAGGTATATAGGGACCGGCTACCGCTATGGTGGCCTTTCTTTGAGGAGGTGCCACGCCGAAGGTATCTCCGCACTCTACAACATCAGGAAAATTGCTTTAATCGGCTGCGGTCTCTGTAGCGGGCACGCGGTGCGCTTCGTGCACCTCTGCCAATTTGGCACTGTAACGGCCCAGCGTGCCGGAGGTAAACAGCGCGTCTTCGGCAGGCAAGACGAGATCGCGACGGGGCGTTGTCGCGGCATCGATCGAAACCAGCCTGGTCGGCACATCATTGCCGGTGGTTAGGTGCAGCCGATCAACATCATAGCCGGGAACCAGGCGCGCGATCTCATCCAGCACGGCGTAGGGATCGAAGGGGCTTACCTTCGGCTCAATCTGACGCGCGCTGAGCCAGATGGCGTGACGGTCTGCCTCGCCTGACTGCGCACCACGCGACTGACCAGAATCGGAGCGCAGGCCGCGGCCAAATGGCACCAGGTCCTGCGGCTTGGCGCCCATACGATCAGCAAGGCGCACGATCAATTCGAGATCACTGCGCACACCAGCCATGTCGCCTGCTTTCTTCACCAGTTGCAGGTCGCCGTAGTTGTTGGTCACCGTGCCGCCCTTCTCATAGAGGTTGGCAGCGGGCAGGATAACGTCGGCCAGCAGCGCAGTCTCGGTCAGGAACATGTCCTGCACGATGAGGAAGGTGTTCTTCAGCGCGGCCGGATCGACACTGTAGCGCGAGACCGGATTCGCGCCGACCACGTAGAGCGCGCCCAGATCGCCACGCTCCGCTGCATCGAACATCTCCACCAGATCCAATCCTGCGGTCTGGGGCAGGCGGGGATACTCCTCAGCGAAGACGCCGGGAGCGGTGACAGGCACGTAGCCAGGCAGCATATCCGGCAGCAGACCCATATCTGCTGCGCCGCGGGAGTTCGCATAATCCGCGAGGCAGGCAAAGCGGGTGTCCGGCAGGGAGAGTCCCAGGGCGACCAGTGCGTCGATATCCGCCCCGCGAAACTCTGATCCGAAGATCACCAGCAGCTTATCTTCCGCGCGCAAAGCGTCGCGGAAGGCTGCGGCATCCGAGATGCCGGCAAACGCAGATTCCTGCGAGTTGAGGAAGCGTACCGCATCCGCGTAGCCAGCCTCCGGAATATGCAGAAAGCCCTTGGCCTGGCGGCGCAGTTTGATGTCCTTCGCGTTCACGATGTAGAGCCGCGCCTGGTTCAGCCGCACATTGGTGCGCAGCGCCCAGGCCAGCGCCGGATGCTGTTCGGTGGGATCGTTGCCCAGCAGCAGAATCGCAGGCGCAGTCGATGCATCGCGCAGGGAAGCGGCGCGCTCTCCCTTGCCGGAGAGGGCACGCGCAAAGCTGACGTAGTCTGCGGTGCGGTGATGGTCGATGTTGTTGGTGCCCAGCACCATGCGCGCGAACTTCTGCAGCAGGTAACTCTCTTCGTTGGTAGTACGGTTCGATCCGATGACCCCGATCGCCTGCGGGCCACGGGTGTCACGCACCTCCCGCAGCTTGTTGGCTGCCACGGTCAGGGCATGCTCCCAGGTCGCGGTGGCGAGTGAGCCATCGGGCTGGCGTACCAGCGGCTTGGTCAGCCGTTCCGCGTGATTGGCAAAGTCGAAGGCGTACCGGCCCTTAATACAGAGGAAGTCTTCGTTGATGCCGCTCTTGTCGCGGTTGTCGCCGCGCACGATCTCCGAGCCCTCATCGGCGCGGCGCACACCGAGCGTGGTCTTGCAGCCATCGCCACAATGGGTGCAGACGGTGGCGACGTGGTTCATCTCCCACGGGCGCGTCTTGTAGCGGTAGGTGCCGGAGGTGAGCGCGCCCACCGGGCAGGCATCGATACACATGCCGCACTCTTCGCAGTCCAAATGATCCTGGCGATTGGGCGCGATCACGCTGGAGACGCCGCGGTTCTGCACGCCCAGCGCCCACACGTCCATACCCTCGCCGCACATGCGGATGCAGCGATAGCACAGGATGCAGCGCGGGCGGTCAAAGAAGACCACGGGCGACCACTGCTGCTCCTCGCGGTGCTGCTTGATCTCGACATACTGCGAGGTGGCAGCGCCGTACTTGAATGTCATGTCCTGCAACTCGCACTCGCCACCGGCATCGCAGACGGGACAATCGAGCGGATGATTGCCCAGCAGCATCTCGATGGTCGCCTTGCGTGCCTGGGCGATCTCTGGCGTCTCGGTCTGGACGATCATGCCCGCAGTGACCGGTGTCGTGCAGGCGGTCTGCAGCTTGGGCATTTTCTCAATGCGGACCACGCACATGCGGCAGGCCGCCTGCAGTGACAGCCCGGGGTAGTAGCAGAAGGCAGGAATCTCAATGCCCGCGGCGCGGCAGGCCTCAATCAGCAGCGTGCCTGCGGGGGCGGTGAGTGCCTTGCCATCAACGGTGAAGCTTACGTCAGCCATGAACTCTCTCGTCTCCGTGCCTGCGGCCAGGTCGTGCGGCTAGCTCGGCTGGCGGCACGGGTAGCTCGATTGCCAGCCATTCGACGACGCAGTGCTCCACACCGTGCTCGGGATCTTCTTCTGCAAAGTCGTAAGCAGTTGTCACTGCTTCGGGAATTTGGTCGCCATCTTCGAGCATTCCATCGAAGTGGAAGCGTAGCGCCTCAGCCATGTTGCTCCGCGCCTCATCCAGCGTGTCTCCCGCGGAGACACAGCCCAAAACATCCGGCGCGAAGCTGCTGTAATTCAGCGGCGACTTTTCAAAGACCACCAGATAACGTTGCGTCACTTGAGGCCTGCCTGCCTGCGAATGCTTGCCACGACGCTCTTTGCCAAGTCGCGATTCCCGTGGAAGGGAACCGTCACTCGTCCAGGTTTCGCGGGGTGCGTGAACTGCATATGGCTGCCACGCGTCGAGTGCAACTGCCAGCCATCTTCCTCCAACATCTTAATTGCCTCGCGCGCTTTCACCCGCGGAAGGAAACCATGTGTGCGTTAAGCATGCGCAGAAACCTCGACCTCTTCTGCTGAGGAGATGGGCTCGGGGATGGCTTCTCCGTGCTCGCGCATCGCGCGTATATGGGCCGGAATGCCTTCGAGAATCAGCTTTCGCGTCTCCTCGAGTGTGGGCGCCACGACGCCGAGACCAGGAAGGTCCGGAACGTACGCTCCGTAACCGTTCGCCGATCTCTCATAAATGACGGTGTACTTCATTCCTTCTTCAACCCCGCTTGCTTCAGCATAGCGTTTAGCGTGCCCTTCGGTATGTCGAGGTTTCCGATTCCAGCTACCGTGACGGTTCCAGGTTTGTATGGATGATGGTAGTGCCGGTGACTTCCCGTGCTGCGAGCCCAGCCCCAGCCGTCTTTCTCAAGAAGTCTGATCAATTCGCGATACTTCAAGCGCCTACGAGCTCGACCAGCGCCTGCGTCTCCGGCGCCGCCGGGTTCTTCTGGATGTACTCCTCAAACTCGCCGCGGAACTTCGTGAAGAAGCCGATCATCGGCATCGCGGCGGCGTCACCCAGCGGACAGAAGGTGCGGCCCAGCATGTTCTCCGCCAGATAGCGCATGTTGTCGATATCCTTCACTGTCCCGTAGCCCTCATAGAAGCGGGTCATCGTCTTTTTCAGCCAGTCCGTGCCCTCGCGGCAGGGAATGCACCAGCCGCAACTCTCATGTTGGTAGAACTTGATCGTCCGCAGAGCGAACTCGACGATCGAGACCGTCTCATCGAGCACGACGACGCCCGCCGAGCCCAGCATGGTGCCGGCCTTGCCCATCTGGTCGAAGTCCATGCCGACATCGATCTCATCCGCGCGCAGGATGGGGCAGGAAGCGCCGCCGGGCACCACCGCCTTCAGCGCCTTACCACCGGGAATTCCGCCTGCAACCTCATAGATCATCTTCTTCAGGTTGTAGCCCATGGGCAGCTCGTAGACGCCCGGGCGGTTGACGTGGCCGCTGATACTGAACAGGCGCGTGCCGCCATTGCGTTCGGTGCCGATCTTCGCGTACTCCGCGCCGCCCATCTCCAGGATGAACGGGACGCTCGCAATGGTCTCCGCATTGTTGATGACAGTAGGGCCGCCGTAGAGGCCGACCACAGCAGGGAACGGGGGCTTGATGCGGGGCACGCCGCGCTTGCCTTCAAGCGACTCCATCAGCGCCGACTCTTCACCGACTTCATAGGCCCCGGCCCCAGTGTGCGAGAGCACGTCAAAGGCGAAGCTGGAGCCGAAGATGCTCTTGCCCAGGATGCCGCGCTCATAACACTGCGCCAGCGCGCGCTCGGTGATTTCGAGCAGGTATCGATACTCGCCGCGCAGGTAGATGAAACCCATCTTCGAGCCGATGGCGAGGCCGGCGATCATGGTGCCTTCGATCACCGAGTGCGGATCCTCGCGGAAGATCAGGTGGTCTTTGCAGGTGCCGGGCTCGCTCTCGTCGCCATTCACCAGTACGTATTTCGGCTTCGCGCTCTGCTTGGGCACGAAGGACCACTTCATGCCGGTGGGGAAGCCGGCGCCGCCGCGGCCGCGCAGCCCAGAGGCCTTCATCTCATTGAGTACCCACTCCGGACCCATGTCGACGGCCTTGCGGAGGGACGCGTAGCCGCCCAGCGCCATGTAGCGGTCGATGTCCGCGGCGCCCATGCCAAAGCGGCGGGAGATGACCTTGACTTCCTCGGGATGCGAGACGAGCTCTGGCATGGTTAGCGGCCGCTCTCTTTCTGGCGATAGCTTTCAAGCACGGCGTCCATCTTCTCCGGCGTCAGGTTGTCGTGAAAGTCGTAGTTCACCTGCACCGCGGGAGCCCAGCAGCAGGCGCCGATACACTCCACCTCTTCGAGCGAGAACAGACCGTCGGAGGTGGTCTCCTTGTGGCCGATGCCCAGCCGGTCCTTGCAGTGCGCCAGCATCTCATTGCCGCCGCGCAGCATGCAGGAGATGTTAGTGCACACCTGCACGTGGAACCTGCCGTGCGGCTTGGTATGCAGCAGGGAGTAGTAGCTGATCACATTGCGAACATCGAGCTCCGTGATGCCGATGCGCAGCGCAATCTCCGCAATGACCTGGTCGTTGACCGCCCCAACTTCATCCTGCGCGTAGAGCAGCATGGGGATGAGCGCAGAGCGGCGCAGCGGATAGAGCGTGACCAGCTTGTCGAAGCGCGCCGCCAGGTCTGGAGAAAAGACTGTGTTTGTTGCTGGATTCATCTCGGGGTTCGTTTTTAGGCTCATCGCATGATCTCCCGCGCCAGCCGCTCTGCCACCATGTCCATCTCTTCGGCTTCTCCCGCGATCACTAATCTGCCGTGTTCATCCAGGGTGAAGTCCGTCGCCGGACCACTCTCGCGTGCGAAGCTGCCATGCTCGCCATCGAAGCGGATGGTCAACAGGCGTTCGCCCACACGCACCAGCAGGAGGCCTTCACTCACTTCGAGGACTGCCTGTCGCGTTCCGTTCAGCCCATGCGCTGCTGTGTAGCTGCGCACCAGCGAGACGAAGGAACTCCACAGCTCGCGTGCGGTCGCGCGATCCGCCTGGGCTGCAGTGCTCACTGCAGTGCCCAAAGTCGCGCTCATCGGTCGATCTCCCCCAGCACAATGTCGATGGAGCCAATCACGGCGACCACATCGGCCAGCAACTTGCCCGCGCACATCGCGTTGACTGCCTGCAGCGTGGCGTAGGAAGGATTGCGCATGTGTACGCGATAGGGTTTCGCCGTGCCGTCGGAGACGATGTAGTAGCCCATCTCCCCGCGTGGCGATTCGATGGCCTGATAGACCTCGCCTGCTGGGACGGCAAAGCCCTCGGTCACGATCTTGAAGTGGTAGATGAGCGCCTCCATCTGCGTCTTCATCACCTCGCGGTCGGGCAGCACCACCTTCGGCGAGTCCGCCTTCAGCGGCCCTTCGGGCATGCCGTCCAGCGCCTGCTGACAGATCTTGATCGACTCTCGCATCTCTTCCATACGCACGATGTAGCGAGCCCACACATCGCCATCGTTGGAGACGGGCACCTTGAACTGGAACTTCTCGTAGCCGGAGTAGGGCATGTCGCGCCGCAGGTCCCAGTCCACGCCGCTAGCGCGCAGCGGCGGGCCGGTAACGCCGAGCGCAATGGCATCCGCCGGCGACAGGTAGCCGACGCCCTTGGTGCGGCTGATCCAGATGGGATTGCCGGTCAGCAGGTTCTGATACTCGTCGATCTTCGACGGCATGATGTTGAGGAGATTTTGCACTCGTTCGTAGAAGTCGACGGGCGGCTCCATGGCCACGCCGCCCACGCGGAAGTAGGAGGTCATCATGCGCTGACCGGAGACATGCTCGAAGATCTTGAGCAACTCTTCGCGCTCGCGGAAGCAGTAGAGGAAGACGGTGAGCGCGCCGATGTCCATGGCATGCGTGCCCAGCCAGACCAGGTGTGACTGCAGCCGCGTCAGCTCGTTGAGCAGAACGCGCAGATACTGCGCACGCGGCGGCATCTCCATTTGCAACAACTTCTCGACCGCCAGGCAGTAGCAGAGGTTGTTCGACATCGGGCTCAGGTAGTCGATGCGATCGGTCAGCGGAACTACCTGCTGGTAGAACTTCGCTTCGCAAGTCTTCTCAATGCCAGTGTGCAGAAAGCCGATATCGGGGACAACGCGCAGCACGATCTCGCCGTCAATCTCCAGCACCAGGCGCAGCACGCCATGCGTAGATGGGTGCTGCGGGCCCATGTTCAACACCATGGTGCGGTCGCGCGCGCCCTCTTCCATGCGTGGCTGGATCAGCGGATCGATGGTGAAGTTGGCGGCGTCCGGCATCACCCGCGTGGGCTGGTCGGTGGATTCGTGCCCGGCGTGGGTGGTCACTGCTGACGTTTCGCCGGCTTCGCTGGTGTCCTGTTCTCTCGTATCCAATTCTCTGGTATCAGGGGTCGTCGGCATCAGCGGTAGCCCTCCACCGGGTAGTCCTTGCGCAGCGGGTGGCCCTCCCACTCGTCGGGCATCATGATGCGGCGCAGGTTAGGGTGTCCGCCGAAGCGCACGCCGAACAGATCGAAGACTTCCCGCTCATAGAAGTTCGCCGATGGCCATACTGGCGTGATGCTCGCAATCTCCTGGTCAGCGCTTTCCACCGGCGCGGCCAGACGCAGGCGCGCCTTCAAAGTGTGCGAGACGATGTGATAGATCACCTGGAAGCGCGGTTCTGCCGGATAGTAGTCCACACAGGTGACGTCTTCCAGGAAGTTGTAGCCGGCCTGCTGCGCCATCGCTGCTACGGCGCGGATGTGGTCACGAGCGATCTTCAGCGTCAGTTCGCCGCGGTCGAATTTGGCATCGAGCAGCGCCTCGGGCAGCGCTGCCTGGATGGCCGCGACAGCCGGATTGGTCCCGTGCTCGGCCAGCACGGCAGCCTTGTCATAGAGGTCGCTGCCCAGCATGGGTTAGAGGTCTCCCCGGTCGGCGGCCCAGTCGAGCACGCCCTTCTTCAGGATGTAGATAAAGCCCACCACCACAAAGCCGAGGTAGACCACCATCTCCCAGAAGCCAAAGTAGCGCGAGCCAGTGATGGCCGGCAGGCGACGATAGATGACCGCCCAGGGCAGCATG
This sequence comes from Terriglobales bacterium, assembly GCA_038231235.1. Lineage (GTDB taxonomy): Bacteria > Acidobacteriota > Terriglobia > Terriglobales > Acidobacteriaceae > KBS-83. The sequence continues at coordinate 12,783 of JBBRLT010000021.1, forward strand.
AAGACTGCCTCAACATCGAACAGGATGAACAGCATGGCGACCATGTAGAAGCGGACCGAGAAGCGTCCGCGCGCATCGCCTTCCGAGATGATGCCGCACTCGTAGGTGGCGAGCTTGGCTCGCGTACGGCGATGCCGCCCGATAAAGAAGGAGCCCACCACCATGCCGCCGCCCATCCCCACAGCAATCAAGATCTGCAACAGCAAGGGAAGATAGTTCCAGAAGTAGTGCTCTGTCTGCATGCGGTCCTTTGGAAGGAAGCCGTACCCTGCAACCGCGCGGCGTCTTCTTCGAGATTAGGGTGGGGTGGTGGCGCCGTCAAGCAGGGGAGGGAAAGTGGCTTGTTTGCTACGGAAGTCGCTCATCAAACATGTCGAGCCGGAGCCGGCGGGGAATGGATTGAACGGGATGCCAGCTATCTCCATCGGCCAGACTGTCTGCATGAAGCTGTCCGTTTTGTGTTACGCCATCAAGTCTGGAATCGCTCTCCCTCGGAGAGACAGCCTTTCCGATTTGGTGGCGGCGTTCCATACTGGATCGGGGCGAATAAAAAAAGAAGATAGGATCTTGCTAGCGCTGTGCGGCTGCCGATATGGTCCATGACGAACCATCCCGTTGGAGGGCCACATGGCAGCATCCCCCGCACTGCGAAAGCTGGAAGCCGCTCCCCCCGTCACCCCTGAAACGCAGTCACCGTCTCCTCGCCAGCCGCAAGTGGTACGCACGCCCCTCCACGCACTGCAAACGGGGGCTGGTTCGCGCTCCGCACGCAGGAAGATCACCGCAAGCGCGGGCTTCGCGCTCGGAGTTCTGGGCCATGCCATTGAGTACCTGGCGGATGAATATGTGCCCGAGGCCGGAACGACTCCTTCCATGACCGCGCACGATCCGCGGGTCGAAGCCATGCAGTTGCTGATGGCAGCCAACCGCGAGGTCTACTACTCCTGTCCGGTCATGCTGTCGCTGGGTGAGCGGCTGCGCCGGCGCCTGCTGCGCGTTGTCCGGTAGCCCGAGCGTCGTCGTCTGGCCACGTGACAGGCAGGCGCCGCTGGTACCCTCCAGAGATGCAGATCGTTCTGAATGGCCAGCCGCGCGAGGTCGCGCTGGAGCCGCACGCAGCGACGGTAGACAGTTTGATCCAGACGCTCGACATGAAGCCGGATCGCATTGCGGTCGAGCAGAATGGCGAGATTGTCCGCCGGCCGGACTGGGGTTCTGCAGCCGTACGCGAGGGCGACCGCTTTGAGATAGTGCAGTTCGTAGGTGGCGGCTGGTGAGGGCGCGCCGCACGTCGTCGCTGCTCCGGCTGGCGATCGCTGGCATCAGCCTGCTCCTGGCCAGCCTCCCGTCTGCCGCACAGAGCGCGCTTGAGCATCCCGATCGGCCAACCTTCGTGCTGCCAGAGATTCAGACGCAGCAGCCTCTGCGCATCCTGGTCTATGGGGACATGCGCTTCACAGACCCGTCCAACACCAGGGTTACTGACCCGCGCGCGCGAAAATGGCTGGCCGCGAAGGTGGGCACCGAGCATGCCGACGTACTGCTGATTACCGGGGACATTCCATTCCACGGCAGCGATCTGAAGGATTGGCAGGTCTTTGAAGAGGAGGCCGCGTCCTGGATGCACGGCCCGGGGCATGTGTACCCCGCTTACGGAAATCATGAGCTACTCACGGATGCGCCCGCCGGTCAGCACAATTTCACTATCAAGTTTCCGCAGGTAGAAGGGAACGGCTTCTACTCCGTGCTGATGGGCAATGTACTGCTCATTACGCTCAACTCCACCGAGCCGATGTGGCCAAGCGGCCATCAGGCCAACTGGCTGCGCGAACAACTCGACCATGTGCCAGCGCAGGTAGACTTCGTCTTCTTCCAGATGCATGTGCCGCTCATCGCCGATACGCAGAGTGAGTTCATCGCCAATATCCCTTCGCCCGAAGGCATTGCGATGCGCCGCTATATCGAGGCGCGTGCGCTGACGGCGCGGCAGAAGTTCATCGCTGTCTATGGGCACATCCACAATTATGAGCGCTTCGAGTTGAATGGCATCACGCACATCATCAGCGGCGGAGGCGGCGCAAACCCCTATCCGGTGTTCCTCCGCGGGCCGCAGGACCAGTACAAGGATCCAGGTTTTCCCGTCTTCCATTACGTCGTCATTGATATACACGGCAAGCAGGCAGAAGGCACCATGTACAAGATCGCCGATCCGAAGGCGCTGGAGTTCACTGTCGAGGCCAAGGATCACTTTGTCGAGACGGCGCGTTGAGCCGCACATTGAGCCGCACATTAAGCCGCGCGATGCTCGATGCCTGATGAGATCGCAGTGACCGCGGCCATCCCGCACCGCCGTATCCTTTTTGCCACCATCGGGTCGCTGGGAGACCTCCATCCCTGCATAGCGCTTGGTGTGGAACTGCAACGCCGCGGGCACCGCGTCACCATCGCCACGACAGAGTTCTACCGCGCAAAAGTGACGGAAGCCGGCCTCGGCTTTCATCCCATGCGGCCCGCCTGGGACCCGACGGACCAGGCGCTGATCGCACAGTGCGAAGACCTCAGGACGGGACCCGAGGTGCTGTTTCGCCGATTGGTACTGCCTCACCTGAAAGACATGTATGCGGACTTGTCCGCCGCTGCCGCCGATGTCGACCTGCTGATCGCTGGTGAGATGGTCTTCGCGGCTCCGCTGGTCGCAGAGAAAACGGATTTGCGCTGGGCATCGATCATTCTCTCGCCGTGCTCCTTCTTGTCAGCGCATGACCCCTCGGTGCTGGTCAACGTGCCATGGCTCATACGTCTGCGACGCGCCAGTCCATCGCTGCAGCGCGCAGTGGTCAGCCTCGGCTTGCGCATGACACGCCACTGGTGGAAGCCGGTGCGGACGCTGCGCAAGGAGATAGGAGTCGGGCCGGGACGCAATCCCATCCAGCACGACAAGTTCTCTCCGCGCCTGAACCTCGCACTCTTCTCGACTTGTTTTGCGCAGCCGCAGCCAGATTGGCCGGCGAGTATCACCCAGCCCGGCTTTGTAATGTATGAACACGCGACTAGCGATGAGGAAGCATCCTCTGCTCTGCGCGAGTTCCTCGCTGCCGGAACTGCACCCATCGTCTTCACCCTGGGTTCGACAGCAGTCAATCATCCTGGCAACTTCTACGCGGCAAGCGCAGAGGCGGCACACCAGCTGAACAGGCGGGCGGTGCTGCTCGGCGCTCCGGAAGACTTTGCGACTGCAATACCCAACATCCTGACCATGCGCGATGCCCCCTATGCCGAGATCTTTCCGCACGCCGCGGTGATCGTGCATCAGGGTGGCTCGGGCACCACGGGTGCGGCGATGCTGGCGGGACGGCCGCAACTGATCGTGCCCTACGGCTGGGACCAGCCCGACAACGGCGCACGGATACAGCGGATGGGCGCAGGGCTTACGATCGCGCGTACCAATTACTCGGCCGAGTCCGCGGCCACCGCGATCAAGCGCCTGTTGAGCGATGCGAGGATTCAGAGTCGCGCAGCGAATATCGCTGCGCGCATGCGCAAGGAGACACCGCTGCAAACGGCTTGCGATGCGATGGAGGCGGCGTTGTTATGAGAATGGCTGGGCTTGGTCCCTGGTTCGGGGACGAATCCCAGCAGCCGAAAATCAGTCGCCATATTGCTGGACGCAAAATTGGTAGGTTTGACTTCAACGCTGCATTGATACGTGGTGTTAAGCACGTTGACAGGTAGTAACCCACCAATCGCCATCTAAATTCGGGGCGAGGTGTCTGGATGAGTGCATTGGCCTGTTCTCACCAGTTGACAGCTGAAATCCATTTGTCCGGTATTCCGACTACACGGACATCTGAAATGGCAGTTCCGCAACGCTCCTTACTTCACAATGTTAATTGGGAGCTTCAGATTGTCGTCTAGGTTAAACGGAACTAGTTGATAGACCTTTCCATCGTCCAACTCGATCGAAGTCTTTGTGAGATCATTGAAGGTGTTCAACTGGACCGCAGACATCATCCATCCAAGTATGTGTCCGTGATACAGCATCGCTGCAGTTGCAATCAGTGCATGGGGCTGATCGGGTGACGTATTAAGGGGTCCGAAAGCTGCAAATGTGATGTGAAGCTTCTGCTTGCCGAGATCGAACCAGAGCGGCGGGCTAAGAGGCGTCGATCCGGGAATCTGGATCGCTGTCTGAGCGATGCCTCCAGCTACCGCTTCGTCGCCCTTGTACTTGAAGCCGGCCTTGCATTCCTTGCTGGCGATGAAGTCGAATAGGAGCAGAGTTGCTGCGCTCGCACTAGACGACACACGCTGCGATCCGTCGGGAAGCTCTGCAAGCAGGATTGGTTTCATGCAGCGGCTTGCAAGCTCATGCTCCTTCGCCTGTATCTGCATGGAGCCATACACGGCGACATGCCCCTCGTCGATAGCCTTCTGCGCATCGCTGACGACAAGCTCGACAGGAAAGCGCATTGTCAATCCAGTAGCGGTGTCATGAAAGACTCCTGGCTCCTCCGTCTGGGCCACTGCTGGCCCAGCGCATGCTGCAAGGAGACAAACTATCTTAAGGAATTGCATGGACGGAAGATTACCACGCCTTCGCAGCAGCCAAACGTCTGGGCATGTCGGACACTTAACGGTTTTTAAGCGGTTCTCGACTGGAACACCAGTCTCACATGGCGCCAATCGCCAATGCACTCATCGACCTCCGATAAGTACCGGCAAGTCGTCTTGTGGGAGCGATCCGTCGCCGGCGAGAAGCGCGTTTGACGTTACCAATGCATCTTCATGATAGAAGTTCGAGTGCCTGCCCGACGGCGAGATCCCCTGCTGCACCTGTTCCGCGAGCATCCGTTTCTCCCGATCAATGCTCTCCGGAGCTTCACGCTGTCGCTGTGCGGCTAGCTCTGCTTTTCGCTCGAAAGGGTTGACGCCAGCACGTCGCGTATCGACATCGGCTTGCGTCTGAGCAGGCGCTCCAGGGTGGGATCGACCGCTGCGAACTCGCCATTGCGGCTAGCCGCGAATAAACCCAAAAGCATGTCCGCCATCGCTATGGGCACGTGACGAGAGACGAGGCTTTCGCGGTACTGTTCGTCCGTCACCCTGACCCGCATGATCTGTCGACCTGTGAGCTCCGACGCGATCGCGGCGATCCCGTCAAGATCAAGTGCCTCGGTTGCCGTCAGGGGTGGGGTTATCCCATGGAGGCGTTTCTCGTCAGTCAGCGCGATGACGGCCGCTTCAGCCAGGTCGGCATGGGAGGTCCAGGAGACCGGGCCGTCCTCCGGTGCGAAAATCTTCCTGGTCTCCAGCGCCTGGCCCATCAGCATAAGACCCGAGGACGCGTAGAACCCGTTGCGCAGCGAGGTGAATGCGATCCCCGAACACTCGAGCAAGGCTTCGGTGGCAGCATGGTCAACCATCGGCTTAAATGCGCTGGTAGGGCTCGCGCCCATGTGGCTGGTATACAAGATTCGCTGAGCACCGGCTGCCTTGGCTGCTTCGATGGCGGCGCGGTGATGCTCCACCGCGGCCTCACCGCTGCTGTTGCTGGATATGATCAGGACTTGCGATGCCCCCGCAAAGGCGTGGCGTAGACCTGCAGGCTCCTCAAAATCCCCAGGGCGCACGCGAACACCACGTGCAGCGATTGCGTTCGCCTTTTCAGGGTCACGAACGCTTACGCCAAGCTCTGTAACAGATACTTTCTTGAGAAGCTGTTCAACGATGTCGTGGCCCAGCTTTCCCGTGGCCCCTGTAACAATAATCATGATGATCTCCCTTTGGCGATTACGGACGAATACGGACAAGCCGGCTTTTCCTTAGTCTATGAACACTCCTCGCGAGAAGCTGGAGGGCAGGGACGTACGTGAGCAGCAATCGGCGAGTGGCGGCGCTCAGCCAGCAACGAGTTCGTGCCGCTCAGCGAAGGCATCTTCTTCAGGGGCTCGATAAGCTGAACTCGCTGTGCGGCCACGGCTATATTGCCGTGGTGAATGATCCATCACCCTCTTGAAAGCCTTGCTGAAGGCGCTTTCAGATTCGTAACCCAGAGACAGAGCGATCATGGAAACAGAATCGCCGGTATTCTTCAGCCTGTCCCCAGCCAGCATCATTCGCCAACGCGTCAGGTATTCCATGGGCGATGTCCCCACCGTCGCTTTGAACTTCAGGGCAAAGATCGATCGCGACATGCCCGAACGCTCCGCCAACTTGTTCAACGTCCAGCGATGGGCAGGATCGTCGTGCATCGAGGTGATCGCCGCTTTCATCTGGGGATCTACCAGTGCGAAGAGCCACCCGGCCCTGCCACTTAGCTCCTCCGCCAGATGCAGCCGCAGCGCCTGAATCAGCAGCATGGTTGCCAGTTGCTGTGCCACCAAAGAGGCCCCGGGCCGTAGCTCCCGCAATTCCTGCCTCATCCGCTCCAAGGCCCAACGCAGCTCTGCCTTGTCCGGTTCGGAGCGGATATGCACGATGGGCGGCAGCTCCCCTAACAGGATGCGGGCATGACTGCCCGTAAACGCGAAGTGTCCGCCGACACCAAAAAAGTCACCGCCTCCGTTCCACGTTCTGATGCCGCCGTTCAGCGGGGTTCGAAACACCGTATGGGCATCGACAGGAGTTAGATTGAGGTCGCTTGCGAGCCGGAAAGGCAGCCCGCGAGGCAGCAGAAAGCAGTCCCCCGTCTGCAGACGGACCGGGTCGGGAACGCCGTCGACGACCAGCCAGCACTGGCCGGAGACCAGGGCGTAGCACTTGATGCCTTCGTGGCTGCCGAACTGAATGGACCATTCCCCAGCCCAGTCGAAACCACCAGCCATATACGTGTGTAGTTTGAGCAGTGACAGCACCTCAGAGAGTGGATCCATCACGCCTCCGGACGATTGAGCCAGTATTACGGACTCGCAGCATAGATCGTATCGCCCTCGTGCCTCATCTTGCTCTTACAGGGCGCGAATGCGCCCAAGTTCACGAAGTGAGGAAGTCTTATGCGTGTTTTTGTCACCGGCGCAACAGGTTTTATCGGGTCAGCTATTGTTCCGGAACTCATCAACGCTGGCTATCAGGCACTCGGACTGACGCGGTCGGATGCTGGAGCCGAGTCTCTCATCGCCGCCGGCGCCGAGGTGCATCGAGGGGAGCTTGAAGACCTGGAGAGTCTGCGTAGCGGGGCGGCCAAGTCGGACGGCGTGATTCATTGCGCCTTCGACCACGACTTCTTGAACTTCGTGGCGAATTGCGAGAAGGACAGGCGCGCCATTGAGGCTCTCGGCGCCGCGCTCACCGGATCAGACCGCCCCATGATTGTCACTTCCGGGACTGGAATGGGGAACGCTGTGCCAGGTCAACCAGCGACCGAAGAACACGTCGATCTCCACAACCCGAATCCCCGTGTCGCTTCGGAATTGGCAGCAGCTTCGGTGGCTGCGGGTGGCGTCAACGTATCGGTGGTGCGCCTTCCTCAGGTCCACAACACGGTCAAGCAGGGCCTTATCACCTACGCGATCGCGCTGGCTCGCGAGAAGGGCGTCTCGGGGTATGTGGGCGATGGGCTCAACCGGTGGCCGGCGGTGCACGTCCTCGATGCTGCCCGACTCTACAGGCTGGCGCTGGAGAAGCGGGAAGCGGGCGCCAGATATCACGCGGTCGCTGAAGAGGGAGTGCCGGTCCGGGACATCGCTGAAGTCATTGGCCGAGGCTTGAAGGTGCCGGTGGTCGCACTGTCTTCGGAGGAGGCGCGAGCCCATTTCGGCTGGCTCGCGATGTTCGCCGGTCTTGACCTTACGGCTTCCAGCGCACAAACGCAGGAAAGGCTGGGATGGCGCCCAACCGGCCCCGGACTGATCGCCGATCTCGAACAAATGCGCTACTTCGAAGCCTGAAACGGACTGCGAGGTGTCCGCGAGGATTCACACCCCAGGCATTGTCAGCCCATGCGATAGAGTCGGCTTGTGGAGACTGATCGGTGGTCATGCTCACTTGCAAAAAGGTCATTAGCAAAATGACCGCGACAGGACCGATGGAGATCTCCGTAATGCGATGCCATCGGAGACTAACCGAAAGAGCGAGCACAGAGGCACCGCAACTTATCGCAGCTATCGCCAGTTATCACTGCGGCGGGCTACCACCAGGAAACCCAGGAAGAGCAGCATAGCTGGAACTGCGAGCACGGGAATGGCGCGGCGCAGGCCGGCGCGGACTTGGGGCGCAGAGCCTGCGGTGGTGTCGCGGCACATGCTGCAGCCTTGCGCGTGGGCGAAGGTCGTCGCTAGCACTAGCAGTAGTGCGCAAAGCAGGCAACGCATCGAATACTTCGTAGCGGGCCTACTGACAGAAGACAAGCATGCCAAAGAGGAAGATCCAGAAGAGGCCCATGGAGTGCCAGTACCACGCCATGCAATCGACGAAAATCTGTCGCAACTCAAGGCGGCGCAGCAGTGTGAGCGATGCCAGCGCGGCAAAGATTCCCAAAACGCCCAGCACCAGGTGGGCGCCGTGTGCGCCGGTGATCAGGTAAAAGAAGTGGCTGCTGGGGTTCGAGGCGAAGAACAGACCCTGCTGCGCGAGATCGCTCCAGGCCATCCATTGGCCTATTAGAAAAGCCACACCCAGGATGGCGGTTGCCATGAGCCAAGGGGTAACGCGACGCGCTACGGGACGGCCCAGGCCGAGCCATTCCTCCATCACATCCACCTCGCGGAAGAGTTGGCGGCGGGCAATCTCCATGGTGAGCGAGCTGAGCAGCAGGATGGCAGTGTTGATGTAGAGGATGGGCGGCATCGCCAGGGCGCGCCAATCCAGTTGATAGGCGCCATGCGGATCGAAGTGACCAGAGGACTGGCGAAAGAAGAAGGCGGTGACCAGCGCCATGAAGAACATCAGGTCGCCAGCCAGGGCAGAGAAGACTCCCAGCCGATAGCGGATCAGCAGGGCACGCGGGCCACGGCCGCGACTGTGGTTCTCCCAGTTCTCATCGCCACCCCCGCCGCCCGTGGGACGTCGATCGAGTGGAGGCCGGCCGCCAAATCCTGGGTCTTTCCGTTTGCGATCGCTATCGACTACGGACCGGGTAAAGGTAGCGGGCATGGCAGACTCCGTTTGATCAGATTACTCCTGTTCCCGAAGGCTCTCCCACTGGGATGTGAAATCCTGTTTATGCGCTCCGTTCTGGGCCTGGTCATGCGCTGCTGCGCCATATTCGTAGGGTCCACGGAAGATCTCTGACGGCGTTGCTGCCGCCCACTCCAGCGTGGTCGCCTGCCAGGGGTTTTCGCCCGCTGGCCGGCCATGCCGGCTGCTCCAGCACAGGTTTGCCAGGAAGATCAACTGCGCCGTGCCCAGCACAAAGGCCGCCCAGGTTACGCCACGCTCCATAGGCATCAGGGAGGCCAGCGAGGAGGTGGACCCGGTCAGCTGATAGTAGTGGCGCGGCCGGCCAGCCAGTCCCTCCAGATGCATGGGCAGGAAGGTTCCATAGGCGGCGACGAGGCTGAGCCAGAAGTGCCAGCGCCCCAGCCGCTCGTTCATCAGCCGCCCAGTCATCAGCGGAAACCAGTAGTACACGCCGGCGAAGATGGCGAACCCGCCCGCCATGGCCATGATGAGGTGAAAGTGGCCGACTACGAAGAAGGTGTTGTGCAGGTAGGCATCGAGCGCCGGCAGCGCAAGGATGGGGCCGGTGACGCCGCCTGCGATGAAGAAGGAGATGAAGCCCAGTGCGAAGAGCATGGGCGTGGTGCGATGCAGGCCGCCACCCCATAGCGTGCCCAGCCAGCTAAAGACTTTTGCCGTGCTGGGTACAGCGATGGCCATGGTGGTGAGCGCAAAGGCGTTGCCGGCATAAGGATTCATGCCGCTGACGAACATGTGGTGTCCCCAGACCAGGAAGCCCAGCAGTCCGATGAGGACAGTCGTCGCGGCCATCAGCGGGTAGCCGACGATCGTACGGCGGCTGAAGTTTGCTACCAACCCACTGACCAGCCCCATCGCCGGCAGGATGGCGATGTACACCTCCGGATGGCCGAAGAACCAGAACAGGTGCAGCCACAGGAGCGGCGAGCCGTCGCCGTGGCCGACGATCTGCCCGCTGACCAGGTCGCCGCGCGGAATGAAGAACGCTGTACCGATGTGACGGTCGCACAGCAGCAATACCAGCGCCGCAAACAGCACCGTGAAGGCCAGCAGGATGAGCAGCGAAGAGACCATCCAGGACCACACCGTGAGGGGCATGCGGCCCAGCGTCATCCCGCGGACGCGCTCGCCGACGATGGTGGCCAGCATGTTTACCGCACTCAGCCAAGAGCCGATACAGAACAGTCCAATCGACACCAGCCACACATCCATGCCCGCGCCCTGACCCGGGCCGGCTGCAGGCACGGCACTGAGTGGCGGGTAGCTGGTCCAGCCAGAGATGGGTCCGCCTGCAGGCAGCAGGAAAGCAGAGAGCAGGACCACGAGCGCGAGCGCGACGATCCAGAAACCAGCAGCGTTCAACCAGGGCAGCGCCATGCGCCGCGCGCCGATCTGTGCCGGCAGCACCAGACTGGCGAAGCCGCTTTGCGGCGCAGTGGTCAGCACGAAGAACACCATCAGGGTGCCGTGCATCGTGACCAGCGAGAGGTACTCCTCCGGAAGCATTGGTCCGTGCCGCGGGAAGGGAATCCCCGGCCACGCAAGCTGGATCCGCATGGCCAGCGAGAGCAGCGTGCCGGCGGCTACTGCGATCAGGGACAGCAGCAGATAGCGGATGCCGAGGGTGCGATGGTCTGTGGTGAAAAGGCTGGCAAAGATGCGGGCCACGCGCGACCGACTGCTGCCCGGAACCGTGTGCGCTTCGCTCATTGTGCAGCCACCTCCGCGTGGTGGGGAGCGCGGGATGCGAGCCATCCCTGATATGCAGAGGCAGAGACCACGCGCAACCGCGCCTGCATACGCGCATGACCCAGGCCGCAGAGCTGCGAGCACAGCACTGGATAGACGCCTTCGTGCACTGGTGTGAAGTGCACGTGCAGCGACTGGCCGGGGACTGCATTCTGCTTCAGCCGCATATCGGGAAGGAAGAATCCATGGATCACGTCGAGTGAGCGAAGCTGCAGATCGACCTCACGGCCGATGGGCAGCACCAGTTCGCTGGCGACGATGTCGTCCGCGCCGTGGCTGTCTTCAGGATCGAGCCCTAGCGGGTTTCCCAGCGCGGCGTTTACCAGTTGCGGCTGGCTGGTGCCGTAAGTCGCATCGGCGCCCGGGTAGTGGAAGTACCACTGGAACTGCTGGCCGACAACCTCCACGCGCAGTGCTGCCGGCGCCGCGCCCTCAAAGCGCTCATGCGCCCATACCCGCTCTGCCGATATGGCCATCGCGATGTAAAGAGCAGTGAGCAGCAGCAGTGGAAGCAACTCGACACTTCGCGTGAGCGGTGCGGTGCTGCTGCGACGCGGGCGCAACAGTAGCCAGATGAGCAGCCCATGCGCGAGCACGAAGCAGCCAACCATCGCCCCGACATCCCACCGCATCAGCGTGTCGACGGCATATCCGTGCGCTGCTGCATTGGGCGGCATCCACCACGGGGCATAGAGCATGAGGGCCACTCAACGCCGCCTGGAAGTAGCAAGCCTGGCTTCGCGCACCATCTGCACGAAATAGCGGTGGACGCGGCGATCCGCTGAGAGCTCTGGATGAAAGGTGGCGGCCAGCAGATGGCCCTGACGCACCAGAACGGGCGAACCTGCACGCTCCGCCAGGACTGCTACATCGGGACCGATGCGCGTGATGCGTGGCGCGCGGATGTAGACCATCTCGAGCGCACTATCGTCGACCCCATCCGATTGCGCGCCGAGCCGGGTAGGCGACTGCTCAATCGAGCTGTCGATCTGACGGCCGTAAGCATTGCGCTCGACTGTTGCATCGAGCACGCCCAGGCTTGCCTGTTGTGGATGCAGCACTTCCTTCGCCAGCAGAATGCAACCAGCGCAGGTACCAAAGGTGGGCGTCGCAGTGGTGAAGCTCCGCAGCGATTCGAGGAAGCCGTCGCGCTCCAGAAATTTGAGGAAGGTCGTCGACTCGCCACCGGGAATGATCAGCCCGTCAAGGCCTGCGAGCTGCTCCGGCTTCCTTACCAGGACTGGCTCTGCGCCACACTCGCGCAGCGCCTCCGCATGCGCTGCGTAATCGCCTTGAATGGCGAGTACGCCGATGCGTGGCTTTGCTTCGACAGCAGATGAGTCTCGTTCTGGCAAATCAGGGTCTTTCCTGAGGATTGAAAGCGGTGTCGCGCCAACGATTCTCTTACCAGCCGCGAGTCTGTAGTAGCTGACTCTCCTCAAGAGCGGCAACCGCCAGACCCTTCATCGTACCGGTCACCAGTTCGCTTGCATCTGCGAGCGTGGCTGGGTCGTCAAAATGCGTTGTCGCAATCACGATGGCCTTGGCGCGGGATTCAGCTTCAGCGCGTTCTTTTGGATTGTTCAACGTACCCTTGGCATCACACTCGACATCGAGCGGCGTGGCACGTTCCTTCATGAAGATGCCGGAACCGACAAAGACTGATTCTGCACCAAGCTGCATCATCAAGGCGGCGTCGGCAGGGGTCGCGATCCCACCAGCGGAGAAGTTGGGTACTGGCAGCTTGCCGGACCTGGCTACCATGCGGACCAGCTCATAGGGAGCGTGGTGTTCCTTGGCTGCTGCATAGAGCTCCTGATCGCTGAGTACTGTGAGGGCCTTCATCTCCTGCACGATCTGGCGCATATGCTTCACCGCGTGTACTACGTCGCCGGTGCCGGCTTCGCCTTTGGTGCGGATCAACGCCGCCCCCTCGGCAATGCGCCGCAGGGCCTCGCCAAGGTTGCGCGCGCCACACACGAATGGAGTTTTGAAGGCGTGCTTGTCGATGTGGTGCGCTTCATCGGCCGGCGTGAGCACCTCGCTCTCGTCGATGAAGTCAACTCCGAGCTGCTGCAGGATCTGCGCTTCGGCAAAGTGACCAATGCGCGCCTTCGCCATCACAGGGATGGAGACCGCGGCAATGATCTCCTTGATGAGCTTGGGATTTGCCATGCGGGCCACGCCACCTTCCGCGCGAATCATGGCGGGCACGCGCTCCAGCGCCATCACAGCCACGGCGCCGGCCTGCTCAGCAATTTTGGCCTGCTCAACGTTCATCACGTCCATGATCACGCCGCCCTTCAGCATCTCTGCCAGGCCAACCTTCAAGCGCAGACCCTGGGTGTCCGTGTCCCCTGTCGTGCTCTTGGCTCTGTTGCTGTTCGGTGCTGCTCCGTTATGCTGTGCCATGATCTCAACCCCCCGCTGCAGCGCGATTTAGGCGCTGCTCCTGACACTTCAGTGTAGCAGTTAGGGCGCAGTGTTCCTGGCTTCCGGCAGCCTTCCTTTAAGCTAGGTTGAACTCATCCGGCGTGAATCAACGAATGCTCTTTAACTCCTTCAGCTTTCTCTTTCTCTTTCTCCCCATCACCCTCGCGGGCTATCACCTGGCCGGCCGGGTCGGGCGCCGCGCGGTCGTCGTCTGGCTGGGGCTGATGTCGCTGGTGTTCTACGGCGTGTGGCGGCGGGAGTTCCTGTGGCTGCTAGGCGGGTCCATCCTATTCAACTTCGCATGCGCGCGACTCATCACGCGGTGGCGGCAGCAGGAGCGGCTGGCCTCCGCCGCACTGGTTGCGGGGATCGCTGGCAATCTGCTGCTGCTTGGCTACTACAAATACCTGTTTCCCACGCTGACCGGTTTGGGCGAGTTGCTGAAGCTGCACCATCAGTTCGCGGGCGTGCTGCTGCCGCTGGGGATATCGTTTTTCACCTTCACGCAAATCGGCTACTTGATTGATCTACGGCAGGGCGCTGCGGACGTGCAGGAGCTGCCGGAGTATGTGCTGTTCGTCACCTTCTTCCCGCATCTGATCGCCGGGCCCATCCTGCACCACAGCGAGGTGATGCCGCAGTTTCGGCAGCAGCGCCGCTACTGCCTGCGCGCCAACGATCTGGCAGTTGGGTTGAGCTGGTTCATCATGGGCCTGTTCAAGAAGGTGATGATCGCGGACACTCTGGCGCCATACGCGGATGCAGCCTTTGCGGCGCCGCATGCGCTCAGCGCAGGGCCCGCGTGGATCGGTGTGCTGAGCTATACCCTGCAGCTCTACTTCGACTTCTCCGGCTATTCGGACATGGCGATCGGCCTGGCGCGGATGGTGTCGATCCGCTTCCCGCTGAACTTCGCCTCGCCCTACAAGGCAGCCAACATCATCGACTTCTGGGCGCGCTGGCATATGACGTTGACCCGCTATGTAACGCTCTATCTCTACAACCCGATCTCGCTCTGGGTGAACCGCCGCCGGCTGGCCGCGGGGAAGAAGGTATCGCGCAAAGGCTCAGCCACGCTCGAAGGCTTCACCAGCATGGTCGCGTTTCCCACGCTGGCCTCGATGCTGATCATCGGCGTGTGGCATGGCGCAGGCACGCAATTCCTGCTCTTTGGACTGTTCCACGGGATCTACCTGACGATCAATCACGCATGGCGCATCTTCCGCAAGAAGCCAGCGCAGTCCGCCGCGCCGCTGCGGCAGTGGATCAACCACGCTGCCTCGGTCCTGCTGACTTTGTTCTGCGTAGTGCTGGCGCAGGTGTTGTTCCGTGCCGATTCGACCAGTGGGGCATTTGCCATGTTTGCCGCGATGTTCGGCAGGGAAGAGCTGGGCATGCGCGGGCTTGCGCCGCTTGCAAAGCCCCTTGTGCTGCTGCCGCTGCTCTTTGCCGCTGTATGGACACTTCCCAATACGCAACAGATACTGGCACATTTTGAGTCGAGTGCGGGCACCGCGCCGCAGACCGGCAGGCTAGGGCAATGGCTGCTGTGGCGACCCAACGCGGCCTGGGCGCTCACCCTGGCGGCTGCGCTGCTGGCCTGCCTGGCCTATATGGAAGACACTAGCCGCTTCCTCTACTTCCAGTTCTGATGTTCCCGCGACTCGAGGTATGCGGCCAGCGCAGTCGCGTTGCGTGCAGCCCCATCCGTATTCAGATGGAAAGCGTCGAAGAAGAGTGAACGATCGTAGACCTGCGCCGGCGCCAATCCGTGTGTCGCCGCGTTCTGCCGGTATTCTGCAATGTGCTGGTCGCAGTCGCGCGCCGGGTTTGCCCAGACCACAGCCTGTGTCTGGCCGCGCGTGTAGTGGGCCTCCAGCGCATCGAGATATCCGCGCTCCGTGTAAATGGCCGCTGCCTGCCAGCCGCACACCACGTCCGCAGTCGTGCCGTGTTCCGGCATCCAGCCGCGCTCCTGCGCCTGCTCCTGCATATCCCGGCGATAGATTGCGCCGCTCCAGTCTGGACGCAGTATCTGCTGGGTCGCCAGGAACTCCTTCCACACAGCGGAGGCGAAACGCAGCGTATTGCGTGGATGCGTGACGAACAATCGCGCTGCCTCGCCTGCAGCAAAATGCTCATCCGCCATCAGCCATGCGTCGACGATGCCATTGTCTTCGTCTATCCGGGGGCGGCGGAGGTGGTTTCCGCTGAGATGGAAGACGATGAAGCGCGGCGGGCGATTGTGCGCCAGATACCCATCCAGCACACGTGTGCCAGCCACTGCTGTGCCCACATAGGGCAGCGCCATGTTGCAGGTCTTCCAGCCCGTGCGCGATTCGAGCGCATGCGGGTCAACGCCGATCATGCCGGAGGAATCGCCGGCGATCACCACATCGCAATCCTGATCCGGTGGCATGATGTAGCGGTAATGCGTTGCGTGCCACAGCGGGCGTCGCGAGATGCGCAGAAAGGCTTGCGACGCGGCGAAGGGAAACGTCAGGAGAAGCGCGAGCACAGGAATCAGTAGCAGGACGGCGAGATAAGATCCGTAGCGTGGCGAGGCGGAACCCGGCGGCTGGCTCGATGCTGCGGATGGTTGCTGATCCTGAACGATGGCAGACATGTCGCTTACTAGCGCCCCTGCACAGCCAGCTTCTTCGCGATCAGTTCTTCGAAGTGGCCAACATTCTTGAGCGACTCAATCTCTGCTGTATGAAACTTGATGCCGAACTTGGCCTCGGTGGCCACGATCAGGTTGATGTGGTTGAAGGAGTCCCACTCCGCCACATCGGCCGCTGTCATCTCTGGGCGCAGATCGAGGGTGTCGTCATCGAAGATGTCGCGGAAGATTGCAGTCAGCCGCGAGTGGATCTCTGCCTGCTCCATGTGTTCCATTGCCCCCGGAATGGTCGCTCTCTCTCGATCGGTGTAAAACCGAAGATACTGAAGTCTACTGTGCGCCCCCTCCGGCAGCATCCACCAGGCGTTCTGGCTTCACCTCGATGAAGAGGCCCGTCGCTGTCGCGAGCACTCTTCCCTCCGCATCCCGCAGCGTGGCAGAGCAGCGATGCTTGCGCCGGGCTTCCGTCTCGGCGTGCCCTTCCTCGGCGTGCCCTTCAAGGATCAGCACTGTATCGAGCGGTACTGGACGCAGGTAGTCGACCGACATCTGCCGGGTCATGGCGTAGACGCCGCGCCGCCGGTTCGCCTTGCTCATCGCTTCATCGAGCATGGTCGCAATGATGCCGCCGTGCGCGTACCCAGGCGGCCCTTGAAAGCGCGCTGCCAGTTTTAGGTTGCAGACCACGCGTCCCTCTGCTTCGACGTAGAAGCGCAACTGCAGCCCAGTCGCGTTCGCATCGCCACAGCCGAAGCAGCCATTCTGTGTACCATGTCCCAGCGGCATCTGCTGTCCCGTCTCTGCCTTGTTCATGCTGTCACCATCCGCTCACTGTGCCTGATCGCGCTATACTCGCATCCAGTATGGCGGTAGCAAAGACGTTCTTCCTCGAGACCTTCGGCTGCCAGATGAACGTCCATGACTCGGAGAAGGTCATTGGGACGCTTCAGCAGCAGGGGTACAGCCAGGTTGAGACGGAAGAGGCGGCCGACCTCATCCTCTACAACACCTGCTCCATCCGCGACAAAGCCGAGCAAAAAGTCTTCAACCGCCTGAACGACACCAAGAAGCTGCTGAAACAGGGCAAGCGCTTCGGCGTCCTGGGGTGTGTGGCACAGCAGGAGGGCGAGGCGATCTTCGAGCGCGCCCCGTATGTCTCGCTGGTCTCCGGCTCCGCATCATATCGCAAGCTGCCGGAGATGCTGGCGCGGCTGGAAGCAGGGGAGCGGCGCATCGCCGGGCTGGACGACCGGCAGACCGACCAGACCTTCGAAACTGAGTTCACCGCGCGCACCAATCCCTATCGCGGCTACATCACCATCATTGAAGGCTGCGACAAGTTCTGTGCCTACTGCGTAGTGCCGTACACGCGTGGAAAGGAGCGCAGCCGCACCTCGACTTCCGTGCTTGAAGAGGCGCGCCGCATGGCCGATAGCGGCTTCACAGAGGTCCAGCTCCTGGGCCAGAACGTGAACAGCTATCGCGACCCGGAAGGAAAGTGCAGCTTCGCAGAGTTGCTCGCGGCCATCGCCGAGATCGCCGGCATTCGCCGCGTGCGCTTCACCACATCGCACCCGCGCGACTTCACCCGCGATATCGTTGACGCGATCAACGCGGTGCCCACCTTGTGCAACCACGTCCATCTGCCGGTGCAGAGCGGCTCTACCACCACGCTGAAGCGTATGCAGCGCGAATATACCCGCGAGCAGTACTTGGAGCGCATCAGCTGGATCCAGAGTTCGCCGCGCCCTATCAGCATCACCACTGACATCATCGTTGGATTTCCTGGCGAAACCGTCGCGGAGTTTGAAGAGACACTGAGCCTGCTGGAGGCAGTGCAGTACGACGCAGTCTTTGCCTTCAAGTACTCGCCCCGTCCCAACACGCCGGCGCTGGTGATGATCGACGCTATCCCAGACGAGGAAAAAGGGAAACGGCTGCAGATACTGTTGGACCGCCAGCGGGAGTGGCAAAGAGCTAATTACAGTAAGCGTATAGGGGATTTAGTCGAAGTAGCAGTTGAAGGGCACAACATGCGGCGGGGGCAGGTCCACGCTCGCACATCAGAGAACATCACCCTCAACTTCGTCCCCAAGGGCCCGATACTACCGGCCCCAGGCAGTTATGTTCCCGTGGAAGTCACGCAAAGCTTTCCCAATAGCCTGCTGGGTCGTGCCGTCTAACATCGTCACTGGAATTTGCAGGCTGTAGTTCAGGGAGGAGACACGATGGACATCGAGATGAAGATCCGCGGACTGGTGATGGATCCGAGCACCCATGCGCCCATCGTTATCCTGAAGGATCTGCACAGCGACACCGTGCTACCCATCTGGGTTGGCCTTTACGAGGCGAACGCGATCTGGCTGGAGATAGACAAGACCAGCACGCCGCGTCCCATGACTCACGACTTGCTGCGCAACCTGGTGACGGGCCTGAATGCATCGGTGGAGCGGGTGGTGGTGACGGAGCTGCGTAACGACACCTTCTATGCCGTGGTGTGGATGCGCCAACAGGATGAGCTGGTGACGGTAGATGCGCGACCTTCCGATGCAATTGCGCTGGCGCTGCGCTGCGACTGCCCCATCTACGTCAGCGAGGAGGTGCTGCGCATCGCCAAGCTTGCCCCCGCCGCCAGCGACACCTCACCGGAAGAGTTACGACGCTGGCTGGAGGGTTTGAACGACGAGGATATGGGCCGCTACAAAATGTAGCGTGGCCCTGCCGTCCGGGCAGAGCAGACGAGGACCAACACTATCGATACTGGAACAAAGCGTCGTCTGATCCTCGGCTTGCTATCCAACTGGGTCGCCAAAATTGCGGGCACGATCGTTCAACTCGTGCAGGTTCCGGTCTTCCTTCATTTCTGGAACGTGAACCTCTACGGAGAGTGGGTGATAGTCAGCGCGATCCCGTCCTATCTCTCCTTCAGCAACATCGGCTTCGGCTCCGTCGCTGGCAATGAGATGACGATGCTCACCGCAGCCGGTGAGCGCGAAAAGGCATTGAGCGTCTTTCAGAGTTGCTGGTGGCTCATCGTCGCCATCTGCGGCGTCGTCGGTCTTCTGCTGTGGCCGGTCCTCTACTTCGTCCCGATCTCCAATGCGCTTAAGCTGCACTGGATCAGCGCGACGGATACGCGCTGGATTCTTCTTTATTTGGGCCTCTCTGTACTGCTGGGGCAGTTCGAGCAGCTCATGTCCTCGGCCTACACCAGTGTGGGCAGGTACGCCTATGGCGCGTTTCTTAAGAGCATCATGTCGATCCTTGCCTTCGTGGCGATGCTGATTCCCGTCGTGCTGGGCCATGGCGCGCGAACTACGGCGCTGGTCTTCGCGATCGCGAATGGCATTGGAACCATCGCACTGGGA
Organism: Terriglobales bacterium; assembly: GCA_038231235.1. Taxonomy (GTDB): domain Bacteria; phylum Acidobacteriota; class Terriglobia; order Terriglobales; family Acidobacteriaceae; genus KBS-83. The sequence goes on from JBBRLT010000021.1 coordinate 32,091, forward strand.
GTAATGGTGCGACGCGACATTCCCTGGATTCGCTATGGATGGCAGCACGCTCGCCTGAGCGAACTGCGCCGCATGGGGGGTCCGGCGATCGCCTTCATGGGCTTTCCCATCGGAGTCTCGCTGAACCTGCAGGGAACGCTCATCGCCGTCGGCTACGTGCTGGGTCCGCTGGATGTCGTTATCTTCAGCACGGCACGAACCGTATCGCGGGTCGCGCTGCAGATGGTGCAGATGGTCAACTTCTCCTTCTGGCCGGAACTTTCGCTCGCCTACGGTGCGAAAGATGAAGCGCTCTTCCGGGACCTGCACCGGCGCTCCTGCCAGCTGGCCCTGGCGATCGGCGTAGTGATGATCGGCTGCATGATGAGCTTTGGCCCATGGTTCCTGCACCACTGGACTAGCGGCCATGTTCCTCCCAGCCGGCCGCTGCTCGCCATCCTATTGCTGGTCGTTGTGTTCTATGCACTGTGGTCCACCAGCTCAACGGTGGTCTCGGCGACAAATCAACATCAGAAACTGGCCGCGTATTTCCTCGTCGCTACCAGCATCACCATCGTGTTCACGTTTGTGCTGGCTCGTCGCTACGGCATCTACGGCGCGGCCACGTCACTGCTGATTGCCGAGCTCATCATGAACATTCACGTGCTCCCCAACTCGCTCCGTATCACGCACGACACCATCGGCGCGTTTCTCGGCAGCATGTTTCACATTCCTGCTTCGTTGCGACCGGAGGCTCTGCTCCGTCGGCTCAGCCAGTCGAAGCCCGGGCTGGAAAGCTAGCGAGAATGGCAGCAACAGCCATCGCTATGGTGGAGCCGCAGATGGAAGGCGTCGCTCACGCGCCCTTCAACGCGGCACTTCTTCATACCGTTGCCATCGCGTATCCGGATGCGCCACTGCGCTTTCACGCCATGCCTTCGCATGCGCAGGCGGTGCGGCAGATCCTGTCACAGCATGCCCCCGCGATTGTTTCGCGCATCGATTGGCAGACATGCTCACCACCCCGTGGTCGCTCCGTGGCCGCCCGCTGGGCATCTTTTCGCAGCCTGCTCCGCACCATGCTCGACCGGCAGGGCCGTACGCTCTTCTGCTCAATCAGCCGCATGCAACTGCTGCAGTTGAAGTGGCGAATGCGAATGCGCCGCTCCGGCGAGGTTCGTGCGGTATTGCACGGCGAACTTGACCTGCTTGACCAGCCCCTGCCATCGCTCTGGCATCCCTTCTCGCTGAACCGTGTACTTCTGAGCCGTCATCCTGCTGCGCTTCGGTATGTACTGCTCGGCCGCTCCATACTCGACAACATCCCTCCGATGTACAGACGAGTGTTTCAGAACGCGGGCGTCTGCGACCATCCATACCACTTCGCAGCGCCATCACCTGCTCCTGAGGGGCCGCCGGTCTTTGGCATCTTTGGAAATGCAGGCGATGGCCGCATGCTTGAATCCGTGGTACGCAGCGTCAAAGCCACACACCCGTCCATCCGCTTTCGCTTGATCGGCTTCGTCGCTCCAACAGTAGTGGACCGATTGCAGACGTTGGTCGAAGATGTGGGCGATCTGCCGATCGCAAGGGAAGCGTTCATCGACCGCGCCCATGGCATCACCTACGCGCTATGGCTGGCCCCTGCAGCAAGCTTCCGGTTGCGCGCGAGCGGTACCTTTTTCGATGCACTGTCGTACGTCAAGCCGTTGGTCTATACGGCGAATCCGTTCATCGATCAGTACCACGCGCTCGAGCCCGGCATCGGCCTGCGTTGCGAGACCATCCCCGACGTGGAGCGCGGAATCCGCCAACTCACCGAAGAGCACTCTGCTTCAACATTCGCCGCACAGCAGGCCGCTATCCTCAGGCTTCGCGAGCGATTCACCCCAACGGCCCAGGCAAAGGCATTGGCCACCGCGCTGGACTGGGACTAGCGGATTGCTGCGGGGCGAGACTTTGCGGCAGGTGCCGACGCAATCAACGACAGCAGTGTGCCAATCGCCGCATGGTACAGCGGAGAGCTCTCCTCGCGTCCCACTGCTGCTGCGGTAACACGGGCCGCACTCGCCATACTCCGTCGCAACTCTTCCTGCTGGTAGAGGGACAGCAGTGCTTCGGCAATCATGTGCGCATCGCACGGCGGGACGACGATTCCATCTCTACCGGATGTAAGCAGCTCCGATGCGCCGCAGTGCGTGGTGGTGATGGAGGGCACGCCGTTCGCCATTGCTTCGAACAGCGCCATGCCGAAACCATCGTCGACAGAGGGCAATACGAAGGCATCGCAGCGCTGGTAGAACTCGTTGATGTCCGGAACGTAGCGCACGAACTCTACGTTGTTCAGCCGCGAGAGCATTTGCTTGAGTCCGGGATATCGGTTGAGGTCAGCATCGGTGCGGACCAGCAGCCGCGCATTGGGCAATGCCAGCTGCTGCCATGCCTCCAGTAGGTAGAGGTAACCCTTGCGCACAGGGTCGCCGCCCACCACGCCAACGGTGAACTGGGCATGCCGCTCGGGGTGCGTGGACTCCGGAAACCGGCAGCGGCCCATCAATGGCGCTTTGATAATCCTGGCCTGAATGGTTTGCGGGAAGGTGGCGCGAGTGTATTCGGAGGGCACAAGGATGTGCTCCGCCTCGGCGTACTCCGCAAGCTGCCGATCGCGAAACCATGCAGGCTGGGCCTGATAGGGAACGCCTAGTTTCGCAGACTCCTCTTCCTGGATGGACTGCTGAAAATCGACGTGAGGGCAGGCTCGGTCCAGCACAAACCGTGCACCGCGACGGCGCGCGGCACGTGCGGTAGCCAAAGAAGCCGTCGCCCAGCCGATGAACAAGTCTCCAGGACGGATGACCGCCGCCACAGAGTGGTCATAGAGCCAGGAGTCCGCATTGAACGCAGCGGCAGACGCGTTCACATGCATGAAGTGCATGGCGGTCTGTAGCAAAGAGGGAACCAGCGTAAGATCGACGGCCTGGTTCAAGCCGCGGAAGTATCGCCGTGGCGCAGAGCTATAGATGCGGGCGCGCGCGCCGTGCTTCACCAGTGCATTACACAACATTGCGGAGTGGAAGGGCCGCGTGGTCGAGACAGCCACCTGCATAGGTCGCAGGTTAGCATGCCGCGCACAGGAAGGTCGGCTGCCAGAGGACTGCTGTGCGGTCTTCGGGCTCAACGGCCTTCCGTGTTAACGACTCTCTTTGCTGCCATCAACTATGCTGCTTTGGTCTCCCCATCGGGTCGCTCCGGTGACAAGGATCCGCATTTGCTCTCCCTTGGTCCAATCTGCATGTCTTTTACCTTAAGATGGATCAGGAGAGCGGACGATCCAATGCGTCTCGGTCTGTCTCTTGGCGGCGAGCGTCTGGTTATGGATGTGCTCGAATCAGCGACTCGCAGATTTGCGCCGGACGAGTTCGCTCAGTCTGATCCAACGCGTGCATTCCGGACCCAGCGCGTCCCGGACACTCCGATGCCGTGGTTTCAAGAAGGGGAGCTAAACACCATTGGTTGAAGTCTTCTGGTTTCTAAGGGGCTCCTCGCGTAGCGTACAGAATACCCGTTATCGGACATTACTCAGGGCCCCGGGCCCTTCATCGCAGTGACGTGGCGGCGCAGCGATTGCCTGCTCACTCTCGCGGTCTCCGGGACGAAACGCCATAGGATCTCGTATTCCGTGCAGGCCGGCAGGCAGCTTGTTGTGAGGCAAAATCGTACGCTAAGCCCTGAGGGTGCCTCTAGCTGCCGCGGCAGCCCACCTCGCCGGTGGCAACATTTTCCGGAAAAGCTGAAGGCTCTGCTCGCCATCGCAGCCGAAGTGCTGGTCGACGGCAAACGCGTCACCACAGCACTGGTAGAGGCCACCCGCCGCGAGGGTGCCACCGATATCGAGGTCCATGACACCGTTTTGATCGCGGCCGCCTTTTGCATGTACAACCGGTACGTCGACGGCCTCGGCACGTGGCAGCCGCCCGATGAGCAGATGTACGCCGACATGGGAAAGCGAATGGCCGAAGAGGGCTATTCCAGAATTTCCACTCCAAAATAAGTGCCGCGCCCTGACCTTCGCCGTCGCATCGACGCGGGGCGCTTTCGGCCCCGCTCGCCGAGCTGCTTGCAATCCCGCACTTATACTCCTTCCTACTTCACTTCAAACGAAAAAAGATACCAGCGTTTACCTTCCTTCTCGATCTGCATGGGTTCGATCGCCTCTGCGGTAAATTCAGCGATAGCGCGCTTCCAGAATTGGCACGCGGAGTGGTTCGCCTCCATCACGCGGACCTCCCAGCGTCCAGGAAAGCGTCTCCACACTTGACGCACTATTTCAGTTCCCAGTCCCTGTCTGCGGTACCCGCGGATAACAAAAAACTCTGCCATATCCCAGACGGTGTCATCGAGTGAAAACTCTGAACCGCGCTTCACGAGCACCAGCCCAGCCAATCGGCCGTTGCATCGGACAAGAAATGGGTAGCGGCTGGACTCCTGCCAATACAGTGGAAGACTGCGGTAGCCGAATCTGCCATCGGGCCCCAGTTCTACTTCATGGAGCTCACTGAAGTCATGTGCATACAACTCAAGCAGGTTGGCCAGGATGGGCTGCTGCTCCGGCGTTGCAGCAATGAGTTCGACTTGAGCGAGTCGCTTCTCTGAATTTCGCATCGGAGTCACGGGTTCGCAGTCTGCCGCGCCGCATCGTGCGCGCCGATCAGCAAGCCTTGACTTACCTGCGCCCAATGCCACAGCAGGTAGAGTGCGATGGCTACCAGTGAAAGTGTGAGCCCTATCCAGATGCCAAAGACCCCGCGCTGCCAGTGGAAGCACAGCGCATAGCCCAGCGGCAGTCCGAAGAACCAATAGCCAGCCAGGTTAACCAGCATGGGCCGGCGCGTATCGCCGACTCCGCGGAGCGCGCCCGTGGCGACCGTCTGGATGCCGTCGAAGACCTGAAAGCAGGCGGCCAGCAGCAGCAGGTGTGTCCCCAGCCGGACAACGAACGGATCTGCCGTATAGATATGAAGAATGCGCTGCGGCAGCAGGACGAATGCAGCCGCCGCCAATGCCATGAATCCAGCGCCTGCGGCCAGCGCCAGCCAGCCGGCGCGCCGGGCGCGTGGCAGGTCGCGCGCGCCCACGGCATGCCCTACCGAAACAGCCGCGGCAGCCGACATGCCGAGCGGCACCATGAAGGTGGCCGAAGCGCAGTTCAACACAATCTGATGCGCTGCCAGTGCGCCCTCACTCAGTCGCCCGGCCATCAGCGTGGCCACGCCGAACGCGCCCACCTCCAGCACAATCTGTATGGCGGCTGGCGCTCCCAGCAGAAACAGTGCGCGTAACTGTTGCCAATGCGGCCCCGGCCAGTGCGCGAACAGTGGATGACCGCGGCGCCGCTCATGCAGCCAGGCGACGAAGATCAGCACTGCGGCCATATACACGCGCGCCAGGCAGGTGGAGATCGCCGACCCCTTCAAGCCCATCGCGGGCAGACCCAGGTGGCCGTAGATCAGCGCCCAGTTCCCTCCCCAGTTGATCAGGTTTGCGGAGATGAGCGCGAAGGTGACGGGCCGCACCCGGCCGACTCCCTGCAGATAGCGGCGGAAGGCGGCATAGATCAGCAGCGGCAGCGTGCCCAGGTTCAGCAGGCGCAGGTAGACTGTTGCGTCCCCAGAAACTGCGGGATTGATACCGAAGCTGTTGAACAGCAGCGGAACAGACGCGATGCCCAGCATCGCAATCGGCGTATATGCAATGGCGAGATAGACCGCCTGCGCCAGCCAGCGATGGCAGACATCGAAGTCTTCGCGTCCCCAGGCCTGGGACACCAGCGTATCCAGCCCCAGCAGAATGCCGATGCCGAACAACGCAGGCGCATAGTAAGCAGCGCTTGAGATACCGACCGCGCCAATGGCTCCCGGCCCCAGCCGCCCCACCATAATGGTGTCGACGATGCCCATGGCGACCCAGCCCAGCTCCGACAGAATCACCGGAATGGCCAGATTCAGGAGCGCCCGCAGCTCGGCAAGAAGCGCTGACTTGTTGTCGTCGGGCTGCATGCTTGAACGATACGCCGTGCGCCTGCGCCGTTACGACATGGGCCTTGAGCGCTGCGCGGATCGAATCAAGGCACGCTGGTCGACGCTCCGCGTGGCGTTCCGGTGATGATTGCCACGGCACGCTCCGGCAATAGCGGCGATGGCGCGCGGACAGTCTCTTGTCGGCGCAGATGCGAGAGGGAGTTTCACGCCTCATGCGATGCTATGCTTGAAGACGTCCACACCCTGCACGGAGAGATGGCCGAGTGGCTGAAGGCGCACGCTTGGAAAGCGTGTTTAGGGGAAACTCTAACGTGGGTTCGAATCCCACTCTCTCCGCCATTCATTCGCTCTGATGGCCGAAATTCATTTCCCACGGTCTGTTTCAGCAAGGAGGGCAATTGAAATCTCCGCCCTTTCGCAAAATAGCGAAGAGTTCCCGTCCAATGAGGAAGTTTTCGGTGCTGCCTTCGATGTTCCTCCTAGGCCGACCGCCTGCTGAAGTAGATTTCGGAAGTGATGTTAGACCTTCGAAGGCGAGGTTCCTGATGGCGTGTCCAAGACTCGATGATGAATAGAGATGACTCAAACGATGGAGCGCCTTGTATTCATTGACAACTGTGGCGTTGATCGTCTCGCGTCAAACGGTATCGACCCTATCAAGGCGCTTCGCGACACTGAATTCAAGATCGCATTCACGCCTGACCTCCAAATTGAATATGAGCGGGCACTCAACTCGCCAAATGCCCAAATTACGCCCGCAGTTGTACAAGCCTTAAGAACGATAATTGCGCACGGTGTGAGACGAGCATTCTTTGGCTTTGATGGTGCGCCATTCGCAGGCTTCGACGAGGGTATGTGGGCAAGCCAAGCCGTTTGCGACGCCCTCAGGACCTTACCTGACCTGAAGGACTCACAGGGCCGTCCGCGGAAGAGAACGGATCTTCATCTAGCTCTCCTAGCGCTTGATCACATAGTGGTGACCGCTAATACCAAAGAGGGCGTTTGGAGGAGGTTCCCTTCGAATGGGGGTTCAGTAATCCAGTGGATTACCTTGCGGGATCTTCTGTCGGTGGGCATCAGTTTTCGGGATGCATTACGGCGTCTCGGTCAAAAATCGTCTGAATGAAATAGCCCGGTACTATCCCAGCCACCAGACTCGCGCGGTCGGTTTCGTTACGAAAGCCGCATGCACAACCTCCGATTCGAAGCAGGCCGCCCATTGGCATGCCGGGCCTAGACTTCTTCAAATCGATATTTGGGTGCGGCCCGCATGAGCTTGACCCTCTAGGGCACGCCCGCAGCCATTGCATCCAAGCGGAAGGGCACTTCGTCAGGTTTGCAGATCTTCGCTTTGGACGAGCATCGAACAGGGCTTTGTACAGGTTCGCGGAACCCGCGAGCACAACCTGAAGAACATCGACGTCGACATACCGCGCGATGCCCTGGTTGTGTTCACGGGTGTCTCTGGTTCGGGCAAGTCTTCGCTTGCCTTTGGCACGCTGTATGGCGAAGCGCAGCGGCGCTATCTGGAGTCGGTCTCTCCTATACGCGGCGACTCTTCCACCAGATGGGTAGCGCAAGGAACGCTTGCTACCTTGTCCATAATGACGGCAAGCCGTACGGCGCCATACCTGAAGCAGTATCTCGAAGGAAGATGCGGGAGCTGATTCGGCCTCCTTCCTGCCGGGATCTGAATGGAGAACAGCGGCAGCACCGGCAAAACCTCCACGTTCGCAGGAGACAGGAAGCGTAAGATCGCATCGCAACGATAGGGGAATTAGCTAATGACTCGAACTCACCTTCCGCAGCTTCCCGCAGTCGCTTTGCTGATCTTCGCCAGTCTCGCATTGCCGGCGCAGCAGCCTACCTCCACCTCGGAGACCACCCAGACCACCACCACGACCACAACTCCTTCACCAAACACCACGACCAGCACGTTGTCGAAGTCTGAGGTGAAGCAGCAGCGTAAGCAACAGAAGCACGAAGAGCGCTCTGCCAGGGCAAATGCAAAGGCAGCCAAGGCTCAGGCAGAGCTGAAGAAGCAGCAGGACAAGTCCCTTCAGGAGCAGGAAAAGGCGGCAAATCCGCAGAAGTGAGCGAAGGCCGGATTTCCCTGCCTCCGCAGACGTTTGGCTGCAAGGCCTGCGGCAGCCTTGCGCCCATCGACGCTGCACTCCCGCGCATTTTTCACACACTTGCGAATTGCAGCAGCCTTCTTCCCACAGTATGCGTCTACTAGGGACGATGCTGCACGCCGCCATGCTCTGCCTCTTGCTCCCCTATCCAATCGCTGCCCAGACATCTGCAGGCACTGCGGCCCCCACTCCAACCAAGCCTAAGCCGAGTGGTATGACGATCAGTGTTCCGCTCCTGGTACGTGAGAAGAAGGGCGCCCCGGCTGCCAATCCAAGTAAGGAAGGTTTGACGGTGAGCGAAGACAGCCAGCCGCAGACCATCCTGACACTCGGGCCTAATAACACCCAGGCGCTGACCTTTGGCATCCTGGTTGATACCAGCAACGGACAGCGCGGCTTCACTGCCGAGGAGAAGGCCGCCAGCCAGGCGTTCATCGACGCAATGATGAAAGAGCCGGAGCAGACGAAGAACCAGGGCTTCGTTGTGCACTTCGATCGCGACGTGGAGCTGCTGGCCGACCTGACCGCCAACAAGGACAAGCTGGAGCATGGCGCGTCTTTGCTGGATACGGCTGCCCCGCCTTCAGCCGTAGTGCCGGGCGATCCCTCGTCGCGCGCGCAGACGCTGCTCTATGACGCGATCTTCCTGGCCAGCGATGAGATCACCAGCAAGCAGAGTGGACGCAAAGCGCTCATCCTGTTTTCAAGCGGTGTCGATCGCGGCAGCAAGGAGAGCTTGCGCACTGTCATCGATACAGCGCAGCGTAGCGGCACCACTATCTACGCCGTATACGTCAAAGGTGAAGAGTCGAAGCGTAGCGACAACCGCGGCCAGCGCCGGGACCCGGCAGATCAGCGGGATGGATCAGGCTATCCGGGCGGCAACTACCCAGGGGGAAGCTATCCGGGTGGTGGCTATCCCGGAGGCGGGTATCCGGGGGGTCGCTACCCTGGCGGCGGATATCCCGGAAGTGGATATCCCGGAAGTGGATACCCCGGCGATGACCCGGATGACGCCCGGCTACCGCGCAATCAGCCACTGCCACAGAAGGTGGACGGCAGGCGCATCCTCGCCGACATCGTCACACCCACCGGCGGCCGCGTCTTTGAATGGAACAAGAAGACAAGCGCCACTGCCATCTGCAGCATGATCGAAGATGATCTGGCGCATCAGTCACTGCTGACCTTCATGCCAGACCAGGCCGGTGCGCGCCCCGGCTTCCACTCCCTGCGCATTCAGAGCGCGGAAAAGGAAACTGTGGTCGAAGCGCGCGACGGCTTCTACATTGCCGAACCGCAATGAAACATGCCAAAGCAAGTAGCTGAGGCAATTCCCTACTGCGCCGCATCCTGACGCGACCGGAGGAAAATGTCGACGTTGTTTTTATCGACCAGTGTGGTGCCGGTATCGACGAACGCCGGGATAGGCGAGAACGAGTCCGTGCCGTAGTCCTTGTCCATCTGCTTCAGCGGGTTCTCGTGCAGCTCCACTAGCTGTTTCAGTCCGTAGTAGGCCATGGTGAATGGCTTCTGGCCGACTGTCGCGTCGATCACGCCTTCCTTCACCAGATTGAGCGTGGCCTCGTCCACATCCATCGCCACCAGTTCGCGATCCGTAGCGTGGGCGCGCTTCAATGCCTCGGCAACGTCCTTGCCCGCTGATGCTTCGAGGCAGATGAAGGCGTCCACCTTGTCCTTGCCTGCCTTCGCCACCAGTGCCTGCGTCCTGTCAAAGGCATTCCCTGAGTCGCCCTTCATGTTGACGACCTCGACGACGTTGATGCCAGGACTGTCGGAGAAGGAATCCTTGTAGCCCTTGAGCCGCTCATCCAGGTTGGTCTGACCCGGCATGCTAAAGAAGACCACATTGCCCTTGCCGTGCAGCTTCTGCACCACTCGCTGTCCGCCCAGCCGGCCCGCTGCCAGGTTGTTGGTGCCGATGAAGTAAAGCCGGTGGCTGTTGGGTGCATCTGAATCGAGGGTCATGACCGGAATTCCGGCATCGATCGCCTTATCGATCTCGCCCTGCATCAGAGCCGGGTCGGCCACAGAGACCAGGATTCCGGCCGGCTTGCGAGAGACTGCGGTGCGGAACTCCTGCACCTCGCCCTGAGGATCGAAGTTGTCGGTACCGCGCATCTCTGCCTTGACGCCATACTGAGTGGCCGCCTTCAACAGTCCAGTATTCGCTGCCTGCCAATAGGGCAGCTTGATGTTGGTTGCTACCATGTAGTACTGGTCCGAGTAGCTGTGTTTGGCGCAGCTTGTCGTCCCCATCAGGCATGCCGTGCCCAGGACCGCCAACCCCACCGTGCTTAGTGTCCGATGCATCGATTCCCTCCCCTTCGCTCTGCCGCTTCGTCGCGGTCTGAGTGTAGCTCTTAAAACGGCTGATTGTACGACGCTGATCCTTCGCTGTCGAAAAGATAGCCCGTACTCAACGAAACGGCTCTTTTCGCACACCGACCGGACACGGATTGGTTGAGGGCGCGGTACTCAACTCCGTTGTTCGGGAATCATACTTTTTTGCTGATCCCCTATGGGTTCAATTCGTCCGCCCGCAGGGCATCGCCCGCATGCATCAGGTCGCAGATCGCTGCCCTGGGCAATCTGAGCCGGTGGGCTTTCCTGCTCACCTTTGCCGGAGTTGATTTGCGCACCAGCTTCAAGGACCTCCTCAAGCAGGGGCTCAACCCCTTCCTGGTGGGAGCCGTCGGCGAGGTTGCCATCGCCGCCGTCACTCTTGTGCTGGTGCTCAGCGCAGATCGTGTCTGGCACCTTTGAAGCTGGCAGCGTTAGGGCACTCGCGCGCAAAACAAAATGGGTGGGAGGCTATTCGAGGCTGCTAAGAAACCAGCGGCGAAACTTCAGAGTTGGCCGGCGGCTGCGAATTGGAAGGATGAATCAACAGTTGGTCTGAGGCGAAGGCTCCGCATCAGCTACAGCAGCCACCATGCAACTGCACGGATGGGCACTTCACGGAGCCGTAGGAGCAAAAGACGCAGCAATCCCCGGCCTTGGGTCTCAACAGGGTATGGCACTTCTCACATTCATGAAAGAACCGACATGAGTCGAGAGGCATCCTCTGTGTGGTTGCATGCGCGCACTCTGGACAAGTCAATGTCGATTCGCGGGTTAGCGTAGGTGCTGTCACTTGCCAACATCCCTGTGAAGCTTCGACGGAAATCCAGCATCCGTCATTGCGTTCACAAGAGTGGAGGGTGTCGCTTTTTCGGTGTTGTATTTCACCGTTGCAGTCTTGTGGTCATAGTCAACCTTTGCCTCGATCACTCCTGGGGTATTTTCCAAAGCCTTGCGAATGGTCACCGTGCACATCGAGCAGGTCATATTCTGAACGTCAAGAATGACGGCCTCAGGTTTCGCGGCAAATGTCGGCAAAGGTACGCATAGCAACAATGCGATAAGAGTTTTCTTCATTCAAGCTTCTTTCATCGGTAAAGCAGCGGGAGTAACCAAGGACTCGTGGCTAGGGCGACCACGAGAGGCGTTACGATCCAGAACAGTAAGCGTTGCTTCCACCGAGTGCAGTCTGCAACGCAGACCTCTCCCGTGTCACAGCTCTGCGGGACCATGTATAGCTTTCGGAAAGCGAGCGCAAGAAACAGTACCGTCAGCAACAGGAAGAGGGGCCGAAAAGGCTCCAACGCCGTCAGATGGGAGAACCACGCGCCGCTAATCCCCAGACTGAGAAGCAGCAGAGGGCCGATGCAACATGCGGAAGCCCCAATCCCGGCGAGGACGCCGCCGACTAGAGACAATTTCGGGCTGAGGAGTGAGCGCATCGCTTTGAATATCGTTCTACACTCACTGTAAACTCCGTACTATGGTACGGAGTCAAGGGGCCTGAATGAGCGTTGACCTAACCATCGGGGTTCTCGCCAAGCGCGGAGGCGTGAATGTTGAGACGATCCGGTACTACCAGCGGCGGGGATTGCTGCGTGAACCCTCGAAGCCGTCAGGCGGCTTCCGCAAATATGCTCCGGATTCCGTGAAACGGGTGCGCTTCATCAAGCGGGCCCAGTCCCTTGGATTCACTCTGGACGAAATTCTGGGACTGCTCGCGCTCGACGAGAAAACAGCTTGCTTTGAGACCCGGCAAATCGCGGCGCACAAGCTTGAATCGATCCGACAGAAATTGGCAGACCTTACACAAATGAAGAAAGCATTATCGAGCCTCGTGCGTTCTTGCGACAAGTCATCCGCGAGTGGGTCGTGCCCCATTATCCATTTGCTTGTTCAGGAGTGAAATTGCCCTATGAACAATCGAAATGATCGATAGCCGAGTTTCGTAACAGTCTCTATTCACTTTCCCTTCGATAACGTCGTATATTGTCGTGGCCCTGTCGCTTGGTCTCTGCCTGCTTATGCCTGCTCGGACATGCCTTCGCGGCCGCCGAAGATCCGGCCCAGGCCGAAGCCCACCTGCGGGTTCTTCTTGGCCAGCGCGGGATCCGGCATCGGCATGCCTTGCGCATCAGGCAGCATATCCAGCCAGC
>JBBRLT010000022.1:0-44452 GCA_038231235.1 Terriglobales bacterium
GATCGAACGCCTCTTCCGCCGCATGAAAGGCTACCGCCGCATCTTCTCCCGATTCGAGAAACTCGATGTCATCTTCCTCGGCTTCCTCGCTTTCGCCTTCATCGTCGAAGCCCTCAGATAGTGCTAACACGCCCTAACTGACATGGCCGCATACCGCATCGTGGCTGCCGGCCTGAGTGCAGCAGCAAGTGCGAGTAAGAGTTGGGGCTATGAGGTCTCCGGCAACTACTTCGACATGCTGCATATCCAACCCGCCCGTGGCCGCTTCTTTCACTTGAGCGACGAGCATGGAGCGAACTCTGCTCCGTACATCGTCCTCAGCGACGCCTTCTGGAACAGCCGCTTCCACGCCGATCCGCACATGGTCGGAGCCACCGTCGACCTGAACAAGCACCCGTACACCGTGCTTGGCATCGCGGCGCGCGACTTCCATGGGACCGAATTGTTCGTTTGGCCGGACTTCTGGATGCCCATGGTCAACGAGCAGCAGGTCGAGGGATACGAATTCCTTACCAGCCGTAATAGTCACGGCCTCTGGATTCTCGGGCTGCGCAGATCGGGAGCCAATCCGCAGCAGGCGACGGACAACCTGAACGCGATCGCCCACCAGCTCGCCCACCAGTACCCGGCTGCCGACGATGGTCTGAGCGCCCGGCTGGTGCGGCCCGGACTGATGGGCGATGTGCTCGGGGACGCGACGCGCAAGTTCCTGTTCGGGGTCCTCCTGCTGGCCTCGCTGGTGCTGCTTGCCGCCTGCGCCAACCTGGGTAGCATCTTTGCCGCGCGTGCGGCGGACCGCAGTCGCGAACTCTCTATCCGGCTGGCCATCGGCTCCAGCCGGTGGCACATACTGCGGCAGCTCCTGACCGAGGCGGTGCTGGTATCGCTGGCCGGCGGCGCGCTGGGCACTGTGTTCGCCACAGTCCTACTACGGCTGCTCACGCAATGGCAGCCGATAAGCGCATTCCCGATTCACATGACGGTCACTGCCGGCGCTCCGGTTTACGCACTCGCGCTAGTGCTCTCAGCTGGCAGCGGGCTGCTCTTCGGTCTGTTGCCAGCGCGACAGGTCTGGAGGACCGACGCGGCCAGCGTGATGAAAGGAACGGCGGCTCCACTTTTTCTGCGCCGCTTCTCGCTGCGCGATCTCCTGCTCGCGCTGCAAATCGCGCTTTGCACCCTTCTGGTGACCGCGTCTCTTGTGGCGCTGCGCGGGATGCAGCACTCACTCCACGCGCCTATCGGCTTTGTGCCGCAGGGCGCGCTGCTGGGCGAGACTGACCTCCACATGGCGGGCAAGTCCGATGAAGAGGCGCTGCTTCTGGAACGGCGCATGCTCGATGACGCGCAGCAAATTCCTGGCATCCATGCTGCCGGCATCATCAACACGCCGCCGCTGGGCGGCAGCGGCAGTTCGACTTCCATCTACCGCGAGGGCACAACGGAATTCGGCAACTCGCATGCCGCGTTCGGGGCGCAGTATTACTCCATCTCTCCCGAATACCTTGGCGCAGCGCAAACCCGCCTCCTCGCCGGCCGTGACTTCACCTGGCATGATGACGCGAATGCGCCAGCGGTTGCACTGGTGAATCGAACCTTTGCCCGCAAGATGTTTGGCAACGTCTCCTCGGCCCTTGGCCGCCACTTCCAAACCCGAGATCGCAAGCTCGAAATCATTGGGGTGGTCGAGGATGGCAAGTACGATTCGCTGACGGAGGAGGCAAGCGCTGCCGTCTTCTTCTCCTCCGCGCAGGCCAAGGAGGCGCGAGTCACACTGGTTCTCCGCACAAGCCTCCCGCAGGCGGACGCTGCGGCGGCGCTGCATCACCTGCTGACCAGCATCGACCCCAGCCTGCCCATCTCGATCGAAAGCTGGCCGCGCTCACTCGACCTGGTGCTCTTCCCCGCTCGCGTGGCCGCGGCGGCGCTCGGCATCATGGGCCTGCTGGCAGCAATGCTGGCCATCACCGGCACCTTCGGCATGGCCGCCTACAGCGTCAGCCGGCGCATGCGCGAGCTGGGCATCCGGGTCGCCCTGGGTGCGCAGCGCATGCAGATGATGCGCTCGGCATTGGGCCGTCCGCTGATCCTGCTTTCCTGCGGATCGGTCGTCGGCCTGCTGCTGGGCACGCTCACCAGTCGGTTGCTCTCCGCCATCGTCTATCACGCCACCTCACGCGACCCGCTGGTGTTAGCCGGAGTGGCGGTGACCATGGCGCTGATCGGCGTGCTGGCCACCTGGATTCCCGCCCGCCGCGCGCTCACTATCGATCCCGCACGGCTCCTGCGCGTCGAATGAACCGGCGCGCCGGCCCTGACCCCTGCGCGCAACCCGCCACTGCTATCCTGTCTCCGCCACCCCGGCGCCCCATGCGAAGACACACCCGCAGCACACTCCTGATCGCCGCTGTTGTCCTGGTTCTGCTCGCTCTGCTGGTTTACCTGCGGCAAAAAGCGCCACCGGAGGTGGCGCGACTGCTGCCAGAGTCCGACGGCATCCTCTACGTCAACCTCGAACCGCTGCGCGTGGCCACGCACTTCGATCAGCACGCAGTCTCGCACGACGCCAGCTACCAGCAGTTTCTCGATGCAACCGGCTTCGTCTTCGAGCGCGACCTGCACCAGGCAGCTGTCGCGCTGCACCGCATGGCCGACCCGCGCGGGCCGAATGGCCCGGTTGCCTACTCGGAAGTATTCTCAGGGCGCTTCGATCATCAACGTCTAACGACCTGGCTCGCCGCCAACAGCACCAGCAGGGAGCAGTATGCCGGGCGCACCATCTACAACATCGCGAGCCAGGGGCGGACGGTGCGTGTGGTGATGCTGGGCTATGAGCTGGTTGCGGCATCGAATACGCCCACGCCAGAGCAGATCCACTCCATGGTGGACCGCTACCACACCGCAGCGCTGCCCTTCTCCGGCTCCTCCGTACTGTCGCAATACTATGGCGAGGTGCCCGCCCTCTCGGTCGCCTGGGGTATAGGCCGCATTACGCTTCCGTTGCTGTCGCAGGCCGGCCCGCAGGCCTTTGGCGTGCGGCTGCCGGTGAGCCCGGACACCGCCTTTGTCGCCTCGGTCCGCTACCTGGGAAAGCTGCATGTCCGCATAGAGGAGATCGCCCCTAGCGAGCCTGCTGCCGCCGCGACCGTGAACTCCCTGCAGAACATGCTGGGACTGCTCTCCGCCGCCATGAGCACCGTCCAGGACAGCGCCTCCAGCCAGGAATATCGCGCGCTGATCAACAGCGCGACGGTGGAGCAGCGGCACAATCGCGCCATCTTCACGGCGACCGTGCCTTTTGAGCTGTTGCGCCAGCTGGCAGAGGCGCCGCAGCACTGACCCTCGTCGCTGGCACGGCATTTTCTCTGAAACGGACACCGGTTTAGCATCAGGCAGAGGGGAGAGGGGCGACGCGCATCTTACCTTTAAAGAGAAGCTCCGTGAACTCCGTGAGCCGACTCTCTACCCTGAGGAGGAATGGATGTCTTTGATCCTTGATATGCACCGCGTGCGGCGTACCGTTTGCTGCTTAGCCATGCTCGCGATGGCAGCGGCCGGCGCAGCGCTGGCGCAGACCCCACAGCCTGCCGCAGACGGAAACTCTCCCTTCATCGACTACTCGGAGCAGCATCCAGGCGCGATGCGGCGGGTCACCGTCGCTGACCTGCCGCAGCCCTACGCCACCAAGTCGGTCGACAATGGGCCATCGCTGGTGCCCCGCCCGGAAGGCGCCATGCCGCAGGCGCCGGAGGGCTTCAAGGTCGAACTGTATTCGTCAGATGTGAAAAATCCGCGGCTCATCCGCACCGCGCCCAACGGCGATCTGTTCCTGGTAGAGCCGGAGCCAGATCATGACTCGAATGCCGGCACCGTCAAGGTCTTCCGCGGGGTGGATGCGAGCGGCAAGCCGAAGCAGGTAGAGACCTTCGCCACTGGCCTGAAACAGCCCTTCGGCGTGGCCTTCTATCCGTTGGGGCCAAATCCCAAATGGGTCTACGTCGCCAATACCGACTCCGTGGTGAAGTTCCCTTACAAGAGCGGCGACATGAAGGCCACCGGCCCGGCGCAGATAGTCGTCGATTCGCTGCCCGGCGGTGGGCGCCTGCGCGGCGGCGGCCACTGGACACGCGATGTGGTCTTTACCAAGAACGGCCAGCACATGCTGGTTTCAGTTGGCTCGCGCTCGAACGTGGATGACACCGACGACAACTCGGCAGAGGTACATCGCGCCGATGTGCTCGAATACACGCCAGACGGCAAGTTCGTGAAGGTGTATGCGTATGGCATCCGCAACTGCGTTGGCGAAGCCATCCACCCGGTGACCGGGCAGCTATGGTGCTCCGTGAATGAGCGGGACGGACTGGGCGACAACCTTGTTCCGGACTACATCACGCATGTGCAGGAAGACGGATTTTACGGCTGGCCCTTTTACTACATGGGCGGACCAAAAGGTGGCATTCAGGATCCCCGGCACAAGGGCAAGCATCCCGAGTTGCAGAGCAAGGTCATTACGCCGGACGTCCTGCTGCAGCCGCACTTCGCTTCGCTCGAGATGACCTTCGACGAGGGCAGCGAATTTCCCGCAAAGTACAAGGGATGGGCCTTCGCCGCTGAGCACGGCTCCTGGAACAAGGCGAAGCGTGCCGGCTACGAAGTGATAGCAGTGCCGCTCGAAGGGGGCAAAGCAACGGGCGGCTACCAGGACTTCCTGACCGGCTTCGTTACTCCTGACGGCGGCGTCTGGGGACGTCCGGTGGGTGTCACCTTCGCCAGGGACGGCTCGCTATTCGTCACCGATGATGGATCGAATTCCGTCTGGCACGTCACCTATAGTGGCGGCGGAACCCAACGCGCGAGCAACAAGTAACCGTATCAGTCATAAAGACAAAGGCGCGCCCCGCAAGTCAGGGCGCGCCTTTTTCTTCTGTCTGAAGCAGTCTTTACACCGCTGCGTAGGCCACGTGCGCGAATTTGTCGCCGCTTAAAGGGCGGTGGAGCGCAAGATTGGCTTATGCATGGCCGCCGCAGCCTGCCACGCACGCAGAGCGCGTAGGCAAGAACCTACATTGACTGGCGCAAGCTACTCTTCCGGCGTCACAACCGCTTCATTGGCGAGTTCTAGCGGCCGATCCGGCTGCCCGTTGTAAATCTCCTCCACTCGCGCAAGCGTATCGATCTCTTCCGCTGGCTTGTCATCGCGAATGCGCATAATGCGCGGAAAGCGCATGGCGAGGCCGCTGGCGTGGCGGTCTGAACGCATCAGGTTGTTGAATGCCACCTCCAGAACCACCGTGGGCTCAACCGTGCGCCAGCTCCCGAAGTCCTCGATGGTGTGTTGGTGAAAGTACTCTGAGAGGCGCGCGATCTCCGCGTCGGTCAGACCGGAGTAGGCCTTTCCGACATTCTTCAGTGTGTCGCCATCGCGCACGGCGAAGGTGTAGTCAGAGAGCGTTCCTGCGCGTCGGCCGTTGCCATATTCCGCGGACGTCACCACAACATCGAGCGTGGCCAGTTCACGCTTCAGCTTCAGCCACGCCAGGCCGCGGCGTCCCGGCTGGTAGACCGAGGCCGCGGCCTTCAGCATCACGCCCTCGTTGCCGCGCGCCCGTGCGTCTGCGTAGGCCTGCTCCAGTTGCTCGGCGCTGTTGAGCAGCTCCACCGGCGCCAGCACCAGCCGCGCGAATGCATCGGTATCGTTTCCTGACAGTGCGAACTCTGGCTCGGCGAAGAGCGCACTCTGGGTCAGAGCAGGTGCTCGGGCGGCTTCAGGCGCGCGGCCCACGCGGGTTCGTGACGCCTGCTCCGCGCAAACCTGCTCCAATATTGCACGGCGCGCCGCCAGTGGCTGCTCCAGCAGCAGTGCGTCCCCGCGATAGAGCAGGTCGAAGGCCATGAAGACCACCGGCGTCTGCTGGCGCATGGCGGCGGTAACGCGCTTGCGGCCGATGCGGTTCTGCAATGCGGAGAACGGCAGAGCGCGTGGCTCGGCTTCGATAGTCTGCGATGAGAGAACTGCTGCTCCTTCGCTTCGCTCAGGATGACTACTCTCGTTGGAACCAGGATTCCAGGCGAGCAATTCTCCATCGAAGATCAGCGGCTCCTGAATCGCACCGAAGGCTTCTGTGATCTCCGGAAAGCTGTGCGTCATGTCCTCGCGCGTGCGGGAGAAGAGCGCCACCCGGCCCGGCTGCATGGGGTCGCCGCAGTGCAACTGGCAGCGGATGCCATCGTACTTGTCCTGAAGATGTGCCTGCGTCAGCGCAGGCAGGTCCTGCCTCTCCGCCGATGTTGGCTGTTGGGAACCGGAAATCAGCGGCTCACCCCCGGAGCGACCAACGGAAACGGCCACCGCACCGCGCGGCAGCCCCTCCGCCCGTGCGGCCAGCACCTCCGCGCGCACCTCTTCCGCGAAGCGCGCCATCGCCTCCGCCACAGTCGCCACCGGGCTGGCCAGCATGAATCCGAGCGGATGGAAGAGCCGCATGCGCGCCTCGTGCAGCCGGTCCTGCTCGGCCAGCCGCGTCACTTCGCCAAGATCCCCCAGCAGCATCACCGCGCGCCGCACATCGACCAGCGGCCGTTCCGTCGCGACAGCGATTGCTTCCTCTACCTGCGCCTGCTTTACGCCGGTCCGCATATCGCCCAGCATCAGCTTGATCAGGTATTTGGCTTCCAGCGGCGAGGCACGCTCCAGCAGCGCCTGCAACAGAGCCTGCCGGGGCCTATTCCCACGCGCCGCAGCGAGTTGCGCGAATGTGTCCACTACATCTGCGAAGGTAAGTGGCGCGCCGCCTGCAACGCGTACAGACAAAAGTTCGGCAGCAGCCGCCCCCAGGTCACCATGTTTCAGATACGCCGCATGTAGCGCGGCATCGCTCGCGCCAGCCAGTTCCTTGACGATGCGCGAAAGGCTGGCGCCGCCGACGCTGAGCCGGCGGCTGTCTGCCTCCGCAAACGCAACCCCAGAAAGGTACAGCACGGCCTGCGCTGCTGCATCGACAGGAAGTTCGCGCAAGTAGTCCGCCATCCAGGCGCGCTTTTCCAGCTTCTTCGTCGTGCCGGCCAACCGCTCGCACAGCTCGGCCCACGGCTGTAGTTCGGTCATCTGGGTGCTTCCTCCGGCATCTCGGGAGTACCGTGAAGCATGCTAAATGGAGATGCATCGGCGGCAGGTCCGCGATACTCTAATAGAGCGATGTCCCGCCGTGTCAACATCCCGGGCACTCTCCTTTAGCGGCTCCCCGCCGCCCCGCCACGTCGCGCCTGTTTCGTCTCAATCGATCTTGAACTAGAATGCCGGCCAGCCATGGCCGAGGAGCACCCGCCATGTTTGAACGCCTGGAACAGATTGCCGCCCGCTATGAAGAGCTGGGCCGGGAGATGGCCTCGGACGAGGTTGTCATGGATCACGAGCGCTACCAGAAAATAGCCAAGCAGCACCGTGATCTGGAATCCGTTGTCAACGCCTTCCGCGACTATCAGCAGACCAAGCAGGGCATCGCCGACTCGCAGTTGATGCTGGCAGAGACCGACCCCGAGATCCGCGCCATGGCGCAGGAGGAGCTGACCCAGCTGGAAGAGCGGCTGCCGCTCATCGAGGAAGCACTGAAGCTGAAGCTGCTGCCCAAGGACCCCAACGACGAGAAGAACGTCATCCTCGAAATCCGCGCCGGCACGGGCGGGGATGAGGCGTCGCTCTTTGCCGCCGAAGTCTTCCGCATGTACTCGCGCTTTGCCGAGCAGCATCGCTGGAAGGTGGAGGTGCTGTCCTCCTCAGAGTCCGGTATTGGCGGCCTGAAGGAAGTGATCGCCATCATCGAAGGCGACCGCGTCTACTCCCAGTTGAAGTACGAGTCGGGTGTGCACCGCGTGCAACGCGTGCCGGCAACAGAGACGCAGGGACGCGTTCACACCTCGGCCATCACCGTCGCTGTGCTGCCCGAGGCTGAAGATGTGGACATCAAGATCGAAGCCAAGGACCTGCGCATCGACACCTTCTGCTCCTCCGGGCCGGGAGGCCAGTCGGTGAACACTACCTACTCCGCCGTGCGCATCACCCACCTGCCCACCGGCACCGTGGTGAGCTGCCAGGACGAGAAGTCGCAGATCAAGAATCGTGAGAAGGGGATGCGTGTGCTGCGTGCGCGCCTGTACGAAGTGGAGCAGGAGAAGCAGCACGCGGCGCTGGCGCAGGAGCGCAGGCAGCAGGTCGGATCGGGCGACCGCTCGGAGAAGATCCGCACCTACAACTTCCCGCAGAACCGGCTCACCGACCACCGCATCGGGCTGACGCTGCACCAGCTTGCCGAGGTGATGGAAGGCCGACTGCAGCCGGTAATCAATGCCGTCGTGCAGCACTTCCAGGCCGAGCGGCTAAAGGCGGAGACCTCCAACGCGGCGTAATCGCTCAGGCCGGTAGCGGGCCATGGACAAGCGGCGCGTAGCCTAAAGTGATTCTCCTGATGCTGCGAACCAGGAAGAGTATCTCGGCGTGGCCTTTCCTCAAAGAAAGGCCACAGGAGCAGCCAATGGACCGTCTACACCCACAGGAGAATTGCTTTATTGCGATGAACGTGTCTCTGCGTCTGCGTCAAACCTGCTGCTTCATGTCACTGCTTCTGTGCGTGGCCGCCGTCGCGCAACCCCCGCATACTCCGGCCGACGGCTCACTCGCGCGACAGATCGACCCGGCCATCGCTCATGTTATCGCCGCCACCCCGGCAATCGACAACCACGCGCATCCAGTGTTGGCACCGCCTGCCATGGCTGCCGACCGCGACTTCGATGCGCTGCCCGTGGACAACATGGAACCGCAGACCGATCCAGTGGCGCTGCGCCCTGACTACCCGCCACTGGCCCAGGCCTGGTCTGCGTTGTATGGCTTCACTGGCAGGCCGCCACTCGATGCTGACGCGCAACGGCAACTGGACGCAGCGCGCACCCGCATCCAGCAGCGCGAGGGCGAGCACTACGCGCAATGGGTACTGGACCAGGCAGGGATCGGCACCATGCTGGCAAACCGCGTGACCATGGGTGCGGGTGTGCAGCCGCCACGCTTCCTCTGGGTGCCGTACGACGACACGCTACTGTTTCCTCTGAGCAATGCCGGGCTGGCCGCCGCTTCGCCAGACCGCGTACAGTTCTTCGCGCTGGAGGACAAGCTGCGCACCCGCTACCTGGGCGATGCCGGCCTGAAGACTCTGCCAGCCACGCTCGATGCCTACCTGCAACAGTTCGTGACACCCACACTCGAGCGGCAGAAGGCGGGCGGAGCGGTGGCCATCAAGTTCGAGGTTGCCTATCTGCGCGGATTGGACTTCGGCGATCCATCCCGCGAGCAGGCCGTTACTACCTACGCGAAGTACATCCGAACTGGGGAATTGGGGGGCGGCACACCGGATGCCCATGACTACAAGGCGCTGCAGGACTTTCTCTTCCGCTACATCGCAGGCGAGGCTGGCCGGCTTGGAATGGCCGTACACATCCACGGCATGTCGGGCGGCGGCCGCTACTTCTCCATCACGGGCGTCAACCCACTGCTGCTGGAACCAGTGCTAAACGATCCGCGCTTGAAGGGCACCCGCTTCGTGCTGCTGCACGGTGGCTGGCCCCACATCCGCGAGGCCGGAGCGCTGTTGCAAAAACCGAACTTCTATCTCGACCTCTCGCAACAGGCCATGGTCTTTCCCGCGCGCACCCTCGCCGGCTGGCTGCGCGAGTGGCTGGAGACCTTTCCGGAGAAGGTCCTGTTCGGGACAGATGCCTATCCCTACTCGCCCGCGATGGGATGGGAGGAGGCAAGCTGGCTGGCCGCAAGGAATGAGCGCCTGGCGCTGGGTCTGGCGCTGACCGGCATGGAGCGCGACGGCGAGATCACGCACGCCCGTGCCGCCGAACTGGCCCGCATGGTGCTGCGCGGCAATGCGGAGGCGCTGTACCGACTCTCACCAATAATGCAAGTGATATTCCGGACCTCGACTTGTTGCGCGGTATCTCTCCCAAGCTGCTTGACAGCGGGAGCGAGATATGAACGTAAACGTCTCAATGGGTAGTCTTAGTTTTTTCGGCGTAGTCGTAACGGCAATCGTGTCTATTGTCATCGCCTGGATCCGGGCAAATCGGCGCCCACGCAGCATCTTGCTCATTTATCGCGGGCTTCTTTTTGCCTACTTCGGCTGAGCAATATCCGGCAAAGTCTGGATGCTGCGCAGGTAGGCGACAAGCTGCCAGCGCTCCGCCTCGGGCAGCGACGCCCAGGCGGGCATGCCGCGGAAGGGCGCCCCATTCTTCAGCAGCCAGGCCAGCTCGCCGTCCGTAGCTGCAGCCACGCGCGGCGAATGCACCGGCGGCCGGGTGGTGCGGCCATTGCCGTCGGCGCCGTGGCACCGCGCGCAATTCTCCTGGAATAGCTTCCCGCCGGCCGCGATGTGCTCCGGCCTGCCGGCCAGGGGATTGACGGTCGCGCGGTCGGCCGGCGGCACCTTCTGCAACCATGCTCCATTGGCTGCAGCCATCAACAGCACAGCAACGAACGGAATGCTCAGGATGAGCGCAAAACGCTGGATCACCGCGAAACCTTTCCCGCGAACAGCTCGCGAGCCTGCTTGAATTCGTAGGACACTTTGAAGCGCCACAGGACCGGAATGCTGTTGCCATTCAGTCCAAACTGCGGCGAAAACTGAACACTTGCTGCGCGGCCGGGCAAGTCCAGCCGCAGCGACGGACCCGCGTAGTGCGAGGTGCTGCGCAGGCCAAAGCTATCCGTCGTCCCCAGCCCTCCGTAGAGCTCCGCGCCTGCAGCCAGATTCTGGCGGCAGAGAACACACTCCCCGGCGGTCGCATAGGTGGCGAGCGGACGGCTCACACCCACAGCGTAGCCAAACTCCCACGGCTCGCCCTTTTTGATGTTCTTCTCGGCGATGAAGTTCTCCGAAACGTTCCAGGCCTTCGCATAACTCGACAGCAGGAGCTTTAGCTCCACCTCCCGCTTCAACTCGCGGCGGGTCTCCGCGCTGGTGCCGCTCAGATTCTCGGCCGTGTCGTTGCCGACAATCTCCAGCAGGCTCTTGTCCGCGCCGTTAATGTCCTCAAACTCGGCGTACAGCAGCGGATTCACTGGCAACTCGCGGGGTATGGGGCGGAAGCGGTTCTCCAGGCGAAAGCCGGTGAACAGACTGGAATCACGGGCCGTCGACTGCCCCTGCAGATAGAGTTCGGTCGTCCACCAGCCGGTCACTCCATACTCCAGCTCCAGAGTCGGGCTGTAAAAGGCATTCGCCTCCGCGGGCGACGCAGCCAGGCTCTTCAGCGCCAGTTCCAGGCTGCCCGGCTCCTCCAGCGCCTGCGAGTAGGTGACGAAGTAGGGCGGCTCCTGGGCCTGCATCGTGATTGCTGGCAGCGCGATCAGCAGCAGAAGGGTAAGGCGCCACACGGCGCGGGAAAAGCGCCAGAAACTCAGCACATCAGACATACAACGAACATCCTCCTAGTGATTCACGCAGTGAATCAATGACTGCGGTCAATCTCGGACTGTTTGTGTCGGATTAAAAGCAGACTAAACCAGTCGTGGATTGACTACAAGCCAGAGTGACCGGCTACGTTAGGCTGGAGACGATGATTGCCGAACAGACCCTGCTTCCCATCGAAGCCGTCGCAAAGAAGCTGCGCTTGACCGAAGAGCATTACGAGCCCATTGGCCGCCACGGCGCCAAGGTCTCGCTCAATCTGCTGAACGATCCACACTTTCGCCCGCGCGGACGGCTGATCCTGGTCACCGCGACCACCCCTACGGTCTCCGGCGAGGGCAAGACCGTCACCTCCATCGGGCTGACCCAGGGCTTGGCCCACATCGGCAAGAGCGTGATTCTGACCTCGCGTGAGCCCTCCCTGGGCCCGGTCTTCGGCATGAAGGGCGGGGCAGCGGGCGGAGGCTTGTCCCAGGTAGAGCCGGCGGCGAAGATCAACCTGCACTTCCATGGCGACTTTCACGCCATAACTGCGGCGCATAATCTGCTGGCTGCTCTAGTCGATGCCCACCTGTTCCACGGCAACGAGCTCGACATCGACCCCGCCGCCGTCACCTGGCCGCGTGCCATGGACATGAATGATCGCGCGCTGCGGCGCATTATTCTGTCAGCAGGCGGCAAACGCATTGGAGCCGATCGCCACTCCGGCTTCGTCATCACCGCCGCCTCTGAGGTGATGGCCATCGTGGCGCTGGCCGCCAATCGCGACGACCTGCGGGCGCGGCTGGACCGCATCGTCATCGGCGCCAACCGCAGCGGACAGCCGGTACGCGCGCGCGATCTGAAGGCCACGGGCGGCATGATGGCGCTGCTGGCCGAAGCGCTGGAGCCGAACCTGGTGCAGACCACCGATGGCACACCAGCCTTCGTTCACACCGGGCCCTTCGGCAACATCGCGCACGGCACATCGAGCATCGTCTCGCAGCAGATCGCTCTACGCCTGGCCGACTACGCGGTGAATGAAGCCGGCTTTGCCGCGGACCTGGGCGCGGAGAAGTATTTCGACATCGTCATGCCCGTTTCCGGCATTCGGCCTGCGGTCGCGGTGCTGGTAACAACTGCGCAGAGCCTGAAGAACCAGGGCGATGGCTCACTCGAAGCCGGGCTGCCCAATCTGGCGCGCCACGTGGAGACGCTGCGCAACTTCCGCGTGCCCGTGGTGGTCGCCATCAACCACTTCCCCGCCGACACTCCGGACGAGCACGCGCAATTGAAAGCATGGTGCATAGAACACCATCTGCCCCATGCCGTGACTGCGGCGTTTACCCGCGGCGGTGAGGGCGCAGCAGAACTGGCGCGCGTCGTTGTGCGCATCATCGACGAGAATCCCGAGCCAACCGCCCAGTCCGTCTACAGCGCCAGCGACGATGCCGAGGAGAAGATCCGCAAAGTGGTGCGGCAAGTCTACGGCGGACGCGACGTGGTGCTAAGCGAGCAGGCGCAGCAGAAGCTGGCGCGCTACCGCGACTGGGGCTTCGGTGCGCTGCCGGTATGCATCGCCAAGACGCAGTACTCGCTCTCTGACGATCCAAAGCTGGCCGGCGCACCCACCGGGTGGGACCTGCACATCACGGACATCGCACTGTCCGCTGGCGCGGGTTTTCTGGTCGCCATCTCCGGCAACATGATGCTGATGCCCGGGCTGCCCAAGGCATCCCGCGCCGAGCAACTGGATGTGGATGCTGACGGCAATGTAATCGGGATGTCGTAGGGATCGCAACTGCCATGGATACGAAGCCATTCTTCGCAAACCCTGCGTGGCTTGCGCTGACCACACGCCACCAGCATCTTGGCCACGGCAACGCACTGGCGCGCCGCTACTTCGCTCGAGTCGCCCCCATCGCTGCCGTAGAGAGCTGGACGGAAGCCTCCGTGGAGGCGTTGGTAGCACTGCTGGATCCAGAGGAGCGCATCTTCATCGTCAACCCGGGCGAACTTGCGGCGGACGGGCGGCTGATGGAAACGCGCCGGATCACCTGTCCCCAGATGTATCCCTCTGCAGACGCCTCTCCTGCGACGCCTGCCGTATCAGCACACCCCTCGCTCTCACTCGATCCCGTGGCTGACGCGCCAGACATGGTTGCACTGACGGATATTGCCTTCCCTGCATTGTTCCGCATCGGCACGCCAGAGATGGGGCCCTTCCGCGGCATCCGCATGGGCGGACAACTGGTGGCCATGGCGGGCGAGCGGTTGTGGATTCCCGGCTATCGCGAGATCACGGCCGTGTGCACGCATCCTGATCACCGGGGACACGGCTACGCCTACCAGTTGGTGCAGGAGGTCGCCCAGCGCATGGTGGACGAGGGCGATCTACCCTTCCTCCATGTGCGCAAGGAGAACGCGAGCGCAGTGGGCCTCTACGAGCGGCTCGGCTTTGCAAGCCATGGCGACACTAACTGGGTGCAGGTGTGCCGACGCACGTGAACGGGCTGCATCTTACCGCGTGGGAGTGATTCGAGCACTCCGCGAGAGGGGCAACCCAGGTGACGAACCAGAGCGAGATGCCCCGCCGCAAGCTGGGCAAGACCGGCGTCGAAGTATCGGCAATCGGGCTGGGCGGATATCACATCGGCCTGCCCAGTGTGGAAGAAGCACTTGGGATTCGGCTGATCCGCGCGGCACTGGACCGCGGCATCACCTTCCTCGACAACTCCTGGGACTACAACCAGGGCGAGAGCGAGCTGCGCATGGGCAGGGCGCTGCAGGATGGCTACCGCCAGCGCGCCTTCCTGATGACCAAGATCGATGGCCGCACCAAAAAGGTGGCGGGCAGGCAGATCGATGAATCACTGGCGCGGCTGCGCACCGATCACATCGACCTGGTGCAGCACCATGAGATTGTGCGCTTCGACGACGCCGACCGCATCTTCGCCAACGAGGGCGCGCAGGAAGCCATGCTCGAAGCGAAGCAGGCCGGCAAGCTGCGCTTCATCGGCTTCACCGGCCACAAGGATCCGCAGATTCATCTGCGCATGCTCGAGGTGGCGGAGCAGCACGGCTTCCACTTCGACACAGCGCAGATGCCCGTGAACGTGATGGACGCGCACTTCCGTTCCTTTACCAAGCATGTAGTGCCAGAGCTGGTGCGCCGCGGCGTGGGCGTGCTGGGGATGAAGAGCATGGCGGACGGCTTCATCCTGCGCTCGAAGACCGTCACCCCAATCGAGTGCCTGCACTTCGCACTGCATCAACCCACGTCGGTGGTGATCACGGGCATCGACCGCATGGAGATTCTCGACCAGGCCTTTGAGGCTGCGCGGACCTTCAAGCCCTTCACCGAGGAACAACTCAGCACACTGCTGGGGAAGACCCGCGAAGCAGCGATGACCGGCAAATACGAGCCGTTCAAAGTGACCTCGCTCTTCGACAGCACGGCACAGCATTACGAGTGGCTGGGCGAGGAGCCGAAGGCGCTGCAGGAGCAGATGACGCAGTAAGTCTGCGGAACGCAAAAGGGGCGCGGAGTGGTTGCTCCGCGCCCTTGCTGCTGATAGTCATCCCGACCGGATCGATGTCATCCTGAGCGCAGCGAAGGACCTGCATTCTCGTGGCTGAGTGTCATCGGCTTTCTGACTAGACGCCGACTTTGCCCTTGGCAGCCGGCGCAATGTTCGCGCTGACCTTGAAGCGCTTCATGCTGATCGAAAGCCTGCGCTCGATGCGTTTCACCTCATTGCGCTCCTCTGGCATGGCGAAGGTATGCGCAGTGCCGGAGCGCGAGGCGCGGCCAGTACGGCCGACGCGGTGCACAAAGTCTTCCGGCTCCTTAGGCATGTCGTAGTTCACTACATGCGCGACGTGCGGCACGTCGAGGCCGCGCGCGGCTACGTCGGTCGCAACCAGCACGCGGTTCGAGCCATCGGCAAAGCTCTTGAGCGCCTGCACCCGCTGGGACTGGGTGCGGTCGCCGTGAATGCGCGCTGCTGCATGGCCCACGCGGGAGAGCCGGTTGGCCAGCCGGTCCGCGCCATGCTTGGTGCGGGTGAAGACCAGGAAGCTGCCCTCGTGCGTGCTGAGCAGGTGCTCGAGCAGCTCGGGCTTCTTGTCCTTGGAGACTTCGAACATCTGCAGCGCAACGTTCTCTGCCGGCTTCAGCTCGGTAGAGATATCGATGCGCACCGGATTCTTGAGATAGGCGCGCGTGACCTCACGCATATCCGAATTCAACGTGGCGGAGTAGCAGAGGGTCTGCCGGTCCGCACGCAGCTTGGAGACGATACGCTCGATGGACGGCTTGAAGCCCATGTCCAGCATGCGATCGCACTCGTCCAGCACCAGCACTTCAACGCCGTCCAGCCTGACCAGCTTGCGGTCGATGAAGTCTTCCAGGCGTCCCGGAGTGGCGACCACCAGGCGCACGCCGCGGCGCAGCGCATCGAGTTGTGGTCCTTCTGACAGTCCACCGACAACGAGCGCGACGCGCATATTGCCTTCAGGCATCAACTGGCGATAGACCTTCTCCACCTGCATGGCTAGCTCACGCGTGGGCAACAGGACGAGCGCAGTAATCTGCTTGCCCTGCACCTTCTGCAGCCGCTCGATGATGGGAATCATGAAGCTGAGCGTCTTGCCAGTTCCGGTCTGCGCGGTGGCCATCACGTCGCGGCCTTCCAGTGCGGGCGGGATAGCATCGGCCTGGACGGGGGTAGGGGTAACAAAGTTCACAGCCGCCAGGCGCTTCTGCACCAGCGGCGAAAGAGGTAGTTCTGAAAAAAGATTCAATGGGATCCTATGCATCGCCAGCGACACACACTTGAAGTGTCCGCCGCGATGCGCGACATGCGCTGTGCCACTTGTCCAATCGTGTGTCGATCCGTTGCTAATGGAACGATCGGGGGCAGTGCGCTGTTCTTCTTTGTACGTAGGGGAAAAACGGTGGGGACTTCTGGATGCTGCCGACTGACTTTTGCTCTGTCAGCCTCCGCTCTTGCCGCACGATCCTTGTCGTCCTTGAGGCGAATGGGCCTCGCGAACCCCCTCCACTCGACACGCGGTAAAGGGCAACGCTTTGGGTTCGGGCTATGGCACTCATCGGAGCGCCGCGGGCCAGCCTGCTGGCCGCATTCGGGATGAACCGTAGTCCATCACCCTTGCGAAGCGTTGGCTCAAGTATAGCATTCACACGGGATCGATCTGCATGACGATGCTTGCCGATGCACTCGCGGAACACACTTTAGTACTGGCTGCCAGCGCCACCGCACGCCGCGATGCGGAGTTGCTGCTGCTCCACGTTACCGGCCTAGACCGCACAGCGCTGCTCACGCATCCCGAGCGCGTACTCACCGCGACAGAACTCACAATGTATCAGGCAGCCATCGCGCGCCGCGCGCAGCAGGAGCCCATCCAGTACATCACGGGCGTGCAGGAGTTCTATGGCCGTCCCTTCGTTGTGACGCCCGCAGTGCTGATTCCGCGGCCGGAGACGGAGCACCTGGTGGAGGCAGTGCTGGCCCTTGAGCCGGTGCCCACGCGCGTGCTCGATGTGGGCACCGGCTCCGGCATCCTCGCCATCACGCTGGCGCTGGAGTTGCCCGGCTCAAGCTTGACGGCTGTAGATATCTCGCAGGAAGCACTCGCAGTGGCGCAGCAGAATGCAGCAGCGCTCGGCGCAGCGAGCCGCATACGCTTCCTCGCGTCCGATCTGCTCGCTGCCATTCCTCGCGAGCGCTTCGACTGCATCGTCTGCAATCCGCCGTATGTGCCTGCAGGTGATGTATTGGAGCCGCAGGTGGCGCGCTTTGAGCCAGCAACTGCGCTCTACGCTGGTGTGGATGGCCTCGCAATCTATCGCCGCCTGATCCCCGCGGCGGCAACAGCGCTTGAGCGGGGCGGGCATCTGTTGGTCGAGATCGGTCATGGACAGCGCGATGCCATCCGCGAGCTGCTCGGAGCCAGCGGATTTGCGCGCATCGCGTTCCGCGACGACCTGCAGCAACTCCCTCGCGTCGCCATCGCTCAGCGAGCCTTAGCGTAGACTGGAGGTACGGTTCGTCTGAATAGATCGAGCACAGTCCCAGCGACGTCTGCTCAGCGCCCTTCCCGCAACAGGCCCGAGGAGGCTCATCCTGCGCTCGTCACTCGTTTATGCAGCAAGCAAAGAGATTCCGAACCGTTTCCAGCTGTGCCAGACCACCAGCAAGGCCGCTCGCAAGCTGCACCTCTCCAGCAACCCCACAGAGCTGACCATCAACCGCGTGCTTGAGGACATTTCGCACCCGGAGCGTCTCGTCAAGGAATAGCATCCGATCGGCAGTAAGCAGACAGGGATGAGTGCTGGTTAGCGCTCATCCCTGTTCTGCGTTGGGCCGACGTGGGTTCAACCCCTCAAGCATTGGCTGAAACTTCAGGCGGCGCCGCTTGCCTCTCCGCAACCACGAAGCTGAGGCGGCTGTTCAGCGGATCGGCGTCCACCTTCACCTGGTCGCCGTGCAGTACTTCACCGTCCAGGATCTTGATGGCCAGCGGGTCCTGAATCAGCCGCTGGATGGCACGCTTCAGCGGACGCGCACCGTAGGCGCGGTCGTAGCCCGTCATCAGCAATTGGTGGCGTGCGGCTTCCGTCAGCTCCAGCGTGATCCTGCGGTCGGCCAGCAGCTTCTTCAGGTCAACCAGGCGCAGGTCGATGATGTGCGCCAGTTGCTCCTCACCCAGCGGACGGAAGATCACGATGTCATCCACGCGGTTCAGAAACTCTGGGCGGAAGCTTGCCTTCAACACATCCATCACCTGCTCGCGCGCCTGATCGAAGGACGCCTCATCCGTCAGCGCCTCTGCATTCAGTGCGTGGGCCCCGAGGTTTGAGGTCATGATGAGCACCGTGTTCTTGAAGTCCACCGTGCGGCCCTTCGCGTCCGTCAGTCGGCCATCGTCCAGCACCTGCAGTAATACGTTGAACACATCGGGGTGCGCCTTCTCGATCTCGTCGAACAGCACCACCGCGTACGGACGGCGGCGGATCGCCTCCGTCAGCTGGCCGCCCTCGTCGAAGCCGACGTAGCCCGGCGGCGCGCCGATCAGTCGCGCCACGGCATGCTTCTCCATGTACTCGCTCATATCGATGCGCACCATTGCCTGCTCATCGTCGAAGAGAAACTCGGCTAAGGCGCGCGCCGTCTCTGTTTTGCCCACGCCGGTCGGGCCCAGGAAGATGAAGCTGCCAATAGGCCGCTTGGGGTCGCTCAACCCGGCGCGGGAGCGACGAATCGCATTCGCTACGGTGGTCAACGCTTCGTCCTGGCCGATGACCCGCTCGCGCAGCCGCGACTCCATCTTCACCAGCTTGGAGACTTCGCCTTCCAGCATCTTGGTGATCGGAATGCCAGTCCACTTGCTGACGATGGAGGCGATGTCCTCTTCATCCACCTCTTCCTTCAGCATGCGCTTGCGCTCGCCGCTCTTTGCCGCGTCTAGCTCTGCATCCTGTGCCGCGTTCAGCTTGCGCAGCTCTGCCTCAGCGCGCGGCAGCTCGCCATACTGGATGGCGGCGCTGCGCTCCAGGTTCCCCTTGCGCGTCTGCTCCTCCATCTCGAAGCGCAGAGCCTCTACCTGCTGCTTCAGCTCGCTCACCCGCGTGATGGTCTCGCGTTCCTTCTGCCAGCGCGCACGCAGGCCGGTCGCGCGTTCCTTGATCGCGGCCAGTTCGCGCTCGACAACCTCGCGGCGTTCGCGGCTGTTGGTATCCGTCTCACGCTTCAGCGCTGCCTTCTCAATCTCAAGCGAGGTCGCCTCGCGATCCAATGTGTCGATCTCCTCTGGAACGGAGCCGATCTGAATGGCCAGCGCGGCCGCGGCTTCGTCCATCAGGTCGATGGCCTTGTCCGGCAAAAAGCGGTCCGAGATGTAGCGATGGCTTAGCGTGGCTGCCGCGACGATCGCCGAGTCCTTGATGCGCACCTTGTGATGCGCCTCGTAGCGCTCCTTCAGTCCGCGCAGGATGGCGATGGTGTCCTCGACATTCGGCTCGCCCACGTAGACGATCTGGAAGCGCCGCTCGAGCGCGGCATCCTTCTCGATGTACTTGCGGTACTCATTCAGCGTGGTTGCGCCAATGGCCCGCAACTCGCCGCGCGCCAGCGCCGGCTTCAGCATGTTGCTGGCATCGATAGCGCCCTCAGCCGCACCCGCACCGACCAGCGTATGCAACTCGTCGATGAACAGGACGATTTCGCCCTTCGAGTCTTCAATCTCCTTCAGCACTGCCTTCAGACGATCCTCGAACTCGCCGCGATACTTCGCGCCGGCCAGCATCGAGCCCAGGTCGAGCGAGATGACCCGCTTATCGCGCAGCACCTCCGGCACATCGCCAGAGATGATGCGGCGCGCCAGCCCCTCCACAATCGCCGTCTTGCCCACGCCGGGCTCGCCGATGAGCACCGGGTTGTTCTTAGTGCGGCGGCTTAGCACCTGGATGACCCGGCGAATCTCTTCATCGCGGCCGATGACAGGGTCCAGCTTGCCGCGCCGCGCCAGCTCGGTCAGGTCCTTGGAGAATTTTTCGAGAGCCCGGAACTTGGCCTCCGGGTTCTGATCCGTCACCCGCTGGCTGCCGCGCACCGTGGTGAGCGCCCGCAGCACGGACTCGTGAGTCCCGCCCAGGCTGGCCAGCAGCAGTTGCGCGCCATCCCCCTTCTGCTCGGTCAGCGCCAGCAGCAGATGTTCGGTCGAGACATATTCGTCCTTGAAGTCCTCGGCCACTTTGAAGGCGCGGTCCAGCGCCTTCTGCAGTGCGTTCGACAGGCCCGGCTGGGAGCTGCCGCCACCCACTTTGGGAAAGCGTGCCAGCGCCTCGTTGGTGCGAGTGAGCAACTGCTCCGTAGGCACGCCCACCTTCTGCAGCACGGGCACGATGATGCCCTCGCGATCCTCCAGCAGCGCGGCCAGCAGATGCAGGGGCGTCAGCTCGGGATTGCCATGCTCCAGCGCCAACGTGGTGGCCGCCTGCACTGCTTCCTGCGACTTCACCGTGAACTTGTCCCAACGAATTGCCATATACTCTGCCTCTTGCTTGATCTGGATTGAATCAGACCCAGACCATGAGATGGCCTGATAGATGCATCACGCAGGCCATCCGGTCCAAGCGGCCGCGTTGCTCTACAGCGATACGACTTCACGAACCGTATCCCCACGAACAACTGCCATACGTCACCTCACGAGTGCTTAGGTTAGGGCCGCTGCTTTGGCCTACATAGGTATAGACGCCAATATTGCTGCATTAGTTGCAGATTATCTTAGCGCTATACGCTCATATTAGAGTGATATGCGAGCTCTTGGCTAAACTCCTCATTCGAGGCGTATTCTTGCCATCTCAGCGAATATCGCTGAAGGAGATCGACATGCACATCGTTCTTTACGGGGCCACCGGCCACATTGGCGCACGCATTTTGTCTGAGCTGCTCAGCCGTCGGCATCAAGTGACCGCCATCACGCGAGATCCCGAGAAACTGACAGAAAATGCTGGTCTTACCGTGCAACAGGGGGACCTCTCCGATACGAGCCAGATGGCGGAGTCGATCGCCGGAGCTGAGGCCGTGGTCAGCGCCTATGGGCCACCGGCAGGGCATGAAGATCAGGTGCTGGGGGTTACCAGGCGGCTGATCGAGGCGGTGCAGCGGGTGAGCCAGCAGGCGAACTCGGGACATGCCACGCGGCTGGTGATGGTAGGCGGCGCCGGCAGCCTGGAGGTCGCCCCTGGCGTGAAGCTGATGGATGCGCCAAACTTCCCGGAGAACTACCGGACCATTGCCGAGGCCCACGCCCGCGCCCTGGATCTGCTGCGCGCCTCCTCCATTGACTGGACCAGCCTCAGCCCCTCCGCCGTGATCGAGCCGGGCGAGCGCACCGGCAAGTTCCGCCTGGCACAGGACAAGCTGCTGACGACCTCCGATGGCGGCAGCAGGATTTCCATGGAAGACTTCGCTATCGCGTTAGTTGAGGAGCTGGAACAGCCGCAGCATCGCCGTCAGCGCTTCACCGTGGGCTACTAGCAGCGGGTGGGCACCGTTACCCTGTCGTACCATCGGCGGGTGGCCCTCCGCCGCAAGCCGGGGCGCTGGAAGCGCAAAGACAAAAAATGAAGGTACTGATCATCGGAGCCGGAGGACGCGAGCATGCGCTGGCCTGGGCCATCGCCCGTTCGCCGCGCGTGGATGAGGTGGTCTGCGCGCCAGGCAATGCAGGCATCGCCCAGGCAGCGCGGTGCGTTCCGGCGGACGTCGCACACCTCGACTCCATGCTGGCGGTGGTCGCTGACGAGCAGCCGGATCTCGTCGTCATTGGCCCGGAGCTGCCGCTTTCGCTCGGCCTGGCCGATGCACTGACTGAGCGCGGCGTCCGCGTCTTTGGGCCCTCGCGCGCGGCAGCGCAGCTGGAGGCGAGCAAGAGCTTCGCCAAGCGCTTCATGCAGCGCCACAACATACCCACCGCAGCGTATGCAGTGATTGCCAACGAGATTGAAGCCGAAGAGGCGCTGCGCCACTTCCATGCGCCTCTCGTGATCAAGGCAGACGGACTAGCGGCCGGCAAAGGGGTAGTCATCTGCCAGTCCATTGCGGAGGCGCATGCGGCCATCGCGGGGCTCTTCTCTGGCCAGTTGATCGGCGCGCCAGCCGAGTCCGTAGTGATCGAGGAGTTCCTGGAGGGCGAAGAGCTCTCCTTCCTGGTGCTGTCGGACGGCACGCATGCCGCGCCGCTGGCTCCCGCACAGGACCACAAGCGCATCGGTGAGGGCGATACCGGCCCCAACACTGGCGGCATGGGCGTCTACTCGACCGACGAGATGCTCTCCCCCGAACTGCGCGACTGGATTCTGCACCATATCGTCCAGCCCACGCTCGACGGCATGCGCGCCGAGGATGCGCCGTTCGTTGGCGTGCTGTACTGCGGGCTGATGATGACGCCGCGCGGTCCGATGGTGCTGGAATACAACGCCCGCTTCGGCGATCCGGAGACGCAAGCGATCCTGGTCCGCCTGGAGAGTGATCTGGTCGAGGCGCTGGAGGCAGCCGTCGAAGGACGGCTCTCAGAGACCGAACTGCGTTGGAAGCCCGGCGCATCCGCCTGCGTCGTCGCCAGCGCGGCGGGTTACCCGGGCAGCTACCAGAAGGGGGCCGCGATCAGCGGGCTGGAGAGCGCCTCCGCAATACCTGGCGTGGAGGTATTTCACTCGGGAACGGCGGAGAAGGATGGCGAGATCATCACTGCCGGGGGCCGCGTGCTGGGCGTGACCGCAGCCGCACCTACCCTTGAGCAAGCACTGGCGATGGCCTATGACGCAATGGGCAAGCTGCACTTCGATGGCATCTATTACCGGCACGACATCGGGCACCGCGCGATGAGGTAGCAGTAGTTATCTCCCGCTAAGCAAAACGCCGGGCATGCGCCCGGCGTTCACTATTCGCTCATCCCGCAAGCTTAGCTGGGATGGATCGGCTCGACCGGCTCATTCTTCGGCGGCACAACAGATGTCTCCTGCTGCTTGGTGGCCTCGGGCGTGCCCTTGATTCCGTCCTTGAAGCCCTTCAGGCCTTCGCCGAGTCCCTTGCCCAGCTCCGGCAGCTTGCGCGGACCGAATACCAGCAGCGCGACGACCAGTACCAGTATGAGATGTGTCGGTGTAAGTAGCTCGCCCATGATCTGTGTCCTTCCGGTTGCTGCAGGGTGCTTCTCCGCTGCCCATTGTCGCACAGGCATGCACGCTCCCGCTGCTATCATGGTACGCCTTTCGACAGCCAACTGGATGCACCCGGCCCGAACCCGGCGGCGAAAGGGAGCTGGCCGAAAACTAATTGACCAGCGGGGGCGGACCCAGGCGCTGTTCGACCATGGCGTAGAAGCTGCTCAGGTTCTCCACGGCCCCGAGGGTAAGCCGCCGGTAGACCTTCATGGTGGGCCACAGGCGCGAGCCGCGTACGTCCAGCGTGGGCACGGCAGAGTCGGCCTGGCCGGGGTAGGGCGCCAGCAGCCAGTGTCCGTCCCAGCGCCGCCGCAGCACCTCGCCGAAGTAGCTGCCCCACAGCCGCGACTGAAAGTCGAGATCCACAGCAGCCTGCTCCTCCAGCAACTGTTCCAGCGTCTGGACCGAAGCCGGCGCGTAATCCAGTTGCCGGCTATGCCGGCCCTTCGCAATCACCACCGCTTCGTCGGCATAGGCGCGAATCATCGCATCGATGGAATCGAACCGCTCTGCTTCGAGTCTTGCCTGGCTGTCGAACATACATCTAGCGTAGCGCGTTCGTTGTTGCTTGCGCACCTCGCCGCCGCTCGCGGCCTGCCGCGCTGGGCATGTATCCTGAAGCCTCACCAGCAATTCATCGCCACTGGCTTGATCTTTGGGAGGCAGTCCGTTTTGTCCAAGTCTTTTTCTCTCCGCAGGAGCAGCTGTCTCCTGCTGGCCGGCGCACTTCTCAGCGCTGTTGCCGCAAGCGCCCAAAGCAGCGGTTCGACCAGCACTTCGAACACTACCAAGCTGCCCCCACCACCCACCATCGATCCCAATGTGAACAGGAACGAGACGCTGACCGCCGTGCGCTATGACAACCGCTATGAGGTGTATGGCGGCGCGGCCTTCTCCCACTTCAAGTCAGGCCCGCTGCTGGCCCAGGGAGCAAACCTGGGCGGCTTTGACGTGCAGGGCACGCGCTGGTTTACCGGCCGGCTGGGCGCCACGGCAAATGTGCGCGGCTACTACGGCACCCAGGGCCCGGCGCCCAATGCCTTCAATGTGCATGGGCCGCTGGTGTATGAGCACTTGTTCCTGGGCGGCGCTACCTACCGCCTGCTGGCGCGTGAGCATGCTGCCATCGATGCACATGGCCTGGCGGGCGGAGCCTACGGAGTCTTCAGCGGAGGACTGAGCGGCAGTGGCGCAACGCCGCGCGATGTGGGGCTGTACAACAACGGCGGCTCCTTCGCACTGGCCGTAGGCGGCTCGCTGGACCTGAACCGTACTCCCCGGCTGGCGCTGCGCATCTCACCCGACTGGATCATGACCAACTATGGCGGCTACACCACACCCACCATCGTGCCTTCACGCCAGGGTAGCTACCACCAGAACGAGTTCGGCATCTCGGTCGGCATCCTCTATCGTCTGGGCATGGGCAAGGGTCCGAGACTCCAATAGTCGGCGATGCAGTTCAGGCAAGAGAAGAGGGCGGCCCCGCAAGGCCGCCCTTTCTCGTCGTGTACCGCTTTCGTTTAAATCAGCTCCAGCCCGGCGAAGAAGTAGCCAACCTCAAAGGCAGCGGTATCTTCCGCGTCCGACCCGTGGATCGCGTTCTCTTCGATGGAGTCAGCAAATTTCTTGCGGATGGTCCCCTCTTCGGCGTGTGCAGGATTGGTAGCGCCCATCAGCTTGCGCAGATCGGCGATGGCATTTTCCTTCTCCAGGACCAGCGCCACGATGGGGCCCGACGACATGAACGCAGTGAGGGAGTCAAAGAAGGGCCGCTGCGCGTGCACATGGTAGAACCCCTGCGCCTGCGGCTTGGAGAGGAATAGCCTCTTGATGCTGGCGATGCGGAAGCCGGCCGTGTCGATCTCGGCCAGGATGGCGCCGGTGTGGCCTTTGCGAACTGCGTCTGGCTTAAGGATACTGAAGGTGCGCTGCACGGACACTGCTGTCTCCCTGTGTTTGATGAACGTGATTTGACCTAGTGTACCGTGATGATGAAACGACGATGAAAGCACCTTTGCCAGTCCCCGCTCCCCCGCAGAGATCCGCCAGCATTGTGCGCAGCCGGGTCGCGAGCATGCTGTGGGCGCCCATTGCCTTGATCTTTGTATGCTTTGTTTATGCCATCGTCATTTCATGGCGCTGGCCGATTGTTGGTGATGCCTCCATCATGCATTACGTCGCGTTCTTGATGGATCACGGCATGGCCCCTTATCGCGACATCATCGACATCAACATGCCAGGAGCCTTCACCACAGAATGGCTTGCCATCCATCTGCTCGGCCCCGGCAATCTTGCCTGGCGCATCTTCGACATACTGGAGATGCTGTGCGCCATCGGGGCATGCTGCGTAATCGCCGCACAATGGGATTGGCGCGCTGGGCTGCTAGGTGGGATGACGCTCAGCCTGGCACATATCGCGAACGGTGCCTTCGAGGCAGGTCAGCGCGATTGGACCATCGCAGTGCTCTTACTGTTGGGATACGCCTTTCTCTTTGTCGCCCTCCGTCGAGGCGAGCCCCGTTGGATGGGATTTTTCGCCTTCGCGTGTAGTGCCGCCGCCACCATCAAGCCTCTGGCTGCGCCCGTTCCGCTGGCGCTGCTGATATTCGCCTGCGTGGAAGTCGCCAGGAAGCGCGGACTGGTTTGGCGCTTCATTGGGTGGTCCACCGCCGGAGCGCTGGTGGCGGTTGCCGGCTTCTTTGGTTTCCTCGCAGCATTTCGAGCGACCGCATCTTTCTTCAAGATGGTGAGCGGGCTGCTTGTCTTTTACACAGCGATCGGCAATGCCTCCTACAGCTTGATGGCGAGGCTGGTGCTGGGCCGTTACCTCACCGCCCTGTTGATCGGAGCATTGCTGTTGGCGGGGTATCGCAAGCAGTGGCGCGAGCGCGGGCACCTGCTTCTGCTGAGTGGCATGTTCTTTGGCGTGATACTCTACTTCGGCCAGCATAAAGGCTATGGGCAACATCGGCTCACGCTGCTGAGCTTTGTTCTGCTGTACCTCTGCGTGCAGGCTTACGAATCGTTGGGACGAGGCTGGAAACTGCGATCGGCAGGCGCGGCCATGCTATTGCTTCTGCTGGTGTATACCATCTCGCATTGGGCAATGGGGATCCGCCGCGAGTCCTTTAACCTGAGCATGCAGGTTGCTCTCGAGCGCGACTTGACTCAACTTGGCGGGCCCGCGCTCTCCGGAAAAGTGCAGTGTTTGGAAATGGCCTCAGGCTGCATCGCGGAGCTCTACCATATGCGCTTGATGCAACCGACCGGTTTCATCTCAGACTTCTTCCTGTTCAGCCAGCATCCCGAGCCTGCGATGCAGACTCTGCGCGATCGACTGATGAGCGAGATGATACCGCGGCCGCCACAGGTCATCGTCGTAGTCGCGTCCAACTGGGCCGGGGGACGACTCGCCTATCAGCCTACAGAGAACTGGCCGCAATTCGCAGATTGGCTCAACCAGCATTACCGGCTCACGGCGGACCACCTCAACTTCATAGGGGAGACGGAGCGAGGCAGTTACCGGATTTACACGCTGCGCTGACCGAAGACAGCTGAGTAAATCCGAGGGGATGCGGCGCGCCCGCGAGGGCGACTGCCGCCACTAGGCCCTCCCGATGACGCGCGCCAATGTCTCGCCAATCTCTGCCGGCGATTGCACCACGTGAATACCCGCGGCAGTGAGCGCCTTCATCTTGTCTGCTGCCGTGCCCTGCCCGCCGGATATGATGGCCCCGGCGTGACCCATGCGGCGGCCGGGGGGCGCAGTCTGCCCGGCGATGAAGCCAATCACTGGCTTCTTCACATGCTCCTTCACATAAGCTGCCGCCGTCTCTTCTGCCGTGCCGCCTATCTCACCTATGAGGATGATCGACTCGGTCTCAGGATCGTCATTGAGCAGCTTCAGGGCATCGACGTGCGTGGTGCCGATGATGGGATCGCCGCCGATGCCGATGGCAGTCGACTGGCCGATGCCGCGCTGCGTCAACTGGTAGACGGCCTCGTAGGTGAGTGTGCCGGAGCGCGACACGATACCTACGCTGCCCTCTTTGTGAATTCGCCCCGGCATGATGCCGATCTTTGCCTTGCCCGGTGAAATGACCCCCGGACAGTTGGGACCGATCAGCGTGGAGCGGGAGTGCTTCAGCTTCGCCCACACCCGCACCATGTCATTGGTGGGGATGCCCTCAGTGATGCAGACGATCAGGGGCAGGCCCGCAGACTCTGCTTCGAGAATGGCGTCCGCAGCGAATGGTGGCGGCACGAAGATGACAGTGGCATTGGCGCCGGTTTCGCTTACCGCTTTCTCGACGGTATCGAAGACCGGCCAGCCCTCATGCGTGGTACCGCCCTTGCCCGGCGTGACGCCGCCGACCACCTTGGTGCCGTACTCCGCGCAGCCTTTCGCGTGAAAGGTGCCTTCCTTGCCAGTGATGCCCTGCACGATGAGGCGTGTGTTCTTGTCGAGTAAAACGGCCATTAGCGAGTAACTCCCTTTGCCGCATCGACGGCAAGCTTCGCAGCATCCTGCATGGTTTCGCCTACCAGAAATTTCAAGCCGGAATCCTTCAGTATCTTGCGGCCCTCTTCCACATTCGTGCCCTCAAGCCGCAGCACCACGGGCACAGAGACCTTGAGGTTCTTCGCCGCAGCTACGACGCCCTGGGCCAGGGTGTCCACACGCAGAATGCCTCCGAAGATGTTGATGAAGACGGCCTGCACGCCCTTGTCCGAAAGTAGAATCTGAAAGGCATTTTCAATCTGCTGCTGATTCGCGCCGCCACCCACGTCCAGGAAGTTGGCGGGCGAACCGCCCGCGTACTGGATGATGTCCATGGTCGCCATGGCCAGGCCCGCGCCGTTCACCATGCAGGCGATGTTGCCATCCAGCTTGATGTAGTTCAACGCGTACTTGGACGCCTCTACTTCGAGCGGATCTTCTTCGGCGACGTCGCGCAGCTCCTTCAAATCCTTGTGCCGGAAGATGGCGTTGTCGTCGAAGTTGATCTTGCAGTCGAGCGCCAGCAGGCGGTCGTCCTTGGTGGTGATGAAGGGGTTAATCTCCAGCAGCGAGGCGTCTGTCTCGATGTACGCCTTGTAGAGGCCGGTCATGAACTTCACCGCCTCATTGATCATGGTGGGCTTCAGCCCCAGCTTGAACGCGAGGTTGCGCGCCTGGTAGGGCTGAAAGCCCACGGCGGGATCGATGTACTCCTTGAAGATGGCGTCGGGGTCCTTGGCTGCGACTTCTTCAATCTCCATGCCGCCGGCCTGCGAAGCCATGAAGGCGAGTTGCGCCTTGGCGCGATCGAGCACGATGCCGAGGTAGAGTTCGCGATCGATCGGCGCTGTCTCTTCGACCAGCAGCCGCTGCACCTTCTGCCCCTGCGGGCCGGTCTGGTGCGTGATCAGCTGCATGCCCAGGATCTTCTTCGCGTACTCCTCGGCTTCGGCAAAGGTTTTGGCTACCTTCACGCCGCCGCCCTTGCCGCGGCCGCCGGCATGGATCTGCGCCTTCACGACAACGCCGCTCGCGCCGCTGGTCAAGAGGCGTCGCGCTACTTCGAGCGCCTCGTCGAGAGTGTTCGCAACCTCGCCGCGAGGTACGGGGACGCCGTACTTCGCAAGGATGTCCTTCGCCTGGTATTCATGAATTTTCATAGATTATGTAGGAGGCAACCCCCAATACTAGCAAGCTCCGTGGAACGGTAATCGCCGTGCCTGCGTGAATGCACTCGGCTGGCTCGAGAAATGGAACCGAACGCGGGTGCCCCGAGACCCACGTTTCAGATGCGAGACATGGGGCACCCGCTCCCGCTAACTGCTACGGGATATCGGCACAGAACCCACCCGTCAGGGTTGCGATTAGCATGGAAGCACATGCACGATCTGCGCTTAGTAACGAGAGAGCTGGTGGAAGGCGGACGCACGCTGAGCACGGATCAGGCCCATGCGGCCA
Source organism: Terriglobales bacterium (assembly GCA_038231235.1). Classification (GTDB taxonomy): domain Bacteria; phylum Acidobacteriota; class Terriglobia; order Terriglobales; family Acidobacteriaceae; genus KBS-83. Next base: position 29,159 of record JBBRLT010000022.1, read on the forward strand.
TCGGCGCCATGCTCGACGGGGGTGCCAGCGATGTGGAGATATCCTCGCTGCTGACCGCACTGGCAACCCGCGGCGAGACCGCCGAAGAACTCTGCGGCGTGGTGCACGCCTTGCGCGAGCGTTTGCTGCTGCTGCCTCTCTCCGGAGCGGAGCGCGCCCAGCTAGTCGACACCTGCGGCACAGGAGGCGATGGCGCCGGGACCTTCAATATCTCTACGGCGGCTGCGCTGGTAGCCGCTGCCGCGGGTGCGCGCGTGGCCAAACATGGCAACCGCGCCGTGACCTCGCGCTGCGGCTCGGCAGATGTACTGGAAGCAATGGGCGTACGCGTCGACCTTGAGCCGGCCGAAGCAACTGCCTGCCTGCGCCAGAACGGATTTGTCTTTCTGTTCGCGCCCGGCGCGCACCCCACCATGCGGCGGGTACAGCCGGTGCGTCGCGCGCTGGGCTTCCGCAACATCTTTCACATGGCCGGCCCGCTCAGCAATCCAGCCGGCGCGCAGGCCCAGGTCATGGGCGTCTTCGCCCGCAATAAGGTAGACGTAGTAGCCCAGGCGATGGCGCAGCTTGGCGTGCGGCATGGCCTTGTAGTGCATGGCGCCGATGGGCTGGATGAGTTGACCGTGACCGGGCCGACGGCAGTGGCCGAGGTCCGCGATGGCGCGACAGAGCATTACGAGGTCACCCCAGAGCAGGTGGGGCTGAAGCGCGCACCCGCAGCAGCTTTGCTGGGCGCGGAGACCGCCGCCGGCAATGCAGTAATCCTGGAGGACATACTGCGCGGCTCGGATACAAGCGCGGAGGCTGGCCCGCGCCGCGACGTTGTCCTGCTGAATGCAGCGGCCTGTCTGTTGGTAGCGGGGATTGCTGTCGATCTGCGCGAGGGCGTGGCGCAGGCGCGCACCGCGCTGGAGGCTGGCGCAGCATGGGCGCTGCTTGAGAGACTGTGTGTATTCGGGAGTGCGCGGCAGCCTCAGAGCGATGTATTACAGGAGCAGAGTGTGCCTAGGCTGCCTGCCATCGAGTAGTTTCGCGACGAAACTACCCCGGCGGCATCCAAAGCGGCAGCCGTAAGAACGAATCAGAAGAACCGAAGAGGATCGGTCGCACCCATGCCGGAATACAAGTATCGCGAGCTGAAGCCGCCCCCGGAGGCCGAGGAGGTCTATCGCCGCTGGCTGCGCTTTTTGAATGACGAGTTCACCCGGCACAAAGAGCCCAAGCTGCGCAGCGAGCTGGTGCGTGACACGCTGCACCAATTGCTCTTCGCGCGCCCGCACGGCGGCAAGCTGAATTTCCAGCTCACCACGGAGCTGGCCCAGAACTGCGCACAGCTCTCGCTCGACCCCGCGAACATCACGCTGGAGCCGGAGTATTACGGCGATATCGACGAGCAGAAGTATGCCGAGCGCAAGCCGCTGATCTATCTGTGGCAGATGTTCGACCGCTCGCCATTGGCGCTGAACCACTGGCTCGGCTTCCGCCTGCGCTGCGTGCTGGGCTCGCATATCTTCAAGTCGCTGGGCTCGAACGTGCGCATGTTCCACGGCATCGAGTTCTCCTTCGGCTACAACCTCACCATCGAAGACAACTGCACCATCCACAAGTACGTGATGCTGGACGACCGCGGCGAAATCATCGTGCGCAAAGGCACCTCCATCAGCGACTACGCCTCGGTCTACTCGCATGCGCATCACCCAATCAATTCGCAGGACATAGAGAATCGCCGCGTGGAGATTGGGCCGCGCGCGCGTATTACCTATCACGCATCGGTAATGGCAGGTGTCAACGTGGGTGAGGACGCAATTCTGGGCGCCATGGCTGTGGCCACGCGTGACATTGCTCCCGGCTCCATCACCGGCGGAATTCCGGCGAAGGAAATCAAGAAAAAAAACGATGTCGAAGGCCAAGGCTGGGAGGACGCGAAGAGCTGATACAGCCACTTCAGCGTGCTACCATCACGCTGTTATGCAGCACATGAGACCCCGCCCTTGAAGGGCCTGGAAGAGCCGGCAAAGCCCGCATGGATCCATCGATAGTGCTGAAGGTCTTCGAGTTCATCGTTCTACTATTCGCGCTCTCCTGCCATGAGGCTGCGCATGCCTGGACCGCCTCCCGGCTGGGCGATCCCACTGCCCGCATGCTGGGACGCGTGACGCTGAACCCGGCCAAACACATCGATCCCTTCGGCACCCTCATCCTGCCGTTGATCACGCTCTTCACTCCCATCTTCGGCGGCGGCATCCTCTTCGGATGGGCCAAGCCGACGCCCGTGACCGGCCGCAATTTCCGCCACTACAAGAGGGACGACACCCTGGTGACGCTGGCCGGGCCAGCTAGCAATCTGCTGCTGGCCATCCTGTCACTGGTTGCGTTGCTGCTGATGGAGCGCTTCGTTCCCGCAGGGCGCGCCTGCGTGCTGGCCGTGGCCACTGGTCGCCTCGGACCCGATCTGATGTCTGCTGCGCCCGTGGTGCTGCCACTGGTGATGATCTTCTACTTCGGCATCACGCTGAACCTGGTACTGGCCGTGTTCAACCTGATGCCCTTCCCGCCGCTCGACGGCAGCCACCTGGTGCGCCACATGATCTCCGGCCGCGTGGCGTCGATGTACGACAACATGGGCTACTTCGGCTTCTTCCTCGCCGTGCTTATCGGTGGCCGCATCACCTGGTTCATCGTCCGCCCGCTGCTTGGTCTGTTCGTGGGGCTGCTGCTGCACGCTTGAGCAATTGCCCGTAGTCGTACCGGATCTGCAGTCCGTCCCATCATCACGACAACGACGCTCGCAGCCGCCGGTACAATCGGCGAAGCCCCTTCATGTCTTCAGAGATCAAGTTCGACTCCTCGTCTACTGTTGCGCGCCGCGTCCTAAGCGGCATGCGCCCCACCGGCAAGCTGCACCTGGGCAACTACATGGGTGCGCTGAAGAATTGGGTGCGCCTGCAGAACGAGCGCGACGGCTCAGGTGCGCGAAAGTACGACTGCTACTTCTTCATCGCCGACTACCACGCCCTGACCACTGACTATGCCGACCCCGGCATGGTGGCGCAGAACACGCTGGACGTCGCGCTCGATTGGCTCGGTGCCGGCCTACTTCCAGAGCAGTGCGTGATGTTTGTGCAGAGCCATGTGCCGCAGCACGCCGAGCTGCATTTGCTGCTCAGCATGATCACGCCGCTGGGCTGGCTGGAGCGCGTGCCCACCTACAAAGAGCAGCAGGAGAACCTGACCGGCAAGGACCTGAGCACCTACGGCTTCCTGGGCTATCCGCTGCTGCAGTCGGCAGACATCCTCATCTACCAGGCAGACCTGGTGCCGGTGGGGCAGGACCAGGTAGCGCATATCGAGCTGACGCGCGAGGTGGCGCGGCGCTTCAACCACTTCTACCCTGCCGAGTCCGCGATCCTGCCCGAGCCGCAGGCCCTGCTGACGCCCTCGCCCAAGCTGCCCGGCACCGACGGCCGCAAGATGTCGAAAAGTTACGGCAACACCATCCTGCTCACCGATCCAGAGCCGGTGATCCGCCAGAAATTGAAGCCGATGGTGACGGATCCGGCGCGGGTGCGGCGCACCGACCCTGGCGAGCCGGACATCTGCCCGGTGGGCGACCTGCACAAGGTCTTTTCCACACCAGAGACCATGGCGAAGGTATATGAGGGCTGCCGCAGTGCTGGCATTGGCTGCATCGAATGCAAGGGATGGGTGGCAGACTCGATTGTGCGCGAGCTGGCACCGATCCAGCAGCGGCGCAGCCAGTTCAACCAGGCGAGCGTGATGGAAGTGCTGTACGAAGGTGCTGTGCGCGCACGCCACCGGGCCGCCCAGACCATGGCGCAGGTGAATGACGCCCTGCATCTGCTGCCGGAGAGGGCCCGATGACCGACGAGCCGATGCCAGTAGGCAGCGAGCCGCAAAATAGCGCCGATCCGGTTACGAATACAGTCCCGCCTGCTCCAGTGACCGAAACACAGATCGGCAATTCGCCATCAGCGAAGCCCACGCGCAAGAAGGATGAGCAGGAGAGCCTCTCTCCCTTCTCCGTCTCCGTGGGGCAGGTGTATGACGGCCCGCTCGATCTGCTACTGGACCTGATCCGCCGGCAGGACATCGACATCTACGACATCCCGATCGCGAAGCTCACGGCGCAGTTTCTCAACTACGTGGAGCGGCTGAAGCAGACCGACATCGACGCCGCGGGCGACTTCATCTACACCGCCGCGCTGCTGATCCAGATCAAGAGCCGCATGCTACTGCCGCGCAGCCCCATCGAGGCTGCCGAGGGCGATAGTGAAGACCCACGGCGCGAATTGGTGGAGCGGCTGCTGGAGCATGAGCGCTTCAAGAATGCGGCGCAGATGCTGCGGCAGAAGCAGCAGATTGAAGAGGCGATCTGGTCGCGCCCTGCATTCAGCGAATTTGCCGGCCAGCCCGGCACCGAGCAGGAGATTGCCGCGGATACTGTCGACCTGGTGCGCGTCTTCCGCGAAGTGCTGGAGCGCATCAAGCAGCGCCCCGTGCTCGACCTGGACGAGGAGACCGTCACCGTGGGGCAGATGATCGACTACCTGCGGCGGCGCCTCACCATGGAGGACGCTCCCGTCGCGCTGAGCCAGATGCTGCGCAATGCGCGGTCGGAACGCGCGGTCATCTGCATGTTTCTCGCGTTGCTGGAGCTGGTGCGGCTACAGGCCATCCTGCTGCGTCAGGACCAAACCTTCGCGGACATCTACGTGAAAAAACACACCAGCTTCGAGCAGGTGCTGAACGACACCCTGGCTACGCGCGACGACTGGCGATAGATAGGGCGCGGCATTGCCGAGCAGACCCGCTCAGCGGTTGGCGGTCTCTTCCGTCTTCGTCACCGGCGGCGCCAGCTTGTGTGGCCCGCCGCAGGCCAGCGGCAGGTTCGTCATCTGCCTGGCGAAGACACGGAAGCTTGCATTACCGGGCTGCAGCGTAGCCCAGTATGAGGTCCGGCTGTAGATGGGCTTGTGCTGCTGGATGATCTGGTGATCGAGGATGCGGATGCCGCAGGCCAGATTGTTCTCCGGATTCAGGATGGACTTGCCCGGATCGTGAGCGGGCATATCCTTGTCGGCGTCCCAGTCGAAGTTGCAGCCGTAGCGCTTCGCGTCTTCGTACTTCAACTGCAGCAGCCCCTCCTGGTGCGTGGTGCGGTGCGTCACCTTATCGATGACTGCTACCTCGGGCTCGGTGTGGCGCACGTTGGTGGCTGGCTTCAGGCCCGCCTCCGCTGCGGCCACCGCCTGAAAGAAGTAGGCCCACCACTCGCGCTTGTCCACCTCGCTCATCCGGTAGAACGCTGGGCAGTAGCGCTGCACATCGCGTGGGACCTGATGGCCCAGCAGATCGGGCGGCAGGTTCTTTTCGATGAAGACATCCCAGTGTTTGTCCCAGGTGGGACCGCCCAGCTCTGCTGCCTTCACGTCGAGCGGCGTGGGCGGTGCCAGCTTCACTTGCGGAGTCTGCGGTTGCGCCAGCGTTGCCACCTTGGGCTCTGCCTCGGTGCCATGGCAACCAATGTTCACGGCCAGCAACAGGATGCAGGCCAACAGACTGAGAGATCGAAGCATGGAACCGAGACCACCTAGCTCGGGGGATGGAATGTCGCTCGCTCGCATCCTGTCAGACGCCGGCGGGACGCGGAACGTTGCTGCGAGGCCGCCCGCCTGTCCCCGCTTCGATACTATGAAGGCTGGACCATGAGCCTACGCGCAAAGATCGAAGCAGTCATATACGCGGCGGAAGAGCCGGTGACCTTGATCCAGCTGGCAGCAATCTTCGCGGACGAAGTGCGAGAGCTGCAGCAAGCGGCCAACCGCAGCGACGGCGATGCAGCAGCGCTCGTCCCCGCCCCTGAGGCAGCGCCCGATAACACGACGGCAGCGACGGAAGCCACCGCCCTTGAAGAGGCGATGGCGCATGAATCAGCCTCTACCGCCAGCGAGGACCCCGAGGCAGCCGCCGCAAAGCGCGCGGCGCGGCAGCAGGAGCGCGCCATCCGCGAATACCTGCGTGGCGTGATCGAAGAGTTGATGGGGGAGCTGGACGCGGCAGACCGCGGCGTTGAAATCCGCGAGATCGCCGGTGGCTACCGCATGGCCACCCGCCCGGAGTACCACGACGCCATCCGCTCCTTCGTGAAGAGCCTGAAGCCGCCCATGAAGCTGAGCCTGCAGGCGTTGGAGACCCTGGCAGTGGTCGCCTACAAGCAGCCGGTGACCAGCCCGGAGATCAGCGAAATACGTGGTGTCGAGTCGGCCGGCGTGCTGGGCAGCCTGATGGCGCGCAAGCTGATCACCACCGCCGGACGCAAACAGGTCATTGGCCGTCCCATCCTGTACAAGACGACCAGGGAGTTCCTGCTGCGCTTCGGCCTCAGGGACCTGAACGAGCTGCCCAGCATCGAGGAATTTGAGAAGATGGCAGGCGAGCTGGCCGAGGATGACCTGGCTGAAGCACCTTCGGAGCCGTTGAACCGATTGAGTCACGCGCAGGCAGACTCCAGCGGTTCCCTGGGGCTCGAAGAGATCGATACAGACACCGGTTCGCTGCCGGACCGCAGCGTTCTGCAGCAGGAATCCTCCGAACAGCCGTCCGCGCTACGCGAGACACTGGAAGAGAAAGCAGGCGAGGCTTGAGCCAGCCAATATCAGGCCATTCAACGAAAAACAAATCCGGCAGGGCGGGAACTCCCCGCAAGCCGCTCGCGCCACCCCCGACGCAGCCGTCGGCCGAACAGCGCCTGCAGAAGATCATTGCCGCGGCCGGGTTGACGTCGCGCCGCAAGGCGGAGGAGCTCATCACGGAAGGCCGGGTGCAGGTGAACGGCCAGTTGGTGACCGAGCTGGGTGCCAAGGCCGACCCGTCGCGCGATCATATCCGCGTGGACGGCAAACTGTTGCAGGGCGCGCAGAAGCCGCGCTATTTCATGCTGAACAAGCCTAAGGGCTACGTCACCACCGTCTCCGACCCGGAGAACCGGCCCACCGTGATGCGCTTCTTTGAGCGCGCCGGTGTCCGCGTCTTTCCGGTAGGGCGGTTGGACTACATGAGCGAAGGGCTGCTGCTGATGACCAACGATGGCGCCCTGGCCAATGCACTGACCCGCGCGGCGGCACATGTGGAGAAGACCTATCTGGTCAAGGTCAGCGGGCATCCCAGCGCGTCCGCGATAGAGCAACTGCGCCACGGCATCATGATCGAACGCGGCAAGCCGGGGGGCGGCTCTGGCCGCGTGCTCACCGAGCCGGCGACCATCCGGCTGATGCGCGAGGCAGAGAACCCGTGGTACGAGGTGGTCCTGACCGAGGGCCGCAACCGGCAGATTCGCAAGCTATTTGAGGAGATCGGCCATCACGTGGAGAAGATCCGCCGCGTGGGCTATGGGACTTTGGTGCTGGATGTGGAGCCGGGCGAGGTGCGCGAACTGGACGCGATTGAAGTGGCCGCGCTGGAACGTGCCGGGCGCCCGCGCAAGAAGCCCGCGGTACCGCCGCGCGCGCTGAAGAAAGTGGAAGAACGCCACCTGCCGGCCGGGCGGCCGCGCCGAGCCCGGCCTGCAAAGACCAGCATCAAGCGCAGCTGCTGACGCCGGAGCAGGCGCTGCTGCATCGAATCAATTGGAGATAGATCATGGAAAAGGCAACATTTGGAGCAGGATGCTTCTGGGGCGTTGAAGCACGCTTTCAGCAGCTTTCCGGCGTGGTGGAGACAGCGGTGGGGTACGAAGGCGGAGCGCTCGAGAACCCCAGCTACAAGGACGTATGCACGGACCGCACGGGACACGCCGAGGTGGTCGAGGTGAGCTTCGACCCTCAAAGAGCAAGCTACCAGGCGCTGCTGGATCTTTTCTTCGAGCTGCACGATCCGACGCAGGTCGATCGGCAGGGGCCGGATTGGGGCTCGCAATATCGAACGGTCATCTTCTTCCACTCGCCTGCGCAGGAAGCGACAGCTCGCGCAACCATCGCCAGGCTGGAGGCGGGCAAACGTTTCAGCCGGCCGATCGCAACCAAGGTGGTGCCGGCCCAGACCTTCTGGAAGGCCGAGGATTACCACCAGAAATATCTGGAGAAGCGCGGCTCTCTCTCCTGCCACATCTAAAGCGATTCTCCTGTAGGTGTAGACCGTCCAGCGCCTGCTCATGTGGCCTCTCTTTGAGGAAAGGCCACGCCGAGGCGCTCCTCTTGGTTCACAGCATCAGGAGAACTGCTTTAGCGCACCGTCCCGGCAGCCTAGGGCACGGGGAAGAACGCCTGGACCGGTATCTCTTGCCGCCCGGGCGGGCGGGTGCGCACACAGTTGCGGCCGGACTGCTTGGCCACATACATAGCGATGTCGGCGTTATGCATCAACTGCTCGAGTGACTCCCGATTGCCGCCCCATGCAGCGATACCGAAGCTGGCAGTGATGGTAGCCCCGGCGCTGTCTCCAGGAATGGCAAGGTGAGCGATGCATTCGCGCAGCCGCTCGGCGAGGGTCTCGGCCCGCGCTTCATTGGTCTGAGGCAGCAGTGCGGCAAACTCCTCCCCGCCCAGCCGCCCCACCAGATCGCCGCGGCGCAGGCTGGTGCGCAATACCTCGGCTACGCTGCACAGCACGGCATCGCCGGTGCGGTGCCCATGGCGATCATTCACCAGCTTAAAGTAATCGAGGTCCATCAGCAGCATGCAGAGCTGCGAGCCATCGCGCGCGGTGCGCGACGACTCCCGCTCGAACTCATCCAGAAAGGCGCGGCGGTTCAACAGCGCGGTCAGCGCATCGGTACGCGCCATGCGTTCCAGTTCCAGGCGCAGCGTCTCCGTGTTCATCCAGACAAAAGAGAACAGGATGCCGACGCTGGTGACGATGGTCAGCACCAGATTGCCGCTGCGCAGGTAGAGGAAGGGACTGAGGCCGAGCTGCGCGGGAGAGACCACCAGCAGAACAACGAGCCGAAGCAGGTTGAAGAGGGCATAGAGAAACAGGATTGCGGCCATCGATCCAGCCGGCGGTGCGAGACCGGGCCGCACATTGCGCAAGACGGCGATGCCGCTGAAACAGAGCTGGATGGCAAGCATTGCGCTGAGCAGTGCGGTCAGGTCCGCAGAGGGATGATGGCGCAGTATCAACCAGGCCGCGCCCACGGCTTGCACCGGCAGCAGCCACAAACCGAACCACGCCAGGCGCCGGCAGCCGGCCAGATCGCAGAGCGCGCGATGCAACAGGATGTACGCCAGCAGCACGAGTAGATCCATGACCGGCATGATGGCGGACGGCAGCAGCCGGTCCCGACTGAGGAACAGAAGCGTCGCCAGGCTGCCGCATGCATAGGCGGGCACCAGCCAACGCAGGTGCCGCAGCGCCGGGCTGGCAAAGCAGACCACCAGCAGCCCGGCAGCAAAGCTGCTTAGCAGCAACAGATTCAGCAATAGTAGAGTGCGTGTTTCCATCGACCTAACATCGCCCCAGGCGTGGCTCAACCAACGGTCGTCGCCACGAGATGCCTTGAGCGGTATGGTGCCTGATAATGATGACTAGTGGGGTGCGGTAAGGAAATTGCGCTGGCACCTGGGATTCTCCGCGAGGAGAGACATCATCTCCTTCGTTTACGGCATCTGGGCGAAATGGAGTCTGATCCGATTCCGGAAAAGCGAAGGCGTATTCTTTCCTGGGGAAGCCGGGCGCTGGGCAGTGTCTATATGCGAACGGTTCGAGGCTCGCGGCAGTGCGGCCGCGGGGGAAAGTCACAATGCCACAGGATTTTGCTCCGCGCGTTCTGCTGGTGGACGATGAGCCTGTCGTTCTGGAAACGCTTAAAACGATTCTGGAGTTGCATGGCTTTGCCTGCCGCGCTGCGGCAGATGGTTTTGAGGCCTTGCGCCTGCTCCGCCAGACACCGCCGGACATCCTGATCTCCGACCTGCGCATGCCGAATATGTCGGGCTTCGAATTGCTTGCGATCGTTCGCCGGCGCTTCCCTCAGATTGCTGTCATCGTTATCAGCGGGGAGTTCAACGTCAACCTGCAGACCTCCAGCCTGCTGATGAATGCGTTCTTTGAGAAGGGAAAATATGAGCCGGAGGAGTTGATCGCGACGATGCGAGACCTCCACAGCCAATCCCCTATTCTTCCCCCATTGCCCAAGCAGACTCATGCGCCGCTCTGGATCAGTCGCCGCAGCAATGCTTATCTCATCGCCACCTGCACGGAGTGTTTGCGCTCCTTCCCGATCGAAAGTTCGATTTCGGATAGTGAGCACCTCAACACGGCGGAGTGCCCCTCCTGCGGAACGACCATCACCTATGCAGTCGACAGCACGGTGCTGGAGATGCTGGCCGCGTCGAGGCAGAAGACTGAAGACGCCGGGATACCCGTCTGAGTCGCCGATGTAACTCATTCAATTCATCTGGTAGGCTGATGCCGGACGCCTGTGAAAGATACTGACGGACAGAGCCAATCGCCTGCTGCCGCTTCCCGCCTGCAGGGTCTGGCGGCGCAATTTTCCGCGCTCGGGCTCTCCATGGAAACGGCGGTCTGTTTTGTCTTTACGACGTTCTTCCTCTTCTACGGCCTGGTGCCGATCTTTGGCGGAGACGCACTCGGGCTGGTAGGCGCGGATGAGCCGCGCTATGCGCAGATAGCACGCGAGATGCTGCGCCGCCACGACTACATCACGCCCATCCTCTACGGCAAGCCCTGGCTGGAGAAGCCTGCGCTCTATTACTGGCGCGCCATGTTCTCCTTCAAGGAGTTTGGCGTGCACGACTGGTCGGCGCGGCTTCCCTCGGCCAGCATCGCCTTCACCATGGTCGCGCTGATCTATCTGCACATCCGCCGCTTCCGCCCCGGCGGTCAACTCGACGCGGCGCTGATCACTGCCAGTTGCGCCGGCATCATCGCCTTCGCCCGTGGCGCTTCGACCGACATGCAACTGGCTGCGCCCTTCGCCATCGGCATGCTGGGCTGGTACGCGTGGTATGAGACAGACAAGAAGTTCTGGCTCTTCGACCTTTACTTCTTCAACGGCGCTGCGACGCTGGCCAAGGGCCCGGTCGCTCCCTTCCTCGCAGTGTGCATCATCCTCGCCTTTGCCGCCCTGCGCCGGGAATGGTCTGTGCTGCGGCGCACTATCTGGCTGCCCGGCATCGCGCTCTATCTCGCCATGGTGCTGCCCTGGTACATCGCCGTCAGCAGGCGCAATCCGGAGTTCCTGCGAGTCTTCTTCCTGGAACACAATCTGCAGCGCTTCGCCACCAACCTCTACGAACATGAACAGCCCATCTGGTTTTACTTCGTCGTCATGCTGCTGGCGCTGATGCCCTGGACGGTGGTCGCCATACGCGCGCTGTGGGACGCAGGGATTGAATCCGTCAACGAGTGGCGCGCCCGCCGGGCGAAGAAACGTTACGTGAGCCATGCGCGCTGGGGCGACGCCTTCCCGGAGTTCCTGGTCCTGTGGGCGCTGTTCCCCATCGTTTTCTTCTCCCTCTCCCGCTCCAAGCTGCCTGGCTACATCCTGCCTTCCATCGCGCCGTTGACCATTCTGACCGCGGACTACCTGAACCGGCTGCGCCAGGAAAATAAGAAGATTCGCGGCTGGCTGCTGATATTGCACGCGCTGTTGACCGGCGTAACCGTCACTCTGGTGGTGCTGCTGCCCTGGTTCATCTCGCATGTCTCCGGGACACCACCGTTGCGGCTGATCGCATCGGCCCTGGCGACCGGCGTGGCCAGCACAGCGTTTATCGTCTTCATGGTGGGGCGTTACGGAGTCATGCGGCTGCGCACGGCAACCCTGCTGCCCCTGGGCGCTCTGTTGCTGTTCATCTTCGGCATAGGCCCCTTCTTTGGGCTGGGCGCCATCGCCAGCACCAAGCGCACCATTCAGCTGATCGACCTTGCCTACTCCGCGCGTCCGCTGGCTCGCCAGCTCTATCAGATGACACCGCAGAACGAGCCGCTTGCCGTGCTGCGTGTCCGCCGCGACATGGAGTTCGGGCTCTCCTTCTATCGCAACGAGCGTGTGCTGGACTATGACCGGGACGGCGTGCCACCCCTGGCGCACGTGCTGGTGGTGCGTGATATCGCGGCGCCCCAGTTGCATGACCTGCTGGCAACCCGCTCCTATCGTCCGCTCTTCTCCTACCCGGCGCAGCGTGTCTCGATCTACGAGGTCGATGCCCTGGGCGTCAGCGATACCCCGGTCAGCGACAAGCCCTTGCGGAAGACGAAGTAACGCCTGCGCGGCTTTCGGCTTTGCGTGCCTGCGAAGCCTCCGCTTACACTCGCAGGTACGCTGACATAGGTGCTCGAGGGAGCCGGCCGTGGCTGCATCGCTGTCCAGAAGCGGGATCGTACGGCAGGATGTGCTCGACCTGCGCCACTTCTCCGCAAATGCCCTGCGCACTCTGCTGGCTGAGGAGACGGAGTTGTGGCAGCGCCGGCTGCGCTGGGACTATCGCGCCTCCGCGCAACTGCTGCTCGACTACCTGGACTCGCGCATGCTGCCGGGCTTTGTCGCCACCGAAGACGGCGTCCCGACCGGATATGTCTTCTGCGTCTACGAGCAGCACAAGGCGGTGATCGGCGACGTGTTTGCCACCGCACATGCGCGGGAGCGCGCCAGCCGCATCGAGGCCCGGCTGCTGGAGCACACGCTGGAGCTGCTGCAGAGCACGCCAGGAACCAACCGCATTGAGACCCAGCTTCTCTTACACCCGAGGGGGCAGTTCCGCGATGTCTTCACGCGCGGCGGCTTCGAAGTCTATCCACGACTGTTCATGGAGACGACTCTTCGCCGCGGACGCATCGCGCCCATGCCGAGCCTGCCGCCTGCCTTGAGCCTGCGCGGCTGGCGCGACTCGGACTTTGCCGCGGCCGGCCGGCTGATTGCGCAGTGCTACCAGGGTCATCTGGACAGTGTGATCAACGATCAGTACCGCACCACCGCAGGCTCGCTACGCTTCCTGCATAACATCGTGCGTTTCCCGGGCTGCGGACAGTTCGATCCATCCACGTCGCTGGTGCTGGCGCATCGCGACCGGGAGGAGCTTGCAGCCATTGTGCTGTGCTCCCGCGTCAGCTCCGACACCGGGCACGTCACGCAGTTATGCGTGGAACCACCCCTGCGTCAGGCAGGCCTGGGACGGCTGTTGCTGGTCCGCTGCATGGAGGCACTGGCAGTGCAGGAATTGGGATACATCTCACTGACCGTGACAGAAGCCAATCACGAAGCGCTCATTCTCTATCGCAAGCTCGGTTTCAAGGCGCGACACAACTTCGACGCCATGGTGTGGGAGCGCCGCTAGCTTCGATTTGAATCAGCGGTGGATGAAGAACATCAGCCAGCTGGCAGCGATCGCCACGCCCACGAAGAGCGCGAAGCAATAGAGGCCGTAGCGCACCATGGCGGGCCGCTCCGCCCGCTGCGTAATGGCAAACACGACGGATGCGAAGAGGCTGAACAGCAGCACTGCAGTGAAGTGGGAGGGCGCAAAGGTCATGGCTTCCTCCCGATGCGGATGTTATGCGCGTCCACTGCTGCCATCACGTTCAGCAGGCCGGCCACTACGATGAACTTGGTGCCGTAGTCGGCGGTAACGACCTGCACCGCATTCTGTCCCAGCCCCATCATGCGGCCGACGGCATAGAGCAGGCCCGCGCCCAGGTCACCCACGAATCCGAGCATGGCCAGCGGGTCGGCTGTATTGGCGGCGTACAGCTTGCCTTGCATCAGGATGCCGAGCAGGAACATGAGGCCGATGGCCGCGAATAGCACCGCGCCACGCACATAACGCCGCGCCAGCACATGACCCGCGCCCGGAATAAGCCAGCCCGCCAGCAATGCGGCGGAGAATAAGGGACTCTTTTCCGTGACCTTCTGTTGGAACTTGGGCAGGGAACGAGTGTTGGTGACGGCACTCTTGGCCGGAGGGGTGGTTGCCATGGCGAATCTTCTCCAACTATACCGGAGCCCGCAGCCGAACCGCCTGACCGAATATGTGCGAAGCAGCGTTCCGGTTGTCTTCAGCAAGGATTAACCCCCGCATGGGAGACTAAGAGGCCGGCTCAATCCTGCCGAGTTTTTTTGTCGGAGTCCTTCATGTCTCATCCGCGCAGTCTTCGTCTTCTCGGCGTATCGCTTTTCGCTGGTGCATTCTCAATCTGCCTGCTGGGCGCTGCACCCACGGCCCAGGCCGAGGGCCCCTATCATGTGGTCACCAAGTGGAAGGTAGGCGGCGAGGGCGGCTGGGACTATCTCGCACTTGATCCTTCCGCGCACCGCCTCTACATCACCCACAGCACCCGCGTGGAAGTGCTCGACACTGACAGCGGCAAGTCTGTCGGCGCCATCACCGGCCTCAAAGGGACGCATGGCGTGGTGTTCGACAGTGGCAAGTACGGATACATCAGCGACGGCAAGTCGAATGCCGTGGTCGTCTTCGATCGCGGCTCGCTCAAGACCGTCGCCACCATCCCGGTCGGCACAAAGCCGGATGGCATGGTCTATGAGCCCACGACGAAAACGGTCTGGGCCTTCAATGGTGGCAGCAATAATGTATCTGTCATCGATACATCAACGCAGAAGGTGGTTGCCACTGTCGACCTGGGCGGCCGTCCGGAGTTCCCCGTCGCCGACGGCAAGGGCATGATCTACGACAATCTGGAAGATAAGAACGCCATCGTGCGGCTGGATGCGTCGGCGAAGAAGCTGACCGCGACCTGGCCACTGAGCGAGTGCGACTCGCCCTCTGGCCTGGCCATCGACACGGCTGCTGGCCACCTCTTCGCCGTCTGCGATGGCAAGAAGATGGCCGTAGTCGATGCGAAGACCGGAAAGGTGCTGGCTAATCCAACCATTGGCGATGGACCAGACGCTGCAGGCTTCGATCCTGAGCACAAGCTGGCCTTCTCCTCGAATGGCGATGCGACCCTGACCGTGATCGACGCCAGCAAGTCCACCTTCCCCGTGGTGCAGACTGTGACTACGCAGAAGGGCGCGCGCACCATGGCCTTCGATCCGAAGACGGGGCGCATCTACCTGGCTACGGCGGAGCTGGGCGCACGTCCAGCGCCCACTACGGAGAACCCTCACCCGCGACCCTCGATCACGCCCGATACCTTCAGCGTGATTGTGCTCGGCCGCTAGTCTCCTGAGTCATTGATTTCTTGCATTATGTTCTGGTTGTTGAGCGGCGAGGGTTGAGGTTGCGAAACGTGCGATCGAGGTCAGGATCTGGTCGGCGGATTTGGTCCAGCGAAAGGGCTTGGGTTGCTGGTTGTGTA
>JBBRLT010000023.1:0-43232 GCA_038231235.1 Terriglobales bacterium
CATCGCCAGTGATTTGAACGAGAAGGGATTTCGCACCCGCGACGGCAAGCAGTGGAACCAGGTCTCGGTGTTCAACATGCTGCCGCGACTGATCGAAATAGGACCACGCCTCTTTCCCACCGAGGAGTGGGCAGTGCGGCGTCAGCGCTTCGCGGCGACCTATTAGAAGCAGCCAACTTAGGATCAGCTAACCCGCTCCCCTCCCTGCCCCTGGTCACCACCGCCATGCACCGTGGGCATGCCTGGCCTGGCAATCGCGTCAGCCGGCGCATCCTTAGCGGGGTTACAATCGTTTATCAGATCGAAGGAGAGATCCGGCGAGCTGCGTTCCCCTGTCGGCTGCAATGCGCCGGCCAGTCAGGGGTGCCAGGAATCCGGTAGCCCATCCCGCATGATACGCAGCCACGGTACACCTTCCCTGCTCTCCATTCGCGCTGTCTCGCCACGCTTGCTCGCCCTGGTCGCGACACTAGCTCTTACCGCCACGCCACCCGCTACGTTCGCTCAGGACAAGCCGGGTGCGAAGCCCGAGGCTGCCACAAGTGCCAAGCCATCGTCGAACCCCGGCAGCGCGAACGCCGACCAGAGCCGCGCCGGGGCCTACTATCACCTGACGCTTGCCCATACGTATGAGGACCTGGCGGCCAGCACGGGCCGTCAGGACTACGCCACGCATGCGGTTGAGGAATACAAGCTGGCCCTCAATGCAGACCCGACGTCACCCTTCCTCAACAACGGGCTTGCGGAACTCTACTTCCGCACGGGGCGCGTACGCGATGCGATCGTGGCCGCGCAGGACACCATCAAGCGCGATCCCAAGAACATCAACGCACACAAGCTGCTGGGCCGCATCTATCTGCACTCGCTGGGCGAGATGCAGAACGGCGCGTCACAGCAGGTGCTGGACCTGGCCATCGCCGAGTTCCTGCAGATCAGTGAGCTTGAGCCGAAGGATATCCAGAACCACCTTGTCCTGGGACAGCTTTATACGGTGAATCACCAGTCGGACAAGGCGCGGGAACAGTTCGAGACGGCGCAGAAGATCGATCCAAACTCCGAGGACGTGGCGCTGAATCTTTCACGGCTCTACAGCGAGACCGGCGACATGAAGCGTTCCATTGAGACGCTGCAAGCCGTGCCCGTAGATGACCGCACTGCGAAGCTGGCCTTCGCGCTGGGCGCCAGCTACGACCAGATCAAGGACACCAAGAAGGCCGTGGCTGCATACCAGCAGGCGGTAGACCTGGACCCCGACAATCTGGACGCGCGCCGCGGCCTGGCTCAGGCACTGCTGAATAACAGTCAGATCGAAGATGCGCTGCACGCCTACCAGGAGATCTCTGCCGCCGACCCGCAGGATGCGCAGGCATTGGTGCGCATCGCCGAATGCCAGCGTCGCCAGGGGCACTATGAGCCCGCCTTTGCCACCCTGAAGCGGGCGCAGGCGCTCTCCTCCGATACGGATGAGATTCTTTACAACGAAGCGCTGACGCTCGACGCGCTGGGCCGCTACGGCGAATCGACCAAGCTGCTGGAAAGTTTGGCGGCTCACTCCGCGAAGCCCGGCAACTACACCGACGGCGAGAAGAACAATCGAGCGATCTTCCTCGAGCGCCTGGCCAACGTGGATCGGGAACAGAATCACACCGAGGCAGCGGTGGCCGCCTACCAGCAGATGGTCCAGCTTGGCAAGGAGGTCGCCGAGCGCGGCTACCAGGGCGAGGTGGACGCTTATCGCGATGCCAAGCAGTACGATAAGGCGACCGAGGTAGCGCGCCAGGCTGCGAAGGCAATGCCAGACAACAAACAGATTCAGTTGATGCTGGCCGCACAGCTTGCCGATACGGGCCACGCCGACGAGGGCCTGGGGGTGGTGAACGCCCAGTTGAAGCACAACGCGGACGACCGCGAAGTGTACCTCGCCTTGGCACAGATCGACACCCGGTTGCGGCATTGGAGAGAAGCCAGCGAGGACATCGACCAGGCTGCTGCCCTGCCCGTGCACGGCGATGGCGACTCTCGAGACGTGCTGTTTCTGCGCGGCGAACTTGAAGAGCGCCAGAAGCACTACGATGCGGCCGAAGACCAGTTCCGCAAGCTGCTGGCCCTGGACCCCAACAACAGCGTGACCCTGAACTACCTCGGCTACATGCTGGCCGACCGGGGTGTGAAGCTACCCGACGCAGTCGCCATGATCCAGAAGGCAGTCGAGCTTGACCCGCAGAACTACGCCTATCTCGATTCGCTCGGCTGGGCCTACTTCAAGATGGGGCAATACCCCCTGGCGGAAGAGAACCTGCGCAAGGCGAGTGAACGTGTCTCAACAGATGCGACCGTGCACGACCATCTGGGCGAGCTTTACGAGAAGACTGGCCGCCTGCGTCTTGCCGTAGCGCAGTGGGACCAATCGCTTTCCCAATACGCCCGAACTATCCCGGCAGACGTGGATGAAAGCGACGTGAGCAAGGTGCAGAAGAAGCTGGAGAGCGCCAAAGTGAAGCTGGCGCGCGACTCCGCACCCGCGACCGACGGGAAGCACTAAAGCAATTCTCCTGATGCTGTGATCCATGGAAGAGTATCTCGGCGTGGCCTTTCTTCAAAGAAAGGCCGCAGGAGCAGCCGCTGGACAGACTACACCTAGAGGAAAATTGCTTTCGCCTGTGGCTTAGACAGTGGGGACGATCTCCCTACCTTGCAAGCGATGAGGAAATGAGGCATGCCCCGATGGTGAACCAGCTACCATAAGGCGTGCGCTTTTTTTTTGCTCTCCTGCTTGCCACGCTGTGTCTGACGTTCCGCGGGTACGCGGAAACCCTCACCATCACGCACGCTCGCGTGATCGACACGGTCAGCGGCGCCGTTCAGTCCGACTTCACCATCATCGTCGAAGGTAGCCGCATTCTCGCGATCAGGCCCTCCAGCCTGCGCGCACCCAAGTCGGGAAAGGTCATCGACGCCCGCGGCCAATATCTCATCCCGGGCCTGTGGGACATGCATACCCACGTCTACTTCGACCACACAGCGGCCGATGGCAGCGACCTCATCCTCCCGTTGTTCATCGCCAACGGCATCACCGGCATCCGGGACATGGGCAGCGACCTTGACTCCATCCTTCAAGCCCGAAGTGAGGTTGCCGCACATCGCCTGCTGGGCCCGCGCATGATCGTCTCTGGGCCCATGCTCGACGGACCGAAATCGCAGTACAAAGCCGCCATCCCCATCACCACACCGGCATCTGGCCGCGCTGCCGTGGACATGCTTCAGGGCCGCGGCGTCGACTTCATCAAGGTGCAGTCTGGAGTTCCCCGCGAGGCCTACTTCGCAATTGCGGATGAGTCCCGAAAGCTCGGCGTCCCCCTTCACGGACACGTGCCGGATGCGATCCGTGCCTCCGAAGCGGTTGCTGCCGGCCAACGCACCTTCGAACATCTGATTGGCATCTTTGAAGCCAGCTCGCCAGACGAGACGACGTATCTGACGGGCACCAAGTCTCCCGGGCTCTTTCTTTCGAGCTACGATCCTGTGCGCGAGGCCGGCATCATTCAGTTGCTGGCAAAACACAATGTCTGGCAGTGCCCCACACTCTTCTGGGAACGTGGCCAGTGGCTGGTTGACGCGATTGACTACGCCCGCGATCCCGACCTGTCCTACGCCGCGCACTCCTGGGTCACCACACTGTGGCCCGCATCGCAAAAGGCAATTCTCAAATCGCTCGATACCGACCCCCTGCCCGTTCGCGAACAGTTTGTCGCCCACGAACTCGATATCGTCCGTAAGCTGCACGCCGCTCATGTGCTCTTCCTGGCCGGCACCGATACTCCGGCAGGCGTGGACGTCATCCCCGGCATCAGTCTTCATCAGGAGCTTGAACGCTTTGTCGCTGCCGGCTTCACGCCGCTCGAAGCATTGCAGACGGCCACTCTCAACCCTGCGAAGTTCTTGAACAAGCTCAACGACTACGGCACCATTCAGCCAGGGAGGGTCGCCGATCTTGTCCTGCTCGAAGCCAACCCCCTGGAAAACATCGCGAACACGCGCACTGTCACAGCCGTCGTTGCAGATGGCCGCTACCTGTCATTGCAAGACCTAAGCGAGCTTCGCACCAGGCTGAAGAAACTGGCCGCTACAAAGTAGATCCGTGACCAATCCTCCGCGAACAATCCGCTTTGCTACGTTGCCGGCGGCATGCGCCGTCAGTGGTGAACCATCGGACCCGCTGGCCTCGCGGCAATACCCTGAACCTGCGCATGCATATCGCTCCGCCTTCCAGCGCGATCGTGCCCGCATCATTCATGCGCGCGCCTTTCGCCGCCTTGCCGGCAAGACACAGGTCTTTACCCACGGGCATTCGGACCACTACCGCAGCCGCCTGACCCACACCATTGAGGTTGCGCAGTTGGCGCGCACCATCGCGGCCGCGCTTGGCCTGAATGAGGACCTCACCGAGTCGCTCGCGCTGGCGCATGACATCGGACATCCGCCTTTTGGCCACGCTGGCGAGCGGGCACTGGATGAAGCGATGCGCGCGCACGGGCTCAGCTTCGATCACAATCTGCACGCCCTGCGTATCGTCACAACCTTTGAGCAGCGTTACGCCGCCTTTCCCGGCCTAAACCTGACTCTGACTGTGCGCGAGGGCATCATCAAACACTCACGCGAGTACACGCCTGCCGCGCACCCGGAGCTCACTGAGTATCTGCTGGACCAACGTCCACCACTCGAAGCACAGCTCATCGACCTAGCCGACGAGATTGCCTACCTGTCCGCCGACTTCGACGACGGCTTCGCCTCCGGCATCCTCGACCTGGCCCATGTACGCACCCATGTCGAACTGTTCGAGCGTTATTTTGCGCCCATGGCCAGCGAGCACACAGCAGCACCGGCCGAACGCCTGATCGATGAGGCGCTGAAGCGTATGCTCAATGCCTTCACCAGCAACTTGATCACGCATAGCAGTAGCATCATCGCGCGCGAAGGAATCACCAGCCTGAACGAGGTGCGCCGTGCGCCGCATCGTCTGGTCACACTCTCGCCGCAGATGGAGCAGCAGCGCCGCGAAGCGAAGGAATATCTAAGCGCCTATCTCTACGAAAGCGAACAGGTCGCGCCCGAGCACCGCCGCGCCCATTCCATCATTGCCACCCTCTACGAATGCTGGGTGCGCGATCCATCACTGCTGCCCGCGAACTGTGCGCATTCACTGGAAGCAGAGGGCGCCGCCCGCACCGTGGCCGACTACATCGCCGGCATGACCGACCCGTTTCTGCTGGCGCAATACGAGCAATACCGCCAACGCTGCTGATGCCGAGTGTTGCTTCGACTAGCGTGAAGGCTGCTTGCGCAGGCTAGTCTCCGTACCCGGATCGGTGGTTGCGCCTTTCCCCTGCTCGATCGTGTAGATACGATCGACCGCGGGCAGCTTCACCTTCTCGACTGCGCCGCCCGGCCAGTGAATCTCTACATCGTCCACTTTGGTGGCGTCGCCCAGGCCGAAGTGCAGCCGCTGGTCAGACGAGGAGGCAAAGCTGCCGCCGCTATACACGTCGCCGCGTTGACGCATGGCGCCTGTAGAGAGGTAGACCGTCGCGCCAATCGCATCGCGTGGAGCCTTGGGTCCGCCGACCAGCCGCAGTTCCACCCAGTGATGATGGTCAGGATTCACATTGCGCAGCAGTGTGGGTTGGGTGTCGATGTTGTTGATCACCACATCCAGCTTGCCGTCGTTGAACAGATCGCCCACGGCTGCGCCGCGCCCGGGCCGCACCACAGAGAGCCCGGTGCCAGTCACCGCAGCCTGCAACTCGAAGCGCTTTCCCTGCAAGTTGCGAAACAGCAAGGGCCGTTGCGCGAAGGTGGTGCCCCAGTCGTTCTTGTCGACCGAAGGGTAGACATGACCATTGGCGATGAACAGGTCCTTCCAGCCATCGTTGTCATAGTCCATGAAGGCATCGCCCCAGCCCAAGAAGGGAATGGTGCTCTCCGCCACGCCGGCCTGATAGCTCACGTCAGTAAAGTTGGCGTCGCCGTCATTGTGATACAGCACATCGTAGTCGTCAGAGAATGTGGTGTTGAACAGGTCGATGCGGCCATTGTTCTGGTAGTCGCCCAACGCAATGCCCATCGAGGCCGTCTCGCGCCCATTCTCATTCAACGCATAGCCGGAGGCGTAGCTGGCGTCTTCAAATGTCCCATTGCCCTTGTTCAGGTAGATGTAGTTCGGCGTCGAGTCATCGGCCACTACCAGGTCCAGCTTGCCATCGTTGTTCAGGTCGATGAAGACGCTCGACAATCCGTAGTACCCCGCGCTGTCGGCAACGCCAGCCTTCTCGCTCACGTCGGTAAAGGTGCCATCGCCATTGTTGTGAAAAAGATGATCGCCCTCGCCCTTCAGTCCGCGCGGCCCGCACATTACCGGCGCTCCACGAAACTGGCAGAAGCTGCGCGCCAGCGTTGCGGCAGAGCCAGGCACCGGCGGCTTGTTGTCGTCAAAATGCACGTAGCCCGGCACAAATAGATCGACGCGGCCATCTCCGTCGTAGTCGCCCCAGGTCGCGCCCGTACTCCATGTACCGATGGTGACGCCCGCCTTCTGCGCCACATCGGTGAAGGTGCCATCGTGATTGTTATGGTAGAGCCGGTTGTCGCCGAAGTTCGTCAGGTAGATGTCTGGCCAGCCATCGTTGTCGTAGTCCGCGACCGCCACGCCGAAGCCCCAGCGCTCATTGGTCACGCCGGCTTTGGCCGCCACATCGGTGAAGGTGCCGTCATGATTGTTGTGAAAGAGCGCGGCATGCGGCGCAGGCGACTTCCCCGCCAGCGCGTCATAGGTGGACCCATTCACCAGGTAGATGTCCAGCCAGCCATCGTTGTCATAGTCCAGCAGACCCACGCCTGACCCGGGCGTCTCCAGGATGAAGGCCTTGTCCTGGTTACCGACACGGTGCTTCCACCCGGCCAAGCCCGCCTTTTCGCTTACGTCCATGAAGATGGGCGTGCCGCTGTCAACAAAGCCACCGGCAGTGATGGGCCGCTTCTGCGCGTCCAAGACCGGGGCATGGGTGCCGCCCGTGTTCACTCCGCTAACGCCTTGCTGCGGTCCACCCGCAGGCGCCTGCGCGAGCAGGGCGGGCAGCAGAAGCGACGCAAGCAGCAAAAGCGTCACTGCGTGACGGATTGGACGAAACCCGAGGACATAGAGCAGTTGAATGGCCACTGATCCTTCATTCCTTGCGTGGATCCCTTGTGTGGTCTCCTCGCTTGGTGAGGATACGCGATGCCCCTTATCGACGGCATCCACCTGCGGGTGGGTGCGATGTATCTGCATCAAAAGAAGACATGAGATACATCCGTGCATCGAAAATCATCCAGTGTGCGTCTCTACAGAAGCCGGCACACTGCCAGCCTGAGGTGCACGGATGACTGCTTCCCGACTGTGGTGCTGTCTGTTGACGATGGCCTTCTTGCTGACCGCCCTGCATCTTCCTGCGCAACAGAAGCCCGCTGCCATCCCGCTGGCCCCAACCCGCGCAGATGATTCCTACGCCATCTACTCTCTGCTGCTGAACGAGCAGCCGTTCGATGCCTTGCCATCGAACCAGACCGCCCGGCTGGCCATTGCAGACACCACGGTCAGCATCCGCGAGATGAATCCGGCTGTCATGCCTGATAGCGCGTTGCAGCCACCAGAAGAGAATGCAAACGCGTTCAAGGAGGCAGTGCGCGATTTTCAGAGCAGGCGTTTTGAGCGCGTGCAGCTGACTCGGCGCCTTGCGCTGGGCGAGGACTACATGCTGCTGAACAGCACTCAGGTAGACGAGTTCCGCAATGCGCGCTCCGGATCCAGCCCCGGCAACGATCTGGAGCAAGAGTACGCCGGCTACCCCGGCATTACCTTCTTCACCCAAGTCTACTTCGACGCCCGGCAGACCGCAGCACTGGTCTATCGCAACAACTGGTGCGCCACTCCCTGCGCCAATGGCCAGTGGTTTTATCTGGAGAAACGCGGACCCACATGGGTTCGCCGCTCCGGCACCGTGCCGCACCCATGATCTAAAGGCAACGAGTGAGCGTCTAGCTCTTCAGCACGGGGAAGGCCGTGATACGCAGCTTCGCCGCTGCATAAGGGATCAACCGCAGCTCTTCCTCGGTTTCGTCGCTCGCGACGGGGCTCAGCGGCACTGGCTGGGCCACGCCACCCTGCGCACGCCACTGCGGCAGGCGGCGGCCTTTCACGCGGAGTGAGACAGGCACCGCATCTGCACTGAAGGGTGAATCGCCTACTGCGCCTTCGCTGACGCCTACTGCATTCGCAACTGATTCGCCACCTTGGTCAATCTTCAAGCCGTAGTTCCACGCAGAAGTCGGATACACCTGCCAGTCGGCGGTTCGTCCGTGAGTTCGAAGCTTGCGCCAGTCTTGCTGGATAGGCAGGGAGAAGACGAGGGGACCGCGCGCGAGCGTCACCGATTCCTCGAAGCCGCGCGTCATCGCCACCTGGGCATCGAACGCTATCTCGACGCGATCGCCAGCGGCCCATCGCCGCTCGAAGCGTGCGAAGCTGCCGGCACGCAGTTGCTCCGGCACAGGCTTGCCATTGACGCGGATGGTCGCCTTGGGACTCCATTTGGGTATTCGTAACAGCAGCGGAAACGTGGCTGCACTTGCAGGATGCAATGTGATGGCGATGGTATTGCGGAAGGGGTAGTCGGTCTCCTGCAACAGGTTCACAGGAGTACCGCGGATGCTGGTATGCACGCTGCACGGGGCGTAGGCGACGGCGGCCAGGCCATCATCGGCGCTCCGCATGTACAGGCTGGCGGCAAACTTTGGCCAGCCCTGGTGGAAGTTCGCAGCGCAGCAGCCGAAGTTCGGTTCCAGTCCGTACAGGTTCGACTCCGGCCCATCCGTCGTCCAAGGCTGACGGTGTAAGCTGCACTCCACCTGATTCGGCTGCTGGTTGTACTGGTGTGCCCACATATCCGCGGTGAAGGCTCCAGGCAGCGCGTTGAAGGCCAGGCGCTCCAGCCGATCCCCCAACGTCGCATCGCCCAGGATGGCCAGCGCCTGCTCCAGCGAAAACATCGACTCGACCACCGTGCAGAGTTCCGTGCCCTGCGATGGATTGCGACCGGCGAAGTGCTCGTCAGCAGAAAAGATTCCGTTGGGCAGACCGTGGTAGCGGTCAAGCGCAGCGAGTTGCCGGCCCAGCCCCTCGCGATCTGCCGATGCCCCGCTCAACAACCAGCGGATGGGAGAAGCCTTCAAAGCCATGCCATTGTTGACGCCGTGGGTGGAGAGGCTTATCTCGTTCAGGCCGCCCTCCTCGCCTACCCAGCCAAGCAACTGCGGGCTGCAACGCTCCGTATAGCGGAAGTCTGCGAACTGCGCCTGCCAATCGTGTCCCTGTTGCATTAGAAGCTTGGCCAGCTTCAGCAGCGCGGCATCGCCGGTGCGGTTATAGAGCCACAGGACGGACAGCACCTCATCCTGCCAACGGAACCTGCCCCAATCCCGCAATGGCCGCGTGGGCAACTGCGTGAGCTGGTAGTGGAAGTACTTGCTCATCAACGGCAGCACGCGTGCATCGCCCGTGGCGTCATGAAACTGCGTGAGCGCCTTCAGCATCACCATGCGCGGCCACCAGTCGTCGTTGCTGACTGGGCCAAACATCCCGCTCGAACGCGGGGTGGCGAGTGTCCACTCGACAAAGCGAAGCGCCTTCGCCTTCAGCGTCGCATCGTCTAACAGCCATGCCAGCGGGAGCAGGCCATCCACAAAGTAAGGGCCGCGCTCCCAGCTCTCGCCCTTTCCACCCAGCCAGCCGCTGTTGAATCCGACGTCGGGCCACACCTCGTCCAGATGCCCACCCAGTCCATCTGCCTGGATGCGCAACTGGCGCAGCAACCAGCCGCCCGGCATGACCGAGCCCAGCGGCAGAGGATAGAAGGCGCTTGCAGCAAGGGGCGTACGATTGCGCACGAAGCTGCGAGCCGAAGGTTCGCCGTGCGCACCGATCACGGACGCAAGCGGCGCTAGGGATGCGACGCCCACGCCTCGCGCCGTGCTGATTAGAAATTCCCTTCGCGTCGGCATCAATGGCCTCGCCATCATTATCTATCAGCCTCGGCGTAGATGATGGTGCCTCGTCTATTGGTAGCGAACGGCCGTCATCGGCTCAATATTCGCGGCGCGCAGCGCCGGTATGCCGCTGGCGATCACAGCCACCAGAGCCAGCAGACCGATTGCGGGCAGCAGCGCGGCGAAGGACTGTGCGCCCGGTGACGTCAGGTGGATCATGACCCGGTGCAGCAGCAGGGCGCATATCGAGCCCGCGACCACGCCACTGACCACGCTCACCACAGTCGAACGAAAGACCAGTCCCAGCACATGGCTGCGCATCGCACCCAGTGCCATGCGAATGCCGAATTCATTGGTGCGCCGGACCACCGTGTAGGAGACCAGACTGTAGAGTCCGACTGCGGCGAGCATCAGAGCGAGCACCGCGAAGGCACCGAACAGCCAGGAGATGAGCTGCCCCCGCGCATACTCCGGCTCGCGGCTGATCCAGTGCTCCAGGTCACGAATATCACCGCTGATCTGCTGATCATGGTCGACGGTGGCGACCTGAACGCCGATGTTATGCAGCAGTGCGAGTGGGGGCCCGTCGGTACGGACGAGCACTTGCGTGCCCGGACCCATGCCGAGCGTATGCGGCATGAAAGCCTCCGGCAGAATTGGCTTGCTGAGCCCCTGGTCGAGTTTGTCTTCAACCACGCCGATAATCTGCAGCCACCCGTCTGCTCCAGGTACAGTGACTACCTCCGGCGGGCGAGCCGTCAGCGCAGCGAAGCTGATGGAGTGACCAAGAGCGTCGCCCCGGGGAAAGTACCGCTTGGCGAAGGCCCAGTTGATGACAGCAAGCTTAGCCGCGTTATGGTTCTCATCTGGCGTCCACAGCCGTCCCTCCCGCAGCGGGATGCGCAACAGCGGAAAGTATCCTTCGCTTACCAGATTCGCGCGAACCACGCGGTCTTCCGCGGGCTGCCCCAGAATTTTGACCGGAATCTCGAAGCCATTGTCTGGAGGAGTTGCATTAGCAGAGATAGCCGCGACCTGCACCCCGCGTACCCCAGCGATCTTGTCTCGCAACTGTTCGACGTAAGCGGCTCGGGCAGCTATGTTGTTGTAGTTCGCCGCTCGTATTGGGATGAAGACTGACATCACATTGTGCGGGTCGTAGCCAAGCCGCATATGAGCCAGCTTCAGGAAACCCTGGATGGCCTCCCCCGCCGCCGATAGCAGCAGCAGGGTCAGCGCAATCTGCCCCGCGATCAGGGTGTTGTGCAGTGCGCGGCCGCTGGCCTTGCCCGCTACGCTGCGGCTGCCGGACTGCATGGCATCGCGCACATCTGGCCGGGAGAGCCGCAGCGCCGGTGACAGGCCGAAGAGGATTCCAGTAATCAACGACACTGCCACGCAGAACAGAAGCACGGGCAAGTTGATGGTGATGGCTGCTTCGTGGGGGAAGGAGAACTCTGGCAGCAGGCCTACGATCACGGCGACCAGCTTATAAGCCAGCAGCACTCCGAGTGCGGCTCCGGTGAGCGAAAGCAGCAACGCCTCGGTCAATAGCTGGCGCACGATGCGCGACCGGGTAGCGCCAATGGCGGCGCGGACTGCGAACTCATGCTCCCGGGCAGTGCCCCGCGCCAGCAGCAGGATCGACACGTTCCCGCAGCCGATTGCCAACAGCAGAAGCACCGCGCCGAAGAGCAACGCAAGCGAAGGACCGATTTGCGCGAGAAACTGATCGTTCAATCCGATGACATTCAGGGGGCCTGGCTTGGGAGGGTAATGGGTAGGGGTCTCCTTCTCGAATTGCTTGATCAGAGGCTGGAGCTGCTGCTCCGCCATGTGATGACTCACCCCTGGCTTCAGGCGAGTCTCCATCTGATAGCCTTCGTTGCCAGCAACTGTCTTCATCGGAAGGTAAACGTCGGAATCGCCCCATGTGAAGCGCTGGGGGGCCACACCCACCACGGTGTACGTTTGGTGCGTGAGTTGAACGGTCTTACCCACAATGGCGGGATCTCCCTGGAAGCGGCGCTGCCAGAATTTATAGCCGAGCACGACCACTGGCTGCGGATCCTTGCCATCTGGTGCGTCGGAGGGAATGAGTCCGCGACCTAACAGAGTGGGAACGCCAAAAAAGTTGAAGGCGTTCGATGTCATCTCCCCTACCTGCACATCCTCCGGCAGATCTCCTCCCGTAATCGTCAGGTTCTTGAATCCTGTCAGGATGGAGTCCTCGATGGCTGGCAATTGCCGCAACTGCCGCCACTGGTCCGCCGTGACACCAAAGCCGTTGTAATTGCCGTCCCCGGAGAAGCCCAGCGCGAAGTGCACCATGCGGTCTGGCGCCGCATAGGGATATGGATTCACAATGATTCCCCACACCACGCTGAAGACAGCGGTCGTCGCAGCGATGCCGCAGGCCAGCGACAACACGGCAGTGATGGTGAACCCAGGACCCTTGATGAGCTGGCGCAGTCCGTAGCGGAGATCCTGAAGTAGTGAACGCATGGCGGCTCCTGGCATTGGCTCCCAGTGCAGAGCGGATGCACGGGGTGGTGGTGCACGCGAATGACCGCCGCAGGCGTCCCAGCTAACTCTATGAACACTGGGCATTTAACTGTCGGCGATCAATTTGCTCCCTACTGCCGGAATGTCCACGGGCGGACATTCCGCTACAAAAGCGGACACCGTTTCCTAATCCGATCGCTTCACATCAGCCGGCGTTATCTCAGCCAGACTCGCCGAGCATGGACCTTTCCCAAACGCGCGGCCACTCGGGTTTGAGCATTGCCTTCGAACCCAGCAGAGATCCAGAACGCGAATGCGTGCTACGCCTACCTGGCAGCCTTGTCGGAGTTGAACTTCCAGACTGGCCCCTGATGAGCTGTGAGAAGGTCAGGCGCGGCCGGCGTACTCGCGTGTTTCTGTCGTCACCTTGATCTTCTCCCCTTCCTTGATGAAGAAGGGGACGCGCACTTCAACGCCTGTCTCCAGCTTGGCTGGCTTGGTGACTGCTCCGCTCGCGGTATCTCCACGCACACCGGGTTCCGTAGACATGACAACGAGCTCCACCTGCGCCGGCAATTCCAGGCCGATGGGATTGCCGTTGTATTTTTCGATTTGCAGGATGCCGCCCTCGATCAGAAAGTCAAGAGCGTTGCCGACCATTTCCTGACTGAGAGCGATGGTTTCGAAGCTCTCCTGATCCAGGAAATAGGAGGCCGATCCGTCGCTATAGAGATAGGTCGCCTCCACCGTCTGCAGGTCCGGCTCCTTGAATTTGTCACTGGCCTTGAACGTTTTATCGAAGACCGCGCGGGTCAGCATGTTGCGCATCCTGAGCCGGACCAGTGTCTGGCCGCCTCTGGCGGTGGGGGTGGAGATCTCTGCCTCCAGGCAATAGAAGGGAACGCTTTCAAATTCAAACGTCATCTTGCGCTTTACGTTGATGGCGTCGATCAGGGCGGCCATGGTTCCTCGCGTGGCTGGGCTGGGGGCCTGCTGCCCCACGAGAGCGGGGTGCGGGCCCCTTCTCTGGCAGAAAGCGGGTCATGCATAGACTACCAAGCCAGCCTGAGCCACGCTGCGAGCGACTGCTCGTAGCGCTATGATCGAGCAACGGATTGGTCGACCGCCCGTGCGAAGCCAGCGGCGTGCCGGCCCCAAGTGCATTCTTCAATCGGAGCCATCAAAGTTGCCAAACATCCCTGGGCGTCGCGAAATCTATCGCCACTCTTTCGTGAAGGACTGTCGCGTCCGCAGAAGCTCTATCGCTGGCATCGTGATGGCGGCGGCACTGCTGGCATCAGTTCTCTCAACAAAAGCATTTGCAGCGGACTTCCATCCCTTGGTGCATGACGGCCAGACGATCGAGTATGCCCTGGTACTGCCCGACCGCTTTGACAAGAACAAGCCCTACCCTGTGCTGCTGGCGCTGCCGCCTGGCGATCAGTCCAAGCAGTTGGTCGAGGCCGGGCTGCAGTTGTACTGGGAGGACGAGGCGAAGACGCGAGGATGGGTGGTGATCAGCCCGGCCGCCGCAGAGGGACAGAGCTTCGACACCGTCCTGGAAAAAGAACTTCCGGCCCTTTTGGATGAGGTCGCGAAGTCCGTCGTCTTTGAAGGAGGAAAGGTGCACCTCGCGGGCGTGTCGAATGGAGGCCGCTCTGCCTACCGCCTCATCAATCAGCATCCGGATCGCTTTCTGTCGTTGACCGTATTGCCCGGCACCCCTCCGGAAGATGAGACCCCTGCAGAGCTTGGCCGCCTCAAGGGTATCCCCGTCGCCGCGTACGCTGGAGGCGACGATGCCGAGTGGGCAAGTAGTTCGCGGGAGACCAAGGAGAAGCTGGACCGCCTGGGCGTTGCGAACACGCTGGAGATCGTGCCGGGTGAGAGTCATGTCATTCGATTGGACCCCGCCCAGCTCTTCGATTTACTGGATTCGCGACGTCCTAAGGTCACCGGCAGCTCTCCAGAACAAGTCAAGAGTGAACACTAAAAGATCAACCCAGTTATTGAGTTGATTTGAGACCCAAGCCGCAGACATCGACGCCTGGTCTGCTAGAGTTTCTCGCTATGCACATTTGCTCGCATCTCCTTGCCATCAAACGCTCATTCCCTGCTTTGCTGGCCGTCCCGGCACTATGCTTCGCGTCGCAGGGGACCAGCGCGCCGGCAGTAGCACAAGCAGAGGAGCATCTGCGTAGCCGTATCTTCATCTACGACCTGCGCGACGGCTTGTCGCACCTGATCTATCGCGCGGATGCGATCTGGGAGGCGCCCAACTGGTCACCCAACGGGAGCTATCTCATCTCGAACTCCGGGGGACACATCTATACGCTCCCTCTCGGCAACGATAGTGAATCCCAGCCGGTAAAGCTGGCCATTCCCGATGATTACGCCTGCAATAACGATAAGGCGATCTCGCCCGATGGCAAACGACTCGCCTTTTCCGCGACGACTCCCGCCAGCAAGGGATCGCAGGTCTTCCTGGCCGACGCGGATGGCTCCCACAGCAAACGGATGACATCCGAAACGCCCAGCTATTTTCATGGCTGGTCGCCGGACAGTAAGGCCCTTGCCTTCGTGGCGCAGCGCAATGGCAGCGGCCAGTTTGATATCTATCGCATGCCCTCCACCGGCGGTGCTGAGCAACGCCTCACCTCCAATGTGCACCATGACGACGGACCGGACTACTCGCCGGACGGCAAGTGGATCTACATCAACTCCGATCGTTCCGGCAAAGAAGCCATCTGGCGCTTTCCCACCGACGGCGCTGGCCCCAGGGATGAGAAGGCGGAGATGGTGGTGAACGATGCGCTGGAAGACTGGTTCCCGCATATCTCGCCTGACGGAAAAAAAATGGTGTACATCGGCTATCCTGCCGGCACGCCCACTCACGATCCGCGCCACGTTCCCATCCAAATCAAACTCACCGCCATCAGTGATGGCCAGGTAGCAAGTTCGCAGAAGACACTGGTTGCGGCCACGGGCGGTCAGGGAACGTTCAACGTCAACTCCTGGGCACCGGATTCCATGCGCTTCGCCTACGTCAGCTACGAAGTCCTCCGGTAAGCAATACATTTCTGGCACCGTTGCTAACCACTCTTGGTGATCGACGCGGCGCCGTTTTCCAGCGCGTGTTCCGCATCCACGCTGTGGCGCCGCCACGCTGTATACATGTAGCCATGAAATTCGTCGGCATCGATGTGGGTACGGGGGGAACGCGCGCTCTGCTGGTCGACGACGCAGGGTCGGTTCTCGGCTCCGCAGTTCAGGAGCACGTGCCCTTCGCCTCTCCGCATGCGGGTTGGGCGGAGCAGGATACGGAAGATTGGTGGCAAGCGGCCCAAAAAGCCATCCGCAGGCTGCTGGCAGATACGGCGACACCAGCAGAAGAGATCGCATCCGTCGGCCTGACTGGCCAGATGCATGGCGCAGTGCTGCTGGATCAGAGCGAACGTGTGCTGCGGCCAGCATTGATTTGGTGCGACCAGCGCACGGCCGCAGAGGCTGCATGGCTCACGGACACGCTCGGCGCTGAGCGCATCGTCGCTCTCACCTGCAATCCTGCTCTCACGAACTTCACCCTGACCAAGCTGCTATGGGTGCGCCAGCATGAGCCGCAAGTCTGGAAGCAGTTCCACAGCTTCCTGCTGCCCAAGGACTACGTCCGGCTGCGCCTTACCGGTGAGCATGCGATGGACGTCGCGGATGCCTCCGGGACGCTGCTGCTGGATGTAGCGCAACGCAGGTGGTCGACCGAGATGCTTGCCGCAGTGGATATGCCGGCCAGCATTCTCCCCAGGCTCTATGAGTGCCAGGAGATTGCGGGTGTCGTCACCCAGGCGGCAGCGGCAGCCACCGGGCTTCGTGCAGGAACGCCAGTCGTGGCTGGCGCGGGCGACCAGGCGGCTGGGGCGTTGGGCATGGGCATCGTGCGGCCGGGCGACGTAAGCGCCACCATCGGCACCAGTGGCGTGATCTTCGCGGCGACGGACCAGCCGTTTCTAGATCCTCGCCTGCACACCTTCTGTCACGCACTGCCACAGCGCTGGCATGTCATGGGGGTGACACAGGCCGCCGGTCTTTCTCTGCGATGGTTCCGCGATACATTTGCTGACGCTGCTGATCCTGATATCTATGCGCGGCTGGGCGATTTGGCAGCGGCCGTGCCTGCGGGTGCGGATGGCTTGCTGTGGGCGCCTTACCTGATGGGAGAGCGCGCACCGCACCTGGACCCTGAGGCGCGCGGCGCTCTGGTGGGACTTACCGCGACGCACCATCGCGGCCACATCATCCGCGCGATTCTGGAAGGCGTGGCCTTCAGCTTGAAAGACACGCTGACCATCTTCGCGGAGATTGGCGTGCCTGCCCGCACCATCCGGCTGGGTGGCGGAGGCGCACGCTCGCAGCTCTGGCGGCAGATCCAGGCGGACATCTACGGGCAGCCGGTGGAAATCATGGCAGCAGAAGAAGGCGCTGCCTATGGCGCTGCACTGCTCGCCGGAGTGGGCGCGGGAGCATGGCCCACAGCAGAGACGGCCTGCGACAGCGTGTTGAAGACTGCGCATCGCATCCAGCCGAATGATGCCGACAGCGCTCGCATGCAGACGATGTATGGGTTCTATCGCAGCCTCTATCCGGCACTGCGGCCCATCTTCCACGGGCTCAGTCGCGCATCTGCTCGCAGCTGACGCGGTGCTCCACGCATCTCTACGGTCAAACGGACTTGGTTCCGGGACTACGTCGACTTGCCTTGGTGAGGCGTGTTCGCTCGATCCCAGGGTGGGACGAAAACGCGGATAGGCAGGCTTTGAAGGCTTATTGGTGGACCTGACCGGGATCGAACCGGTGACCTCTTCCATGCCATGGAAGCGCGCTCCCAGCTGCGCCACAGGCCCACTCTTTCGGGAAGAACGACTCTTCGTATTCTCGACGAGTAAGATTAATTCGTCAAACGCCCGCCTTGGACTGGAGTGCTCTTCTTGTCTCTGCTTATCCCGATTCGCGTTGCTGCCGCCGCCTCTCTTTTCACTGCCATCCTGGCCGTTCCACTTTCCGCGCAGGTAGCGCCCGCGCCTACCGCCACGCAGATGCGCGCGCAGGCAGCGACCGTGTTGGGTGACAGCCTCCAGCAGCTCAATGGGAGTCTGGATAGGCTGCAGCAAACGCTCAAAGCGCTCACGGTCTCGCGCTGGAAAGCGCCCGGCGATGTGCGCCAGACGACGCAGTCGGACGTCGATTCGATGCAGCGGGACCTCAGCAATACGCTGCCCGCGCTGATCGCACAGACCAAGGCAAACCCAGCGCAGTTGGCGCCCATCCTCGCTGTCTACCGTAATGTCGATGCGCTGTACGATGTGCTGCTGCGAGTCTCCGAGACGGCACAGTTAGCCGGGGCCGCCAATGACAGCCGCGCGCTGGAGGAGCAGCGCGCGACGCTCGAGTCCAGCAGAACCCAGGTTGGAGCGGCGCTGCTGCAGTCTGCCCAGGCGCAGGATTCCGAAGTGACGCAGTTGCGCACGGCTGCCAGCACGCCGCCAACCGCTGCTCCGGCGGCAAAGACGGTGGTCCAGGATGGTCCACCGGCACGCGGCAAGGTCACGCCCAAACGCACCCACAAGCCTGCAGCCGCTCCGCCGCCCCAGTAGAGGCAAGGGGAACTTTCCCCGGCGCGCGGGTGTCTAAGGAATCAGGTTGGGCAGGACCTGAGTGAGCGATGCCCGATCGGCCGCCGGCGGCATCTATAACTCAGTACCTCCTGCAGGTGACCGGCGGGTGGGCCACGTGCCCATTGTTCCTGTTAATGTATGGGGGACGTTGGAGATGCAGGCAGGAACGGTCTTGGGCAATCTCGCAAATGTATTGGGAGCACAGACTGCGGCACGCCCGGAAGAGGCTGCCGTCATCGCCGAGTTGAAGGCCGGCTCGGAGGAGGCCTTTGCCTCGCTGATTGCGCAGTATCATGCGCCGCTCTATTCCTTGATAGCCCGCACCATCCCGGACCCCTGTGAAGCGCCCGACATCACTCAGGACGTCTTCCTGAAGATCTACCGCGGCATCGGCGGCTTCCACGGCGAATCCAGCCTGCGCACCTGGATCTATCGCATCGCCCTGCATGAGGCCTCCAACCAGCGCCGCTGGTGGTGTCGGCACAAGCGCAAGGAAGTCACCATCGATCAGGATCTCTCGAGCGATGACGGCGAAGCCTTCCAATTGAAAGACACCCTGGTCGATCAGCACGAGTCGCCGTTCGACCTGGCTGCACATGCCGAGTTGCGAGAGCAGATTGAGGCCGCGGTTCGCGAGGTGCCCGAACCATTTCGCACCACTGTGGTGCTGCGGGACATCGAAGGCTTTGGCTACGAAGAGATTGCCGAGATCCTGAATATTCACCTGGGCACGGTCAAGTCACGGCTCATGCGCGGCCGTGCGCACTTGAAGACCCTGCTGGCGCCACTGGTACGCACCGCCGCATCGGGGAGGGCCGAATGAGCGCCTGCAGCCACATACGCGGTCAGTTCTCCCGCTACCTGGATGGGGATGTGCCGGGCAGCTTGATGCTCGAGATCGGCAACCATCTGCGCGAATGCGCCGGGTGTGCGCTGGAGTTCGCGCACTGGCGGCGTGGCCAGACCATAGTCTCAAGCCTGGGACCGAGCAAGGTTCCTCCCGAGTTGGCGCTGAAATTGCGCATCGCCATCTCCCGTGAGAGTTCGCGGACGCCGCGTGAGCGCCTGGGGCGCTGGCGCGTGCAGTGGCAGAACAGCCTGCAGCCATTCCTTCTGCGTGCCACCGCCGGCCTGGCCAGTGCCATCTTCCTGGTGGGCAGCGCTGCACTGCTCATCGGTCTGTTCGCCACGCCCGAACCGGTGGAGGCGCGCGATCAGCCGCTGCAGATCGCGACCGCACCACGCCTGCTCTACTCCAGCTTCGAGGCAGAGGCCGCTATCGGCGATGCCAGCAACCCGCTGATCATCCAGGCTTTTGTGGATCGGAGCGGCCGCGTGTACGACTATAAGGTGCTCTCCGGCGAAGCAGATGAGCAGGCGCGATCGTCCATTGGCAATCTGCTGCTGTTCAGCGTCTTTGAGCCGGCCCGTTCCTTTGAGCAGCCGGTGCGCGGCACTGTGCTGATGTCTTTCTCGGGAGTCTCTGTCCGCGGCTGAATGCGCTTTCTATGTGCTGGTTGACCCTGCTTTCCGTGCTTCCGTAGACTGGACTGCAGACCCCTCTATGCTGTCCGCCCGCTGTCTATTCGCTGCTCCTCCGTCCGCACTGCTCGGGGCGCTCCTGCTCTGCATCTCCAGCGCGAGCCCGTTATGGGCACAGCAGGACTCTTCCTCCGCGTCGTCTTCCTCCTCACCCAGTGCTGCCATCAAGAAGGAGGCGCAGTCCCAAAGGCGTCCCTCGCTCATCGACCCAGCCGGGCCGCAGATCAGTCTGCAGACGAGCGAGGCGCTGTTCCAGATAGGCGCGGCGCTGAACGCGTGCGGATACGATGCAGGGCTGGCCGACTCGCAGCCTGTACGGCAGAAGGTCCGCGACTTGCTGAACGCAGCGATTCAGGCATCGACCGGCGCTCAGGCTACGCGCGATCAGTTATGCGGATACATCCGCTCGCATCGCCTGTCAGACTCCAGCCACGATCTGTCACAGTATGTCTCGCTCGCGCTCTACCTAACGCCGCCCCCGCAGTTGACCAACAGTGTTCCGTTGACCGAGATGCCTCCCGACTCGACGCAGGTGGTCGAGATCCTGCCGCTGTTGCGCAAGTTCGCCGAGCAGACCAGCCTGCACCTGATCTGGCTGAACGTTCGGCCGCAATACGATGCGGAGGTCAACAGCCTGCACGATGCGCTGACGCAGATGATCGTCCGGACCAACGCGTATCTCAAAACGCCGGCCAGCGTGGGCACTGAGAGCCGCTTCGCCGTCGTTCTGGAGCCCCTGCTGAACCCCGGACAGACCAATGCGCGCGTCTATGCCCAGGATTACGTCATCGTCCTCTCGCCCAACCGGGAGGGCTCCGTGCGTATGAGCGACGTCCGGCACACCTACCTGCATTACGAGCTGGAGCCACTGCTTTATTCCCGCGCCACTTCCATGGACCGTCTGCTACCCGTGCTCAAGACAGTGCGCGAGGCGCCGCTCGAGTACACCTTCCGCAGCGACATCGTCTCGCTTGTGACAGAGTGCATGATCCGCGCAGTGGAGGCGCGCACGCTGGACACAGGTATCGCCCCGTTCAAAGCGCCAGCGGTGGTTCACCACGCCGAGATGGAGGCGGTGGAGCGCGAACGGCACGCCACGGAGCAGAAGGCAGAGACCATCCGTCAGGCTGCGCTGCGACGCTCCATGGAAGAGGGGTATGTATTGACCAGCTACTTCTATGAGCGGCTCGCCATTTTTGAAAAGGAGCCACAGTCCTTTCAGGAGAGCATTGGCGAGATGGTCTACGGCATGGATGTGCCGTCAGAGATGGGCCGCATCAAGCGCGTCACCTTCACCCAGCAGGCGCCAGGTGACCTGGTGCGCCGTTCCACCCGGCAGTTGCGTGGATTGGACCTGGCAGAGCTGAAGCTTTTGAAAGGCGATGTCGACGGTTCTGGCACCTTGGCGCACCAGGCCCTGGATCAGCACACAGGTGACCCGGCGCGGGCGAATTTTATCCTCGCGCGCTGCGCTGTGATGCGCAGCAATATAGCCGATGCGCGGCGCTATTTTGAGGAGACCGTCCGGCTCGGCACCGACCCCCGCCTGCTGGCCTGGTCGCACATCTACCTGGGCCGGATCGATGATCTGACGCACAGCCGCGATGAAGCCCTGGCCCAGTATCAGCAGGCGCTGGTGGTTCGCGACGGCCAGATCGATACCAAGGAGGCAGCCGAGCGCGGCCTGAAAGCGCCCTACGGACCGCCTCCCGGAACCCATGCGGATGAAGAAGCAGACGACGAGGCCGCCCCGTCCCAGCCCGCTTCCCCCTCTTCCACCGCAAAACCATCTCAGCCCCAGCCCTGACACTGCTGTCGCCGCAGCAGGAGCGATACTCTGGAATTGCGAGGGGAGGACGCGAATGAGCCAGCCGGATCTTGACATGCTCGAGCACATTCTGGAACACCGGTTCCAGAATCGCGCCTTGCTGGAACAAGCTGTCACCCACAGTTCGCTGGCCTTTGAGCAAAACCTGCAGCGCGAAGCCGGCACGGTGGACGACGCGGATACCGTCGATAACGAGAAGCTCGAATTTCTGGGCGACGCGGTTCTTGGTCTGCTGGTCGCGCACGCGCTCTACGCCGCCTTTCCCGATCTAGAAGAGGGGGACCTCACCCGGCTGCGCGCAACGCTGGTCAGCCGCAACCACCTCGCCCAGGTAGCGCAGAACATGCAGATGGGCGGATACCTGCGGCTGGGCAGGGGCGAGGAGCGCAGCGGCGGACGCCAGAAATCCGTACTACTGGCGAATTCCTTCGAGGCGGTGGTGGCCGCGCTTTACCTGGACGCGGGCATTGAAGTCGCGCGGGCCTTTGTGCAGCGGACTGTGATCGATCCCGCTGCACAACGTCTTTACCGCGGGCTGGAACGGGGAGACAGCATGGGCGATCACAAGTCTGCATTGCAGGAGTTGCTGCAGGCGCGGGGTGTCACGCCGCCCGAGTATGAAGTGAAGGCGGAGAGCGGACCGGACCATCGCAAGCGCTTCCTGGTAGAGGTCGTCATTCCGGCTTCACCCTCCATGGCCGCCATTCGTGCGCAAGGCACCGGCACCACCAAGAAGCGAGCCGAACAAGAGGCCGCCCGTGAGGCCTGCCAGCAATTGGAAAAACAGGCGCCCCCGCCTGCTCCGCTGAAGAGCGCAATGGCGTGAGCACCGGCGCGCCAGCCACACCAGAAGACGCACGGGTACCCGCGCCCGCGGATCAACGCCAGCGACATCTGCTAGCGCCGCATCTGCTCGACACTGTCCGCTCGACCATCGTTGTCATCGTGGCCGCACTGTTTATCATCACCTTTCTGGTGCAGCCCTTCCGCATCCCGTCGGAGAGCATGGAGCGCACCTTGCTGGTGGGCGACTTCCTGCTGGTCGACCGCGCCTCGCTGGCTCCTGCCGGCAAGTGGGGGTGGCTGCTTCCGTATCGAACAGTCCAGCGCGGAGACATCGTCGTCTTCCATTTTCCCGTCGATCCGGAAGACCACGTGGTGAAGCGGGTCATCGGCGTACCCGGCGACAGCATTGCGCTGCGCGACGGACTCGCCGCAATAGATGGAAATGCCCTCCCGCAGCCCTACGCTGTCTTTGGGCCGGCGGACGCAGACGACTACCGCGACCAGTTTCCCCGCTACACCACGGACGATCCCTCGGTAGAGCCACGCTGGCGGGAAGACTTGCACCGCCTGGTCCATCAAGGCAGACTCATGGTGCTGGCTAACAGCTACTTCGTGCTCGGAGACAATCGCAATCACAGCCGCGACAGCCGCTACTGGGGCTTTGTGCCCCGGCAGAACATCGTGGGCACGCCGCTCCTGATCTATTTCTCCCTGCGCGAGGCGCCCACCGCAGACGCCGCCCAGAGCCCGGATGGTAGACTCGGCAACAATGCAGGGAGCTGGCTGGCCGGGATTGCGCGGTGGGACCGCATCCTCCGCGTCGTCCGCTGACATGGCCGCAAGCGAACAGACGTCACTGAATTGAGCGACGATACTTTTTCACCACGATCGCACATAGACCAATGGATCAGACCACCAAGACCGCCACACTGCCCGCAGACGCCACGCCAACCATCCCAGCAGACTCCGACCTTCCGGCGCGCAGTCAGC
Source organism: Terriglobales bacterium (assembly GCA_038231235.1). GTDB lineage: Bacteria > Acidobacteriota > Terriglobia > Terriglobales > Acidobacteriaceae > KBS-83. The sequence goes on from JBBRLT010000023.1 coordinate 23,398, forward strand.
GGCACGACGAGACGCCACTCGAAGCGCTGGCCTCCTACTGCGCCGTGCTGGTGGTAGGGCTCTTCGCGCTGACATTCATCTTCCAGAACTTCGAGATTCCCTCCGGCTCCATGAAGAACACGCTGCTGGTGGGCGACCATGTGCTGGTCGACCGCACCACGCTGGCGCCGCCGGCGAAGTGGGCGCTCTTCGAGCACTACAGGAACATCCATCGCGGAGACATCATCGTCTTCTTTAAGCCCGGCTATCCAGACCTCTACCTGGTGAAGAGGGTGGTCGGTATCCCTGGCGATCATCTCCATCTACATGAGGGCGTGGTCTACCTGAACGGGCAGCCGCAGACAGAGCCCCAGGCAGCACACCCCGACTACAGCAATTACAGCCCCTACCGCGACGAGTTCCCGGATGTGCCAACTTCGGAGGGATCCGAGGTCACGCCGACCTGGGCCGACGAACTGCCGCACCACATCCAGAACGGCGAACTGGTAGTGCCCCCGGGGGACTACTTTGCCATGGGCGACAACCGCATGAACAGCCTGGATGGGCGCTTCTGGGGCTTCGTGCCGCGGGAGAATATCGTTGGCCGCCCGCTCTTTGTCTACTGGTCCTTCAACACTCCCGAGGATGATGAGGAGCACACCAGCATGAGCGATCGCACACAGCAGATGGGCCATACGCTGATCCACTTCTTCGATCAAACGCGTTGGCGCAGGACACTGCATCTGGTGCGTTAAAAGATGAACGCGGATCGAACCCGCCGGCGGCACTTTTTGTTTGCGGGCACGTTGACGCTATTTCTGGTCGCTGCACTGCTGCTGCCGCCGCTGATCAACATCAACCGCTATCAGCGGCAGATCGCCTCAAGTCTTTCGGTCAGCCTGGGCCGCTCAGTCGAACTCTCCGGCGCACGACTCCACCTGCTGCCGCGGCCTGCACTCGAAATCGGCAACTTTACTGTCGAAGCAGCGCCCGGCTTCGGCTCTGAGCCTATCCTGCAATGCTCAAGCGTCACCGCGGCGCTGCGCATGAGTTCGTTGTGGCGCGGCCAGCTGGAGATCGCGCGCATCTCGCTCGATGAGCCCAGCCTGAACCTAGTCCGCTCCGCCGCCGGCGCGTGGAACTTTGAATCCCTGCTGGGGCAGGCCTCCCGCACGCCCCAGGCTCCCACAGCAGGCCAGCACACCGGCGGACAACATCGCTTCCCCTATATCGAAGCCTCGAACGCGCGTATCAACTTCAAGCAGGAGGATGAGAAGCTGCCCTTTTCCTTCCTCAACGCGGACGTGTCGATATGGCTGGAAAGGCCGGATCAGTGGCAGCTCCGCTTTGCAGCGCAACCCGCCCGCACCGACATCGACCTGTCGCTCGCAGATACCGGGATAGTTCGCATGAGCGGCAGCATCGAACGCGCTGCCTCCGCCGCGAGCCTTCCAGTCGACCTGCGGATGGAGTGGCGCAAGGCTCCGCTGGGCCAGGTGACGCGCATGCTGCTGACGCAAGATCTGGGCTGGCGCGGCGACACCAGCATGACCGCGCACATCACTGGATCGCCCTCTGCCCTGAGCGTCGACCTGAAAGCAACCGCCAACGATTTTCATCGCGAATCCTTCCAGCCGCTTCAGCCCATGACTCTGGAGGTGCGCTGCACCGGCACCTATCGAAATATCGAGGGCTCTGCGGACGGCATTCGCTGCCTCGCGCCAGTGGGCAAAGGCAGCCTGATCCTGAGCGGGAGCTGGCAGAAGCTGCACACTGCTCAGCCTGCGCCGGAGCTGCAACTGATTGCGAGCCGCGTCCCCGCAGCCGCCGCGCTGGCTTTGCTACGGCATGCGGGAGGACGTCTGAGTGGGGACCTCGCCTTGAGCGGTTTGATCGACGGCGCACTCGTCTATGGCACCCGAATGGCGCTACCGCCCGCAAGGTCTGTGTCGCGCTCAGTTACACATCACGCGACAGTCGTCGGACCAAACGTGCTGCGTACCTCCAGCGGAACGCTCAAGGCCTCGGAACTCATTCTGCGCCAAGGCAAGCTGACGCAACCGTTGCCCGACCTCTCCTTCACTGTGCAATCCAGCGAAGCCTTCGCCATGCCGTCCCTGTTCCTCGCGCCCACACGTTTGGATCTGGGTTCACCGCAGCCGCTCGTGGTGGATGCCCGTCTCTCAGCCGAGGGCTTTCTGTTGCACGCCAGCGGGAGCGGCCACATGAAGCAATTGCTGCCACTCGCCAACGCGTTCCAGGTACTGCCGCTTGCGACGCATGCATTGGCAGAGGACGGCACGGCGGACTACAACCTGACCTTCGAGGGAAGCTGGACGCCTGCAGTTGCCAGCTCCGCCACGCCAAGCGCTACTGTAACCGCGTCGGGCACTAACCCCGAACAACCGCCAGCTGCCACCAGTATCGCCGGCACCCTTGCACTGCACGGGACCTCGTTCCAGCCCGACTACCTGCTTGAGCCTTTGCATATTGCCACGGCAACGGCAGTGATTGCGCCCGCGGAGCTGCGCTGGAGCGCTGTCGCCGCCACGCTGGGCAAACAGCGGTTCTCTGGAAGCTTGCGGATGCCGCTGCCGTGCCGTGCGGAATGCGTTCGACATTTCGACCTGAGCACTGCAGAGGCGAACCTGGGCGAGCTGGCCGAGACGCTGCGAGGTGACGGCCTGGGCGTGATGCGTGAACTGCTGAGCCGCGTACGCAATCGCGGCCAGGACCGCACCCAGGATTGGCCGACGCTTGAGGGCAGCGTGCATGTTGGCCACCTGACGGTTGGCCGCGCCGATCTGACCGGGGTAGCCGCGGAGCTCACGCTCGCTGGTGGCAAATTAGAGTTGCAAGCGCTCGATGGCCGCACCCTCGGAGGCGCGGTGCACCTCATCGGCGGGGCCAGCCTTGAAAGCTCGCCCAACTATCAACTGCAACTGCAACTGACGCAGATCAGTGCGCCCGAGCTGTCGCAGTTGCTCGAAGAGGAGTGGGGCCCAGGTACGCTCGACATTGCAGGCGATCTGAAGCTGAGCGGCACCACGGCTGCGGACCTCAGCAGCTCTGCGGCGGGCAAGCTGCATTGGCAGTGGACTGGCGGCGCATTGCCGGAGCTGACCACGTCTGCACTGAGCCACTTCGATCGTTGGTCGGGCGATGGAAAGGTGGCCAAAGGATCGCTGACACTGGTCGAAAGCCGCGTGCTCTCGGACGGAATGGAACTGCCTGTTACCGGCACCATCGGCCGGGACCGCTCTCTCGATCTCATGATCGGCAGCCCGGACGAAGTCCCCATCGCTACCGCAACCGGACCCGTGACTGGCCGCTCCGCCATTAGCGGGACGCTGGCTGCGCCAATCGCCGAGACGCGCTGATTTCTCTACAGCGATTCTCCTGATGCTGTGAACCAGGAAGAGTAATCTCGGCATGGCCTTTCCTCAAGAAAAGCCCCAGAAATAGCCGCTGGGCGTCTACCTGCAGGAGAATTTCTCCAGCGATCACGGCGTCTTGTAGCGTACGTCCTTGCGATGCACGCTTGCCTCGACCTCTGGTACGGTGCCGTCATTTACTTGCACCTGCTCCGGCTCGCCATGCACCAGGAAGCGGCGCGTCGCCTGGCTGTGGCCATCAATCCTCATGCGCTCGGTAACCGTCGCAGCCGCAGAGTAGATGGTGACCGGTACGTCGGCGACCGCAGTGCCCCGATTCGCCACTGCAACTGCGACAATATAGCTGTCTGCGGGGCTCCCGGGATTCGGCGTGACGCTCTCCACGTTCAAGTCGGGCAGGCCGCGATCGCGGTCTACCCAGTCGCGAAAGAACCATTGCAACTGCTGACTGCTGGTCTGCTCCAACAGGTGTTCAAAGTATCCGTCCGTGGTGTCCTGCGCCGCATCGTACTTCTGCAACGCAGCAGCAAGCGGCTTGTCTCCAACGATGTCCCGCAGCATGGCAAGAACATAAGTCGCCTTGGTGCGATAGAAGATCGGGTCGCGCGCGCGCAGCAACGGCTGACCTGTGGCATGGTCAGGGTCGGCTGTCTCGGCCAGGCTCAGCGCGCCACGCTGGTTGTCCAGTTGCGTCAGCGCCGCTTCCCTGCCCTGCTGATGCTCGGTCCACAGCAAGTCCATGAATTGCGCCGCGCCCTCGTTGAGCCATGGCCGTGGCGACTGAAAATACGCATGTGCGAGTACGTGGCTCAGCGGAGCAAGCAGCTTCTTCGGATCGACATTCGCCATGCCGGTCAGCAGCACGGCACGTTCTTCATATGGACTATCCGTAACCGCCGGCAGGTCAAGCACGCTTAGGTCTTTCCTCTGCGCTCCCAACCATTCGGTCATCTGCGTGGTCAGGATCGAGGCCGCCGTGATATAGGCCTGTGTTGCGGCGGTGTCGCTATCGCGCGCGTAGAGCTTCAGCCGGTTGCCAAATTCCATCTGGCGCCGAGCAAGGAGGAGGCTGGGGACATTGAAGCCCAATTGCGTCGCCGGCAAAGTCGCGGTTGCGATCGATGGCAGATCGCTGCCCTCCGGTTGCAGCGTCACCTGTAGCGCGACAGGCATGCCGTCGAGGAAGGCGACGGTGGGCGGCGGCCCACTGCTCTCTTCTGTCACTGTCATCGATACATGCGCCGCACTCTGGCGTTGTCTGGCGAGCGCGATCTCGGCAAAGAGGCGGTCTCCGTCGCCCAGTGCGACGGGACGCTGGCAGACCGGGTACCACAGCACATTGCCGAAGCCTCGCAGGCCAACGAAGTCGTCGCGAATGCCGTCCCAATCAGAGTGGATGGCCAAGTCTGCCGGCGTACCGATTTCCTCCAGCCGCTTCGCAGTTGGCTCGATGGTCCCGCTGTAAAACACGGTCAGCATCCGCTCCTCCCCAGGTGCCAGAGGAGTGGGCAGCCGAACCAGCGCCTCATGCATCGCGCCGGTATGGTCGGCATCGGTAGCGACAGTATGGTGGGTAAAGCTGAGCGGCCCTCCCTCCGACGCGACCTCCTCCCAGTCCAGCGTGGAAGATATCTGCAGTGGAATCGCTGCCACAGGTGCGTTGCCGTCGTTCTTCACCGTGATGATGGCGCGCGTCGCCATCGTCGCGCCCGCGGTCTGCAGCTTCACGTTCAAGTCGTAATTGGTGAACAGGATCGCTTGTCTCACGACGTCCGGCACTTCGAAAATTGTCTCCGGGCTCTTCTGCTGAGGACGCCCCGGCCGCTCTGCTGCACTGTCGGCCACTACATTGCCATGCTGTGCCGGAGCTGCGGGTGAAAGTACAGCGAGCAGAAGTACAGCCGCCACGCGTTCGATCACGAGCCCAGCCCTTTGCGCACCTTCGCTGCCCGCGCCGGCTTCGACGAAGTGCCGGGCCCGGCGCCCTGCCGCCGCTGACGATAAGCCTCAAACAGCACGACAGCCCCGGCGGCCGCAACATTCAGCGACGCCACGCGGCCGGCCATAGGGATGCGCAGCAGGTGGTCGCAGGTGCGGCGGACCAGATCGTGGAGACCCGCGCCCTCCCGCCCCAGCACCACCATGCAGGGCGTGGTGAAGTCATACTCCGTGTAGTCCATGGTGCCGCGTTCGTCGAGACCCACACACCAGATGTTCGCTGCCTTCACCTGCTCAATGGCCCGAACCAGATTTACTACGCGTGCCAGGCGGACATGCTCCGCCGCACCCGCCGAGGTCTTTACGGCGATCGGGCTAAGCGGTGCAGAACGCCGCTCCGTCAGCAGAACACCGGAGACCCCGGCGCCCTCCGCAGACCGCAGCAACGCGCCCAGATTCTGCGGATCTTCCACGCCGTCCAGCGCCAGCAGCAGCGGGGGCGCGGCGTTCTGTGCAGCGGCCGGACCCAGAATATCTTCGATGTCCAGCATGGAGCGCTCGCGGACGAACGCCACCACGCCCTGATGCCCAGGATTGCGGGCCAGCAGGGTCAGGTGGTCGCGGCTCTCCGCACGCACCCGGACTCCGCTCTCCCGGCAGGCTTCCTGGATCTTCTGTAAACGCTGATCGTTGCGCTCGCGGGCAAGGCAGACGTGGTCAAACTTCCGGGTTCCGGAGCGCAATGCCTCCTCTACCGGATGCAGACCGTACAGTATTTCCATGGGATCCCCAGTGTACCGTTGCCGCAGTTTTGGGCCGGATTCCAGCGCCGATACTGCTCCGGGACCATGCGGGACCACACCCGGCAGACGTTCGCCGGGGAAATCATCGAAAGAACGCGTCCTGGAGTCCACTTTCCTCGTCCAACGGCTTGGGGGTAGTCCTGTCTTGGCTCAGGGAATCGCACTACCGCTGGCTACGGCCGCTCAACAGCAGGAAAACCTGGCGATCGCCCATGGCCTGAAACAGCGCGATATGCAGCTGCTCGACTCCCTCATCGTGAGCTACCAGCATCGCCTCTTCCGCTATCTCCTCTACCTCACCAGCTCGCGCGAGCTTGCGGAGGACATGTTCCAGGAGACCTGGATGCGCGTGCTGCAACGTGGCGCGCAGTACAACGGCGCAGCCCGCTTCGATACCTGGTTATTCACCATTGCGCGCAATCTAGTCATTGATGTGCGCCGCAAGCGCACCATGCTGAGCCTGGAAGAACTGTGCGACGCTGCGGAGAACGAACATGCCTATGAACCGGCTGCTGCCGATCCGACGCCCTTCGACGCTTGCCTGCTGCGGGAGAGCAGCGACCGTGTCGCCGAGGCAATGCTGACGCTCGATCCTCTGAGCCGCGAAGTGTTGGTGCTACGCTTCCACGAAGAACTGTCGCTGGAGGAGATCGCCAAGGTGACGCGCGCGCATCTATCCACTGTCAAATCGCGTCTCTACCGTGGGCTAGCTACCCTGAAGCGGCGCATTGTGCCCAGCGCGGCAGAGGATATTGCGTGATGGAAACAGGTTTCCACTATCCGGGTGACAAGAGTAAGGTGACGCCTTCCAATGACAAGAACGCGTTGCTTCGCGCCATGAGCGGCCGCGATGCAAATGCGCAACAGCCCCTGGTGGAGCGCACGCGGCGGGCCGTCCGCATTGCAGACCAGAGCCGCCGCGAGCAGGGCGAGCAGGGCCGGCGGAGCGTCGGCGTCTCGCTGTTCGTGATTGGCGCGGTCTTGCTTGTCCTGGCTCCGGCGCTGTGGAGCAGCGTAGACGACCTGCTGGGCGGCGAGCACTTCGGCGACCTGCCTACCCAGGTGGCACTGCTTTCCACCATGCTGCTGATGGCCGTCGTGGCCGCGCTGGCAGCAGGCTGGCGGACGCGAACAGGTCGCGAAGATATGCGACGGAACCAGCGAAATCTATTGCATTAATGCGACTCTCCTGATGCTGTCAACAAGGAGAGTATCTCGGCGTGGCCTTTCCTCAAAGAAAGGCCACAGGGGCAGCCGCTGGACGGTCTACACCTACAGAAGAATTGCTTTAGTGCTGGCGCCAGGAGAAACTTTCCGCCGGGAGAGTCTCGTCTCACTCACAGAAGCCTATGGCCATGGACGCCACAACTCGCCATCTGAACCAGCCGGGCAAGCTCAGCTCTGAGCTCAGCCTGATCCCGCGTTGGTCCGTCGCGCTGGCAGTGATCGCATTCGTCGGGGTGCAGTACCTGTTCTGGCTCGTGCTGCCGGAGCATCGCCATCATCCAGGTCCGCCACTTGGCATGCGAGTGTACTTCGCGCTCTCCTGGAGTGCGCTGGCAGCCCTCTACATGCTGATGATCGGCTACGTCAGCAAGGATGCGCCGCGCCGCTTCATGAATGCGCGGTTCTGGATGCTGATCTGCTTGGTAATGCCGGGCGGCGTGGGGGCCGTGCTGTATTTCCTTCTGCGCCAGCCGGTTGTTTCTGCCTGCCCCGCCTGTGCAACGCCGGTGCAGAGTGACTTCCACTTCTGCACGCAGTGCGCATGTCAGGTGGCAGCGGCCTGCGGCAACTGCTATCGCACTGCACGCCCCACCGACCTGTTTTGCGCGCACTGCGGGCACAACATGACGTCTGACAGTATGCCAGCGCGCGTGCGCAGCTCCCATACCTAGCGAATCTGCCGCCATCTGTCGCTTCATTGACCCGCTCTGCGCTGCTTCCTATACTCTGGGAGGCCCATGACCCTGAAAGCACTTATCGTCGATGATGAGCAACTGGCACGCGATGAGCTGCAATACCTGCTCGGCTCCATCGACGACGTCGAGATCGTGGCGCAGGGGAAGAACGGCATTGAAGCCATCGACCTGACACTGCGGACCGAGCCGGACGTCCTGTTTCTCGATGTACAGATGCCGGGGCTCGACGGCTTCGCCGTGCTGCGCAAATTGCTGGAAAAGACCGGGCCCGAAGGGCTGCCGCAGATCATCTTCACCACCGCATTCGACAAATACGCGGTGCGCGCTTTCGAAGTGAATGCTGTTGACTACATATTGAAGCCCTTTGATCGTGCCCGGCTGGTGCTGGCACTCGACCGGGTCCGCTCGCGCATGCAAGACCCGGTGCCGGCAGCGGTGGCCGCTGCTGGGGCAACCCCCATCGGCACGCCTGCGTTGTCCCATCAACAGCTGGAGTCACTGATCCGGCTGCTCGAGCAGCAGAGCTCTCCAGCCACGTCGCACGCACGCAGCAGCAGCAAGATCGTGGTGCAGGCAGGCACGCGGCTGTTGCTGGTGGATCAGAAAGACTTGTGTTTCGCGGCGATCGATGAAGGCATCATCTCGGTCGCTACGCCGACGATGGAGGGGCAATCCAAATGCCGCACACTGGAAGAGCTGCTGGATCTGCTGGACCCGCATATCTTCTGGCGCGCGCACCGCTCCTTTGTGGTGAACATCAACCACATCAAGGAAGTGGTGCCCTGGTTCAAGTCCAGCTATCAGCTGCGCATGAACGACCGCAAGGGTACAGAGATTCCAGTGAGCCGCGCCCAGACGCGCCGCCTGCGTGAGCTCTTCAAGTTGTGAGGCGCAGCCGCCTCACTCCGGCAATCAGTCATAGCGCTCGAAGATGATCTGCTTGCGGTCCCAGCCTATTCCGGTCAATCGCTCGCGGTTGGCCGAGACCATGTCATTCAACCCGCAGATGTAGGCGTGAATATTGAAGCCCGGCGCGCCCTCCGCGGCAGTGGGTGTGGCCGCAGGGGTCGCACTGCTGTGGAAACAAAGGCCATTGTGCTCTGAGGCAATCTTCGCAACATGCTCCTGCACATAGCCGCGCTCGCCGGTCCAACTCTCTTCCGGCCGGCTCAGAGATGCTATGTAGCGGAAGTCTGGATGCTCCGCTGCTTTACGCTCGAAGAAGTCGCTGTAATACAGCTCGGTGGGATAGCGCGTGCCGTAGACCAGCCAGACCTTGCGGCCGTTGGAAAGGGAGGGGCCGTTGTCCGGAAACAGATGCTCGACGAAGCCGCGCATGGGCGCAATGCCGGTGCCGGTTGCGATGAAGATGGCATCTGTCAGCGGCTGGCGCAGCGTGAACATGCCATGCGCGCCGTGAAACTGGATCGTAGCGCCCTCTTCCATGTCAGCCAGCAGATTGGAGAAGAAGCCGCACTCCACTCGATTCGCGCATAGATCGAAGCTGTTGGCGCGGGGCGCGGAGGCAATGGAATACGCCCGGGTCTGGGCCTTGCCGCGTGCATCCTCGCGCACCAGCGAGACGAACTGGCCCGGCTTGAATGCAAACTGCTCCATGCCCTCCACCGCAAACTCGAGGTGAAAGCACTGTGCAGGCTCAGAGATACATATCTTCCGGGTGAGTACTGCTGTGTGAAGCTCGCGTGCCATTCTCTCCTTATTCTACCGTCACAGACTTGGCCAGATTGCGCGGCTGATCGACATCGCATCCACGCCGCACAGCGATGTGATAGGCCAGCAACTGCAGCGGTACCACCTCCAGTATGGGGAGCAGCAGTTCCGGCGCGGGTGGGATGAAGATCACGTGATCGACTAGCTGACCGATGTGCGTATCGCCCTCGACGGCGACAGCGATCACTTTCCCCGATCGTGCGGTGACTTCCTGAATATTCGAGAGCGTCTTCTCATACCGCAGCACGGAGTCAGGGTTGGCTTCATCCTTGGTGGCAAGCACCACGACGGGCAGGGTCTCGTCAATCAGCGCATTCGGACCGTGCTTCATCTCGCCGGCGGGATAGCCCTCGGCATGGATGTAGGAGATCTCCTTCAGCTTCAACGCACCTTCCAGAGCGATGGGAAAGTGCACTCCGCGTCCGAGATACAGGAAGTCGCGAGCGGTGGAAAAGGGCAACGCCAGCTGTTCACACTGGCCGTCGCGACCGCGCAGAATATCTTCAATCTTTCCTGGCACGCGGCTCAGTGCATCCACCAGCTTGAGGCTCTCCTCGGCAGAGAGCGTCCCCCGCTTCTGGCCCAAATGCATCGCGAATAGAAACAACGCCACCAGTTGCGCTGTAAACGCCTTGGTGGAGGCAACACCAATCTCCGGGCCTGCGTGGGTGTAGATCGTCCCATGGGCCTCGCGCGCCACTGCAGCGCCGACGACGTTGCAGATGGCGATCGTTTTCGCACCCTTCGCAATCATCTCGCGTTGAGCGGCCAGCGTGTCAGCGGTCTCCCCGGACTGCGTGATCAGCAGACCAATAGCGCTGGGGTCGGCAATCGGATCGCGATAACGATACTCGCTGGCGTAATCCACATCCGTGGGCACCCGCGCCAGCCGCTCAATCATGTACTTGCCCGCGAGCGCCGCATGCCAGCTGGTGCCGCATGCAGCGATATTGATGCCACTGGCGCTGCGGAACTCATCATCCGAGATCTGCATCTCGCTTAGATAGACGGCGCCCGTCTCCATCGATACGCGGCCCAGCGTGGTGTCGCGTACCGAGCGCGGCTGCTCGAAGATCTCCTTCAGCATGAAGTGCTTGTAGCCACCCTTCTCTGCCTGGATAGGGTCCCACAGCACGCGAGTCACCTGGCGATGGACAGGCTCGCCGGCGAAGTCGGTCAGGGTCACTCCGGATGGAGTGAGGATGGCCATGTCGCCATCGTTCAGAAAGTAGATCTCTCGCGTGTGGTGAAGAATGCCGGGCACGTCGGAGGCGACGAAATTCTCACCGTCACCCAGGCCCACTACGGCAGGCGGGCCATTGCGCGCAACGACAATCTTGTCCGGCTCATCTGCAGAGATGACGCTGATGGCGAAGGCGCCGGTGAGCCGCCGCACCGCACGTCGCACCGCATCCTCGAGCGGCGGCGTCTTGCCGGAGTCTGCCGCGGAGCGAATCTCCTGCTCGATGAGGTGCGCAATGATCTCCGTGTCCGTCTGGGTCACGAAGACGTGTCCCCCCGCCGACAACTCCTTCTTGAGTGCGAGGTAATTCTCGACGATCCCGTTGTGCACCACCACGATGCGGCCGGTGCAGTCACGATGCGGATGCGCGTTCTCTTCTGTGGGACGGCCATGCGTGGCCCAGCGGGTATGGCCAATGCCATAGGTGCCGTGCAGCGGTTGCTGACGGATGACCTCTTCCAGATTGCGCAGCTTGCCGGGAGCGCGCCGCAGCTGCAATCCCTCTTCTCCGCCGGCGACCGCTATGCCTGCTGAATCATAGCCGCGATACTCGAGGCGTCGCAGCCCATCCAGAATGACAGAGACCACGTCCCGCTTTGCACCTACATAGCCGATGATTCCGCACATCCGGCAATTGTACGAGCCGACCCGGCGGCGTTCGCCAGCAATGGCGCCGGAGCACCGTTACCAGAGGGGCTACTCTTCGAGTCGAAAGCTGTATTCCTCGATGACCGGATTGGTGAGTACCTCGCGTGCAATCCGCTCTACCTCGCTCTGTGCCTGCTCGCGAGTGACGTTGTCGCTGAGCGTCAGCAGGAAGTATTTCCCCTGCCGCACGTCGGCCACGGTGGAGTACTGCAGCTTGCGCAACGCGCCCTGAATGGTCTGCCCTTGCGGATCGAGCACGGTGCGCTTCAGCGAAACGTAGACATGTGCCTTCATCGTGCCTGATTATAAAGGGTTGGCCAGGTCGCATCGCGGCTGCAGCGAGAGAGACATCATGATCAATTATCTGGAGCTACCTATCGGAGATCATGCGCCTGAAGTGGTTGAGGCGATCATTGAGATTCCGCTCGAAGGCATCAACAAGTATGAGTATGACAAGAAGCTGGGAGTCTTCCGCCTGGACCGCAACCTCTATTCCCCGGTCCACTACCCCGGCGACTATGGATTCATTCCCTCGACGCTGAGCGAAGATGGCGATCCACTCGATGTGCTGGTGCTGGTCGATGCACCCAGCTTCCCTAGCTGCGTGATGCAAGTGCGGCCCATCGGCGTGCTGGGCATGCTGGATCAGGGCGTCCCGGATGAGAAGATCCTGGCCGTGGGCAAGAACAATCCGCGTTACCACGACGTGTGGAACTACTCGGAGATCTACCCACACATCCTGAAGGAGATCACCCACTTCTTCTCCATCTACAAGGACCTGGAAGGCAAGCGAGTCGAGATCAAGGGCTGGAAGGATGTGCACGAGGCGCGCAAGGTGGTGATGGAGTCTGCCGAGCGCTTCCAGGCTAGTCGGATGAAGTCAACTGAGGTGCAAGTCTAGAAGCTGTCTCGTCTGCGGATTGTCGACTGCACGATATAGACCAGCGGCCCGAGGGCGGCGATGGCAGAAGCGAGACCTAGCGCAGGGATGCCGACGATACGCTCGCCACGGGCCATATGCAAAGCAACCACAATCAGCAGGGTCGGCGCGACGCCCAGTAGTATGCACGCAGTCACGCCGCCCGGCACACGGAATGGACGCTCAAGGTGCGGCTCCCGCATTCGTAGCACCACGAGCGCGACGAACTCCAGTATCAGACTCCCACCATAGAGCACCAGGTCGATGGAGATAAGCCGCTCAAAGCTGAGGTTCAGTGCCAGCGCCCACCCCGCGGCACATACCAGGATGGCAACCCAGGGCGCCCCTCTCGCATTGTGCAGTGCGAAGGCGCGCGGCAGAAAGCCATCGCGCGCCAGTGCAACCGGCAGCCGGGTGTAGGAGAGCGTGAGCGCATTCGACATGCCGAAGCCGTTGATCATGCCTCCGGCAACGATGGCAAGCCCGAGCCAAGGGCCAACCAGGGATCGAGCCGCATCCGCCCACGAGCCGGTTGAAAAGGCCTGAAACGGCAGTCCCGCCATGCGCGCCGCCAGCGTGGGCAGCAGGTAGCTGACCGCCACTAGCGCCGTCGCGCCCAGCATAGCGCGCGGGTAGTTGCGCTGCGGCTTCTCTACCTCGGAGGCCACAGTAGACGCGTTGTCCCAGCCCATGTAGTTCCACAGCGCCACCAGAAACGCAGTCGCGAAGTCCGCACCGTGTCCGCCACTCATCGCTGCCCCACCAGCATGCCGCATGCCAGCCACGATCAGCACGGCGAATGGAGCAAGCAGCGCACCCATCAGCCACACGGCGCCGCTGCCCACACTCGCCGCACCCAGGAGATTCCACACCACACAAGCGGCCAGCACGGCCAGCGACCACAACACGCCGCGATACCCGGCAGTGAGCGCAGGAGCGAGACGGCCCAGATAGAGCGTGAAGAGCGTCGGATAGATCGCCATGTCGAAGATGCTGGCGGCCAGCGAGAGCCACGCCTCCTGAAAGCCCCAGAACGGTCCCAGGGCGCGACGCACCCAGACATAAAAACCGCCCTCGGCGGGCAGCGCGCTGGCCAGTTCTCCGATCATCAGCGCAGTGGGCAGACTCCACAGCAGGGGCAGGCAAAGTAGCAGCAGCAACGCGCGTCCATATCCTGCGCCCCCAACGATGTCCTCAATGCCATAAGGACCACCGGACACCATGAAGAAGGTTGCGGCGATGAGTGGAAGCAGGCCAAGCCCGTGCCGTCGTACCGCGCCACGGTCCTGCCCTGGAGGTTGATCCGGCATTGCGCTTACTGTACACGCGGATAGCAACCACAACGGAACGGCAGCACCGCGTCCGGCTGGCACTGCGTACGCTATAATCCGCCTAGTGCATCCCGCGCGGAGAGATGGCCGAGAGGCTGAAGGCGGCGGTTTGCTAAACCGTTATAGGGTCAAAAGCTCTATCGAGGGTTCGAATCCCTCTCTCTCCGCCAGACAGTCCTCTCCTGTTTTCAAAGGTCTGCGAGAGAGACACCGTGCTTGGGAGGAACCAATCCCTCTCTCTCCGCCATACAGTCCTCTCCTCGGCATGCCGGGTTCCCGCAACAGCGTTCCAGCAGGTTCGCCTTACCGGTGACAGGATGGACCTCCGACAGAGGGGCATTGAACTGCATAGACTTCACCACGATAGAGCCATCGTTCGGAGAGGCATTCTTACATGTCGGGAAGTCATAGTGGCATCTAAATAAGCCAACGACGGTCACCGGAGCGTATCTAATCTTTCTCGCCGTAAGGTTGTCGCCTGGGTGTTCTCCCGATGGCAGCCGCGACATCGCATCTAGAGTCGATTGCTCGGTCAAGAAACCATACTTCTTCAGATCAGGAGGGCTCGTAGATACCCGAACCCCCGCCGATCCAGGACAACAGAAAGTGAGATCGCTTCTCTCGAAGGCCGTTGTGTATTTCCCTTCAACAGTGACCATCGTCTTGTTATAGCGGCTAGGGTGCCTTAGCAGTTCGCAGCCAGATACAGGCTTAGCGGTCGTTGTCTGTGCAGAAGAGACCACTCCCATCGCGCAGAACGAAAGAAGACAAGACAGTAAGCTATAGCGGACTTTATTTGGGGTCATTTTGAACGTCCTGCCTTTAATCGGCAACGCCGGAAACCCTTTGTCAGTGCGTCCGCAACAACAGCCACTGCATACAAATAAATGGCCGTCGTGAATCCTGATTTGCTTGGTGACGCCGTCCTCCCGCGTCACAGAGTGAAGAGGGCTCTGCCGGTAAGCATAATTGACGCGAAAATCGGCCCTCAGTTCCACCGGTTTGCCGTGCGGGGTGTGGCGATAGGCATCGGCCCAGGCCGCCTTTCGCTCAAACAAGGCAGCTACGTCCGTGAGCCCTTTAGTTATGACCAACTTTTCGAGCGCGGCGAGCCAATGTTGATAGCTGCAGCTTCTTGTAGCTCGCCAGAGTTCCGAAGTCGTTGCCGAGAAAAACGACTCCGTTCTGACAGACGCTCCCATTGCTGGGCTCAGAGATCCGAGCTTCGTCCCGCCACAAGCCATCTCCGCCAGGAAAGAATCCCTGACCTTTCAAGCGGAAGGGAAAGCGGGCCATACCTACGGGATAAGCTGCTCCGCTGAATCTCTGTTCCTGCTCCATGCTTTCAAGCTTGGCCCAGAGCGTCATCACACTGGCTGAAAGAAATCGTCACGTGCACCTCACCTTTAGGATTGTCCGGCGAAAAAAGCAATGCAAGGGCATTGAGGAGTTTCTACTCACAATCTCTAGTGGGCCTTGGCCCTCGGCAGTTCATCCCAGCGCGTAGTCCATCGAGGCGACTGAATCCGATCCTCCAGTAGAGCTTTCTGAGAAGAGCATCTGGGAGCCATTAGCTCCACAGGTTGAAGTAAAGTGCTTTTGTCAACGGTCGGCCCGTTACTTGGGCCGAGATGCAGGGGTTCCATTGGAGGCACATAGGCGACCGGATTGTAGAACAGTCCGGGAGGGAGCCCATACTCCATACACCACCAGCACTGACTCAAATCGATGGAGACAGGACAGGGTGAACTGAAGGAATTTGAGCCGCCGATGCCGATGACGTTACCGTTCGAGTCATATATTATTTCGGTCGCCCCAAAGCAAGGGTCGAGCCCCGAGGGATCGACCAGGCTGCCTCAGCACCAAATGAATGGGCAATTTTGCTTACAGCTTGTGAAAGACATGATGGTGGTAATGCTGGGCCTCGATAGCAGGGGCCGAAGAGAGGGCAGTGGTACTTCCCTTTACTTGGGGCAAGGTGCTGACTTGCATTTGAGGAGCAGCTCATAGGTCGTACCAAGTTTCTCAAGCAGGTTGCCTATGCAATTTGTGGACGAGCTTCACAACGCCGTACACAAGGGCAAAGTCTGCAAGCCCAATTGGGAGAAGTACGATGCCGGGAAACCTCTCGGTTGACCATGGAAGAAAGAACACCAAACATCCTTGGAGGACAAATATAACGGCGAATGTGATCCAGAACCAAATATAACGACTTAGATTCCAGCATGCTCTCATTGCCGTGACTCCCCCTATCGCGCAGACGGCTATGGCACCGCCTTTGCCCGGCTGGTTAGGAACGATGAAGAAAAGAAGATAAAGGAGACAGCAGCGACTGCCGCGATCTGCAAAAGGTTTCCAAATACACTGTCTGGCCTTTCGTCCTTCATTGTTGTTTGCTCAAGCATGTCTTAATGTCGACTCCGACTGTAGCTAAGTCCGCACCAACCCCAACGCCAGTCAGTAACTTACCAGCACCCTTGCTAAAGCGCGCGAACTCTTACGCTAATTCCAGAGGGGCAGTTTGGATACCAAAGATGTTCGCAGCCGCGCCTAGAGTTGCTAGCCTACCCTTACCCGTTGCCGAGTTCGCGTCCGTTGCGCCGACAACGGTAGAAGTGACGCCCAATGCGATCGCACCCGACAACCTTCGCCTCTGCTCCCAGGGGGCTCGCCGCCAACGCGACACCAAGCACATCAAGAGAAAGAGAAGCAGCATTGCCCCGCAGTGCATTTCCCACGCATCCTAAAAGGGCACTATTTGGGCCGAGATGCAGAGGTTCGCTAGGGGGTATATATGGCGGTTGTGTGCTTTGGGGCGGATTGTATCCAAAGTACTCTTGGCAAAACCAGCACAGGAACCAGTCCTGGCTTGAGTCACAGTCTACAGAGACAGCAAAATCACCCAGGCTGTCATCCGTGCTCACTGATGAACATACTTTGCCTGACTTGTCAGTGAACGACCCTGGCCGATTCAGCGCATAGGTGTAGCGATTCAAGCTCTGCGGGTTGGCGAAGTCGTAGCTGCCGATGTAGGGGTCCAAGGACATCCAGGCGGCCACGTCGGCGTTGTACTGACGCGCCTGCGCATGCTCCGTACCGGTCTCGGCGTCATGTTCGATCTGCCCGTAGTGCAAACGGTTCTCATCCAGGCTGGTGGACGAGTAGCCGTCGCCAAAGGGATTCGACTTGTAAAGCGACGCCACACTCCCATTGGGGTTGGTCAGCACCCGCTGCGTCCCCACCCAGTCCGACTGCTGGAAATAGGTCCACCCGTTGGCGCCTCGGTAGGCAACCGGTGTGTTGCCCCACCACACCTGCCCCTGGATGCCGGCATTCGCATTCGCATCCCAGGTCGTCACCCGGCGCCCCGCAAAGTCATAGGTGTACTCCAGCGTGTTCCGCGCCGCAGCAGGCACCTTCACCTGCACTCGCTGGTTCAGCGCATCGTAGACGTAGCTCGCCGTCTGGCCGCCATCCACGTTCAGCAGGTTGCCCTCCGCATCGTAGCTGTAACGGTGATGGACGTCCTGCATCACGTTGCCGGCTGCATCGTAAAGGGTCGAGCCATCCAGCTTGTGATTCATGCCGTTGTACGTAACGCTGGCCCCAGGCGTCTGCGACC
Source organism: Terriglobales bacterium (assembly GCA_038231235.1). Classification (GTDB taxonomy): domain Bacteria; phylum Acidobacteriota; class Terriglobia; order Terriglobales; family Acidobacteriaceae; genus KBS-83. The sequence continues at coordinate 40,929 of JBBRLT010000023.1, forward strand.
AGCGATTGCCCCAGCGATCATACGTCCAGTTGAAGGTCGTCGCCACGCCCACAGTCGAAGCGAACGACTTCAGTCTGCCCAGGCTGTCGTAGGTGTAATTGCCGCCCGTGTTCTGGATCGTATCGATGCCCACGACCAGATATTGTCCCTTCCACGTGGATGCCGAACCGTAAAGCTGGGTCCCGCCGGTGCAGTAAGGCGCCGTCAGATTGTTGCCACACAGCCACTTGTTCTGCAGCTGCCCCGTCGATTGAAATGCCTGTACCGCCCCCAGGCCGTTGCCCAAATGGTACGACGTCGGACCGAACGCAGTGTTGACGACCGATGACACGTAGGTGCCGGGGTTGTTCGCATCGTTGTATGTGGAATTCGTAATGCCCGTTATCTCCCCTGCCGGCGTATACGCGTAGTTGACCACTCCAGTCGTTGGGTCTGCCTGCGACAACTCCCGGCCGGCATAATCGTAGCTGAAGTTGAGCTGCCTGTCTTTGCTTGCGTTCCCACATCCTGACGGTTGGCACTCCCACATGGTGAGCACCCGCCCCACTTGGTCGTAGTTGTAGATCGCGCCCGCATACCCGTTATTCACCAGGGCGAGAGACAGATTGCCCTTCAGATTGCCTTGCGAGCCACTCTCCGCCCAGGTCGAGGGCTTGTCATATAGGTACCCTCGGGTCTGCGTAAGTCCGTCATCATAGGACACCGACAGGACTCGACCAAGAGTATCGTACTGCGTGGTCGCAGTGGTCGTAACATCCGGATTCGTTTGGTTCGCACGAGGCTTGGTGCGCATGACTTGAAGCCCAGTTGCGTTGTAGGCATATCTGTAGGTCGTTAGCGTGCCGGCATGCCCGGACACAAACGTCTCCGGCTCTTGAACCGTGGTCAATCTGCCCAATGCATCGGTGCGAAAAAGGCGTGCTATGCCGCCGCTCGTGGTTGTGACGGTATGCCCGGCAAGGTTGTATGCATACGTCGTGAGGAAGCCAGTGCCGGCTATATCCAGGCTGCAAGCGGCAGGCGAACCGCTGCTCGGCATGTTGGCGTCGGAAGACACCTCGCAAACGGTCGCCAACCGCCCTAGACCGTCTTGCTGCTGAATCCGGGTGACGCCGTACTCATCCGTCTGCTGCATTGCCCTTACTGAATACGCATACGCCGCGTACGACCCGTCGGCATGTGTTACACGCGTGACGCGTCCGAGGTAATCGTAGGATGTAGCGTCTCCGTTCCCGGTGCAGACCGCTGCCCCCCCGAAGCCCGCGTCCTGGTACGGGACGGATTGAAAGGCCAGCCGGCCGTTTACGTCATAGCAATAGTCAGTCTCATACCATGGGTTCGTGTTCTGACCGTTCCCGACTGCCGTCCGGGAGACCCGCCCATACCCATCATAAGCAGTCTGAAGGCTGGTTCTGGCACTACTGCCGTCAATGTTATGATCGTGCCCCAACAGCGTCGGGGAGTACCCGAAGTAATCAACGCCCCCGGCAGGATCTGTGATCCAACGAGGCCGATTCAATGGGTCGAAATTGGCGTAAGAGGTTGACTGCCCATTTGCGTCCGCCGTACTGAGCAGCACACCGCTGCTCACGTTGTAATTCGCCGACGTTGTCAGGCTTACCCCGCTGGATGAGGGAGCGAGCGTTACTGCGGTCACAAATGTATCGCTGGGGTCATACGCATATTGTGTTGTTCCGATACCACCCGGACCAGTAACGCTGACTGTCTGCCCCGCGTCATCATAGTAAGTTGACTGGAGCTGTAGACCACTAGAGGTCACGCTTGTCAGATTTCCGCGCTGACTGCCTACCGGACCGTTGTGTTGTGGCAACCCGGATGTCGTCTTTACACCTGTGTCATAACCATAGCCGACCTGACTAACCTGGGTTCCTATGGCATCGGTCACCGTGTCCGATACGAGAAGATCCGCCAAGCCGCTAGTGGGGTATAGCCACACCTCCTTTTGCAGAAGACCTCCACGATTGCTGGAGGCAAAGTCATAGTCGTCCTTCTCCGTTTGGAGGCCAAAAGAATTGAGCATGATCGTAGAGCCATGCTGCTGTTTGCCATCCCGCGTCTCATAGGTATCGATTTGAGAAACGGGAAGCTTTAAAGCCGTCGTAGTACACGGACGGGCGGCCCCGTTATAGCAAGTTGTCCGCAGGAGGGTGCGGTCATAGCGCCAGGGATCAACGCGGTTGGACTTGGGCGGCACGACGGGCACCATGCCAAGGGAGAGCACCAGTTGGCGGGTCTCATCGCCCTCGTAGGCGCGATCCATCAACAGTGGCAGGCCCTTCGGCA
>JBBRLT010000024.1:0-42375 GCA_038231235.1 Terriglobales bacterium
TGGGCCGAGCCGGCGCGCCACCTGCAGAGCCGCGGCGATAATCGCGCCGGCGCTAGACCCGCCCAGCAAACCCTCTTCTGCTGCCATGCGCTTTACCATCGCGAAGGCCTCGTCATCGGTAATCATCAACACGTCGTCGGCCAGCTCTGGGTGGAAGGTGCGCGGAATAAAGCTGACGCCAATGCCCTCCACACGATGCGGCCCCGGCGGCCCGCCCTGCAGAATGGAGCCTTCAGTCTCGACTGCGATCGCAACCAGCCGCGGATTACGCTTCTTCAGGCCGCGCGCCAGCCCGGAGAAGGTGCCCCCCGAACCGACGCCGCACACGATGGCGTCCACGCGGCCATCCATCTGCTCCCAGATCTCGCCTGCAGTGGTCTCCTCGTGGAAGTCGGGATTCGCCTCGTTCTCAAACTGGAAGGCGCCCCACGATCCGGGCGTGGCGGCCAGCGCTGCCTTGGCCTGCTCGATCGCGCCCAGCATGGACGCCTTCTCCGGCGTGCGGATGACCGTCGCGCCAAAGGCGCGCATCAGGATGCACTTCTCCTCCGCATATCCTTCCGGCACGAACAGCGTCACCTTATAGCCGCGATTCACCCCAATCAGCGCCAGCCCCACGCCGGTATTGCCGGCCGTGGCCTCGAATATCCGTGCGCCGGGGCGCAGCAGACCCTGCTCTTCTGCGCGCAGGATCATGCCCAGCGCCGCGCGATCCTTGACGCTGCCGCCGGGGTTCAGAAATTCAAGCTTGGCGAAGACCTCGCCCGAATTCGGCAGGGCGAGCCGGGTCAGCCGCAGCATGGGAGTATGACCCACCAGGTCCGCGATATCGTCAGCCACGCGCAGTCCGCCGTGGTAGGTCAGTGTGGAGGCTTCTGTCGGCATAGAGCAACCCGCTAGTGTAGCAGCGGAGAGCAGACGGTCAGGAGCGATTCTCCTGTAGGTGTAGCTGGTCCAGCGGCTGCTCCTGTGGCCTTTCTTCGAGGAAAGGCCACGACGAGATACTCTTCATGGTTCACAGCAGCAGGAGAATCGCTCCCGTGGCGTTACTTCTTCTTCGCCGCCGCGCCGGGTGGACGCGGGAAGTACCCGGGGCGGGTGCGCACGGTCAGCCGGTTGTAGCCCTTGGCATGCGCGTCGACATGCACCATGCGGTAGCCACCCTGGCTGGCGGGCTTGGTGGAGTGGTAGCCGATGGTGTACTGGTTACGAATATCGCGCGCTACCTCGGCGGCTATCTCGTCTACCTGTCCCAGATTCTTGGGGAAAAAGGCGAGCCCGCCTGTCTCGTCTGAGAGCAGTTGCAGCGCGCGGCGTGCGCGGCGTGACTCGCGCCCTCCACCGCCACCCTCATCGAACAACAGCCCAATGGAGTACACCACCGGCCCCTGCAGGTCCTGGATGCGGCGCACCGTCTCTTCGAGGTTGGTGCCGGAGGCATTGTCCTCGCCATCGGTGATGATCAGGATCACTTCCTTCGCCTTCTTCGCGTTCTTCGCCATGTAGTCGGCAGAGGCGATCACGGCATCGTAGAGCGCGGTGCCGCCCTTGGAGTCGATATGCGATAGGCCATCGCGCAGCCGGTTCAGGTCGCCGGTGAAGTCCTGATCGATGTACGCCTCATCAGCGAAGTTCACGACGTAGGTTTCATCTTCCTGGTTCGAGGCCCGCACCATATCCAGCGCCGACTGGTTTACTGCCTGCCTTTTGGTGCGCATGGAGCCGGAGTTATCGACCAGCAGACCGATGGAGACAGGAATGTCCTGCCGCTGCAATGATGTGATGTTTTGCGGAACACCGTCTTCGAAGACGCGGAAGTCATCCTTGGCCAGGCTGGCAACGAGGCGCTGATGATCGTCAAGCACGGTGGCATTCAGCACCACCTCTTCCACGTCGCGGCTCAGTGTGTAACCGCCGCGCGGCCCCCGGCTTAACTCGCTGGGTGACTGTGGGCCCGGCCTAGGCGAAGCAGCTGCGCTCGGCGCTACAGGGTCCGGCGACGGGACCGGGTCGCGATCGACAGTGAGTGAAGGCTGCTGCTCTGCTGGCAGTGGCGGCGCTGGTGTTTGCTGCGCCCGCGAGGCGGACTCCCCGGCGACCAGAAGGATGAGCGCCAGGGCTGCACGGAGAGCTGAATGATGGAAAGCGAAACTTTGCAGCCCGGATTTTTGCGATCCTGCGTTATTGCGAGGGGGCATAGTATCCGGTTCGGGCATGCACGGTGAGCGGTGGCAGCCCGGCGGGCGGCGTCAACTTCACCTTCACTTTACGCCATTTGCCATCGCGCTTCGCATCCGCCGGTTTGTAGCCGAGCACGTATTGATTACGTAACTCCGCACTGATCTTGGTGGCGATATCCGCCATATCGGAGATATCGTCCACCCGGAATAACTGCCCGCCTGTCTCCTCGCTCAGGTCGTGCAGCAGCAGCGGCCCATTGCGCTCCTCGGTGGTGGCTGCATACACATCGAAGATGCCGATGGCATAAACCTCTACGTCAGACTCCCGCACCAGGTTGCGCACCTCATTTTCGGTATAGCGGCTGCGGTTGTCGCCGCCGTCGGAGACGATCAGGATGGCCTTGCGCTCATTGCGCGCCTGCTTCATCTTGTTCACGCCGTAATAGATCGCGTCCAGCAGCGCGGTGCGTTTGCCGGCCCGCACGGTCTGCAGGCGAGCTTCAATATCATCCACTGAAGAGGTGAAGTCCTCAATCAGCTCCGGGCGATCGTTGAAGCCGATGATGAAGAACTCGTCCTGAGGATTCGAGGTGCGCAGAAATTCGACGATTGACTCTCGCTCGCGCACCAGCTTGTTCGCCACGCTGCCACTCAGGTCCATGATGATGCCGATGGAGACCGGAGAATCTTCCGAGGAGAAGCTCTTTAACTGCTGCAGGTTGTTGTTTTCGTAGATAAAGAACTCGTTGCGCTCCAGGCCGGTGACCAGGCGATTCATCGGGTCGGTGACGGTCAATGGGATGAGCACGAGATTGACGTCCACGCGCAGCCGCTCGTTGGGACGCGCGCGCAGACCGGCTTTGCCCTCTACCGGCGGCGGCTCGGTCGGCTTTTCGGTCTTAGGCGCGGGCGGCGTAACGTGAATGGTGTTGAGCGGATCTTCCTGTGCACACATCGGCAACGCAGTCAGGGGAAGCAGCATTGCGATTGCGACGAGCAGAAAGGCAAGGCTCCGGCTGCCGGCCGATGGCCAAGACAATCGCCAGCCTATCCGCGCGGAAACCATAGCAGCCAGACCCCTTGTTTGCGTCATGCTAGCACGCCAGCCAGACGAAACCGGCGGCGAATGACAATGCGATTACATCCTGGGAAAAGCCCGTTTCGGCGCCGGGAGCCTTGCCATCGGCTATTCCCTATGGACTCAGATGCAGCGTTGAGGTAAGCGAGTCGAAGGCTGCGCTGCCTGCACCCTCTAGTACAATCGTCACACCAAAGCGAATTTCCTGATGCCATCATGCGCGGAAAGAAACTCGACGTGGGCTTGCCTTCAAGAGAGCCCACAATAACCACCGCTGGTCCCCATACACCTACAGGAAAAACTGCTCGAATGGCCCGTATTTATCCCTTCCGCGCCACCCGCTACAACCCCACTGCTGTCCGCATTGAAGATGTGGTCACGCAGCCGTATGACAAGATCACGCCCGCCATGCAGCAGGTCTACTACCGCCGCAGCCCGCACAATCTGGTCCGCATCATCCTTGGCCTGCCTGAGCTGTTTGACGAGCCGGGAGTGAACGATGTGTATACCCGCGCCGCGCGCGACTTCCAGGACTGGCGGCAGAACAGCATCCTGCAGACAGACAACGATGCTTCCATCCTGGCCTATTCCCAGCGCTTCCAGGTGCCGGGCAGGCCGGAGGAGACTTGCGAGCGCTTCGGCTTCATCGCACTCGGCGCGCTCGAAGAGTACGCCGCCAAGGTGGTTTTTCGTCATGAACAGACACTGTCCAAGCCCAAGAGCGACCGGCTGAACCTGCTGAAAGCAACGCGCGCGCACTTCGGGCAGATCTTCATGCTGTACTCCGACCCGGTGCGAAGCATCGAGAAGATGCTGTTTGAAAACTTCCAGCCCGAGGCCGAGATCACTGACGACTACGGGGTGCTGCACCGCGTCGCGCGAGTGAGCGATCCGCACATGATCCGGTTGGTGCTGGGCTCCATGGGTGACAAGAAGTTGATCATCGCTGACGGCCACCATCGTTATGAGACTGCCCTGAATTATGCGAAGGAGAGGGCGCCGGCGCAGATTCCCCACACAAAGGACCGCGATCTCGCCTCCACATTGCCGCATCCGCCCTATCCCGAATCAGCCGTGATGATGACGTTTGTGAACATGGACAGCGACGGCTTGCTAGTCCTGCCGACGCATCGCATCGTCTTCGATCTCGAGAACTTCCGGCCGGAGATATTCCTGGAGCGGGCGGCACCCTACTTTGACATGGAGTCGCTGGGAGCTGCCGAGGCTCCGCAACTGACCGCGCGGCTGGCAGAAGCAGGTGCGAAGCAGACGGCGTTCGTCGCTGTGATGGCTGGCGGCGCCTACCTGCTGACGGGAAAGCACGAAGCGATCGAACAGTCGCTTGCTGCCGTGCCGCAGCGGCAGCGACAGTTGGACGTCGCACAACTGCACGGCCTAGTGCTGGAACAATTGCTTGAGCTTTCCCAGGAATCGATCCGCGACCAGCGCAACCTGCGCTACCTGCGCGATGCTGCCGAGGGCATGGAACAGGTGGCACAGGGGGGCGCGCAGATTGCCTTCCTGATGAATCCGGTGACCATGCAGGAGCTGCGGGAGATTGCCTTCAACGGCGAGGTGATGCCGCAGAAGTCCACCGACTTCTATCCCAAGCTGCTGAGCGGCCTCGCCATCTATGCACTGGACTGAGCAGCAGCCGGGTTGCGAAAGAGCTGCCGTGCGCGCGCTGCTCCGCTGCCTCACGGTGATCCTCTGCGTCCTCCCCGGTATCCTCGCTGCACAGCAGCCCGTATTGCCACAAGCGCGCACGACCTCGGTCAGGCCGAACTTCCTGGTGGTGCTGGACGCGGCGCATGGCGGCGCAGATACGGGTGCGCACCTGGCGCTGCACGTGGAGGAGAAGGACCTGGCGCTGTCCCTATCGATTCGCCTGCGCTCCATGCTGGCGGCCCGCGGCATCGCGGTCGTCACTACGCGGGAGAGCGATGCCACCCTGCCGCCCGCTGCCCGCGCCGCGCAGGCCAACGCGCACAAAGCGTCCGCCTGCCTGATCCTGCATGCGACGGATAGCGGCAGCGGCATTCACCTCTTCACCTCTTCCCTGCCGCCCGCGCCGCCCCGCACCTTCCTGCCCTGGGAGACGGCGCAGGCCGCGTATCTTCAGCAGAGCCTTCGCTTCTCCGCGGAGATCAACTCCGCGATGACGCATGCGGAGATTCCTGTCACACTGGGGCGCACGGCATTGCAGCCGCTCGACAACATGACTTGCCCAGCCGCCGCAGTCGAGATTGCGCCGCTCACCAAGAACGGCGCCGTGACCGCCACCCTGGAAGATGCAGCCTACCAATCGCGCATCCTTGCGGCACTTGCTGCAGCCATCGAAGGCTGGCGCCGCGACTGGTCGGTGCAGCCATGATTCCCCGCTATCAGCGCGTGCTGCTGTGGGCGCTGCTCGCCATCTCCGCAGTCATGGCGGTGGTGCTGATTCGCCTGCGCGAGCGCGCCCAGGATCGCCTGCAGACCGCCGCGGACGCTGCGCCGCTCACCGCTCCCGACGCTACTCCCCTGCACGATGTCACGCTGATGCTGGCTAACGATACCGACGGCTCACTCGAGAACGCGCAGCGCCGCATCGCCTTACCCTCGGAGCAGCACACCCGGGCGCGCTTCCTACTGAATCAGTTGCTCACGGAGTACGCCAAGCCCGGCGCGGAGCATTCCATTGCGGCCAACGCCGGTGTGGACGATGTCTTTTTCATGCAGGTGCCGCAGGGGGCCGAAGGCGGCGGCCTGCTGGCGGTCATCAACCTGAGCAGCGGCCTGACCCAGGCCCACCCCTCGGGAATCGAACCAGAGACCATGACTCTGCTCTCGCTGATTGGCACGCTGCACGCCAACATGCCAGAGGTGACTCAGGTCCGCTTCCTGGTGGATGGAACTCAGCAAGCCACGCTGGCCGGCCATGCGGATTTGTCACGCACCTACCTCGCAGCCAGCGCCGCAACCGCTGTGCCGGAGTCCGCGCCATGATTCCTGACGCCCAGACTTCCGGCGCGCCCATCATCGGAGTCTTCGATTCTGGCGTAGGCGGCCTCACTGTGCTGCGCGAACTGCTGACCCAGGGCGCGGCAGCAGACTACCTGTATCTGGGCGACACCGCGCGGCTGCCCTATGGATCGAAGTCAAAAGCCACCGTGGCACGCTACGCGGTATCGAGCGCCCACTTCCTGGTGGAGCAGGGGGCCGAGGCGTTGGTGATTGCCTGCAACACCGCCAGTGCGCTCGCGCTCGACGAGCTGCGCGCAGCCGTCAGCGTGCCCGTCATCGGCGTGATTGAGACAGGCGCGGAGGCGGCGCGGCGCAGCTCGCAGACCAGGGATGTGCTGGTGATGGCCACCGCTGCGACCGTGGAGAGCCATGCTTATTCCACGGCATGCCGGGAGCGTGGTCTGCGGGTGTTGGAGAAGGCCTGCCCGCTGCTGGTGCCTCTGGTCGAGGAAGGCTGGATCGATCACCCCGTCACGCGGGAGGTCACGCGCATCTACATCGATGATCTGCTGGCGCAGGCCAACGCTGCCGGTATGGCAGCCGATACGCTGGTGCTCGGCTGCACACACTATCCGCTGCTGCGCGAAGTCATCGAGCAAACGCTCCGTGCCGGTTTTCCGCATCACGCAGTGCGCGTGATCGATTCAGCAGATGTCACAGCGCAACAAGTATCGGAGCGGCTGGACCTGGGCTCGGAAGTTTCGCGCGAACCAGCGGTGCGCTTCTACGCCACCGACTCGGTCAGCAAATTTCGGGCGCTCGGATCGCGCTTCCTGGGCCGCTCCATCGATAGTGTGGAGTTGATCGACCTGGGCGGCTGAGACGGATCAAGTCAGAGCTGATGTGGCGCTGCTATGCTTGCATGCGGGTGCCGCTCGCTTATGCGCCAGGCACAACAAAGGAAGGACTCTCTCGCAATGATCGATCTCAAAGGGCGCACTGCCATTGTCTTCGGCGTGGCCAACAAGCGCAGTATCGCGTGGGCTATCGCGCAGAAGCTGCAGGAGGCCGGAGCGCGCCTCCTGATCACTTATCAGAACGAGCGGCTCCGCCAGGAAGCAGAGAGCATGATTGCCGAGCTTCCCGGCGCCGAGGCGCACCAGTGCGATGTCTCACAGGATGCAGAGATCGACGCGCTCTTCGCGAAGGTGAAAGAGGCGCATGGCAAGCTCGACATTCTGGTGCACTCAGTTGCCTTTGCGCCGGCCGAAGAGTTAAAGAACGACTTTCTCCAGACCACGCGCGAGGGCTTCCGCATGGCGCACGACATCAGTGTGTACTCGTTGATTGCCGTCACCCGCGCGGCTGCGCCATTGATGACCGACGGCGGCAGCGTGATCACCCTTACCTACTACGGCTCACAGAAGGTAGTGCCGCACTACAACGTGATGGGCGTTGCCAAGGCCGCGCTAGAAGCCACGGTGCGGTACCTCGCCTTCGATCTGGGCAAGCGCAACATCCGCGTGAACGCCATCTCTGCCGGACCCATCAAGACGCTGGCAGCACGCGGCATCGGCGGCCTGGGTGAAATGCTGAAGTCGCACGAGGAGCGCGCCCCTCTGGGCCGTAACATCCACCAGACGGAGGTCGGCTCCGCCGCACTCTTCCTCGCATCGAGCCTTTCCAGCGGCATCACCGGCGAGGTCACCTACGTCGACTGCGGCTACAACATCATGGGATTTTAAGACCGGAGCGGCTCACGCCTTCGTCATGCGCAGCGTGATCCGCCGCGTCTCTCCGCCGGTTGACTGCATCACGATCTCGCCGTTGCTGCGGTTCACAATGCTGGGAAATTTTTCTCCCCACTCCACCAGCACGATGCTGTCCTCTGCAGCGAGCTCGCTCACACCCAGCGACTCCAGCTGGCGCTCCGTGTCGATGCGGTAGAGATCCAGGTGGTAGAGCCGTACTGCTACGGGCTTGCCATCCACCTCGCGTGAGCCCTCATATTCATGAATCAAGGTGAAGGTGGGGCTGGTCACTTCGTCGGCATCGGCGGCGTCCAGCGCCTCCGCAATTCCCTTCACCAGCGTGGTCTTGCCCGCGCCCAGGTCGCCGCGCAGGATGAGGAACTGTGGCGGCTGCAACAACGCAACCAGCTTGCGTCCTACCTCGACGGTCTCTGCAGCACTGCGAGTGTCGTACTCCGTCAACGCGCTGCTCATCGGCTGGCCTCGTGTCCATCGTGTCCGTCTCGATCCAGATAGGCACGTTCCAGCATACCGGGCAGGCCTTGAATCCAGGTCAGGTCCGGGGTGCGGCCATGGCGCTGCGCAGCGCGGAAACGGTACGCCGTGGCCAGGTGATCGCATACGTCCGTCGCCAGCAGTGTGTGCTCATCGCCGTCCGCCACAGCGAAGTCCGCGGCCAGACCGTGCAGATAGACAGCAGCCTCGACCGCGTCGGCCGGATGATCAGAATACTGCGCCAGCAGCGCAGCCGTGATTCCAGTCAAGATGTCGCCGCTGCCGCCCTTGGCCAGGCCCGGATTGCCGGTGGTGTTGATGGCGATGCGCCCGTCCGGATGCGCGATCAGCGTACGCCAGCCCTTCAGCACCAACGTGATGTGATGTTCCGTCGCGTAGGCGCGTGCGATCCCTTCGCGGTCGGACTGCACGTCCGCGATGGACTTGCCCACCAGCCGCGCCATCTCGCCAGGATGGGGCGTCAGCACCAGGGTTCGGGTTCCTGCCCGATCGCGTCCATCGAGTATGTACTTTTGCTCCGCGATAGCGTTGAGGCAATCGGCATCGAGCACCATGGCGGTCTTCTGCTCGCCGCACAGCTCGATCAGACGTAACGCGAACTGCTGCGTCTCCGGCTCTTGACCCAGCCCCGGCCCGATGGCGACAACGGTCTTCTTCTCCAGAAACTTGCGAAAGGCCTGGTCCTCCAGATTGTCGAGCGCGATGCTGCCCCGCGCCGTTTCGCGGAGCGGCTCTGTCATCAGCTCCGGCGCGATGCCTGCCACCAGGTCCAGAACGGAGGCCGGCACCACGGCGCTGACCAGGCCCGCGCCTGCACGCAACGCCGCATAGCTGGCCATCGCCGCCGCCCCGGCGCGGCCGCGCGCGCCACTGATCACGGCGACATGGCCGAACTTGCCTTTGTTGCTGTCTGGCGAGCGCGCCGCCTCAGTCATGCGCTTGGCACTGCCGGCCCAGTGCAGGTTGGTCTTTGAACGCACGGCTTCGTCTGGTGAGCCGATGGCCGCAACCACTAACGGTCCAAGTGTCATGCAGCCGGAGACGTGTGCCAGCTTCGGCGCCGTGAACGTCACTACGGCATTGGAGCGATACGCGCCCTCTTGCCGAAACTCGCGGCTATCGGCATCCCAGCCCGAGGGCACATCGACGCTAACCATCGGCGTGTCTGGATAGGCAGCCAGCCGGTCGCGCATGGCCGCAGCCATGCCGCGCATGGGCGGGCGAAAGCCGGTGCCCAGGACGGCGTCAAGAAACAGCTCTGCGTCGGCAAGCACTTGCGTGGCAGCCGAGCCCCGCAGTGCCTGCTCGTCCGCCAGCTCGAGGACTACCAGGTCTACCTCCGCCAGGCGATCGAGCGACGCGCGCGCGTCACCCGAGACATCCGCCGCGCGACCCAGTAGCAGCACGTCGACGTCATAGGTCGCCGCTGCCAGAATTCGCGCCGCCACAAAGCCGTCGCCGCCATTGTTGCCTTTGCCGCAGAGGACAACGATGCGGTCCAACTGCGACAGCTCTTGCATGACAAACCGCGCGACAGCGGCACCGGCGTTCTCCATCAGGGTGGTCGAGGGGACGCCATGCTCGGCCGCAGTCGCCTGGTCGGCAGCACGCATCTCTGCGGCGGTAAGTATCTTCATGCTGGTCTGTGATGCTCCGAAGGAAGCATAGCGCGCAAAGAGAAACGGCCTCCGGGAGGGAGGCCGTGGTAAAGCTCGTAAGCTGCGGAGGAGCTACTGCGTAACGCCGGTCGCGGTGGTGGGCTGGCTTAGTGCTCCAGCAGCTGGCGCGTCCGCCGGGTTCTTCGCGGCGAAGTAGCTGTGGTCCCATAGATTGCGATAGAAGACGCCGGTTAGCTCCGCTGCCTTGGGTCCGAAGGTAGGCCGGCCGCCTTCCAGGAAGAAGACGGTCACGATGCGCCCGTAGCTGGTGTCGGCGAACGAAGTAAACCAGCCGTAGCGTGTGCCGTTGGCAGAGCAGGTGCCCGTTTTACCGAGTACTGGAAGCTCACTGAAGCTGGCGCGCAGGGAGCGTGCCGTGCCGTAGCTGACCGCCGCGCCCATACCGGTCGCGACTTCTGGGATAAAGCGCTTGATGTCGAGCGTGCGCTTGACGCGCGGCTGGAAGTTTACTGCTTCGGCTGGCGTGTTTGGGTGCTGCAGGTAGTAGAGCGTGCCGCCGTTGGCGATGGCTGCGGTAAGCGCGCCCAGTTGCAGCGGCGTCATGGAGATGCTCTCGCCAAAGCTGCACATGCGGCCCACGCCACCCAGCTTCTCGGGCAGCTCCTGGTTGGGATAGACACCGAGCTGTTCGCCATCGATGTTCCAGCCAGCCAGCTCGCCCAGGCCAAACTGATTTGCGTAGTGGCGAACCCGTTCAAAGCCGAGCCGCCGGCCGATGGTTTCAAAGTAGACGTTGTTGGAGTGTGCGAGCGCCTCGGTCAGCGTCATGGACCAGCCGCCCAGGTTTACTGGCGTGTCCTTGGTGACGATACCTTCTTCAAGGGCTGCCAGCGCTACCGAGACCTTGATGGTGGAGCAGGGTTCGGCGCCGCTTGAGAGCGCAAGCTTCTGGTTCACCATGGCCAGGATGCGGCCGGTGCTGGGGTCGATGGCAACCGCCGTACCATTCATGTTGCCAAGCGCGGCGATGGCGGCGGCACGCACGACGGGATCTTCCCCGGCAGTGATGTCGCCCTGAGTCTCATCCGTCTCGGCGAAGGAGTCGCCAGTGAAGTGCTCGTAGTAGCGATGGCGCACCGCTACCCGGCGCAGCTTGCCGTCGCGGCCACGCACCAGCCGTGTGCGGACCACCGATGCGGCGGCGTGGTGGCGGGTCGAACGCTTATGACGATGCGACGTTGCCGCCTGCGCGGGCGAAACAGCGCTTGCGAGTCCAACCGCCAAGCCGACAGTCAGGAAGAACGATGCGAGACGACCCATAGCCATGCCCCTGCTTGAGAGAAAACCCACCTGCGCGCCTCGTGTTGTGGCGGCGCGACAAGCGGATAGCTTCGCCTGGCACACCGTAACACTAAGACTATCGTTCCGCCCGGTTGGATACCGACTATTACAACGCTACCCCTTACCTTGGTGCCAGTACCGGAAGGGGTAACCAGGATGGGGCTTTCGTGGGATGAGTCAAGTGTATCAGCGAGGAAGACCAATGGAGCCGCTGACCAGGCCATGCCCGGACTTCCTTGATGCCCCCTCGCTGCTCTGCCGCTACCGGCGCTTACCGCCCTGCATGCCTCATGAACGCTGGAATATCCAACTGCTCCAGCTCTGCCTCTTCCTGATGCCGCTGCTGGCGCGCCCGCTCTTCCTCCGCACCCAGAGTGTCCAGGAAGCCGCCGATCGCCGCATCGTCCACGGGTGGCCGGTTCCCCGGCCCAGGCATGGCATCCTGCCGGGCGATGGGCTCGAAGCCTGGGGTATCCATCCTTCCCGTGTCTCTTCCCGTTTCGGGAAGAGGCGACTCGAAGCTGGCCAGCGACTGGCTGCCGAATCCGGAGGAAAAGGCTGGCGTGGAGTAGCCCTCGGGGAGGTGCAGGCTGCTCTTCACCGTCTCGGCTGCTACCTCACTGGCAAAGCGCGGTGCAGACGGACGTACGTCCAGGTTCAGGAAGGCGGGCGCCTCGGGCTTGCGCGCGCGGCTCTCGGCGACGCCGGCACTTTGCTTGGGCATGTCCTGCCGGAAGCCGGTGGCGATGACAGTAATCTTCACATCGTCGCCCATAGTCTCGTCCAGTACGGCGCCAAAGATGATGTTGGCCTCCTCGTGCGCTGCATTCTGGATCAGCGTTGAGGCCTCATTGACCTCGCTCAGCTTCAGATTGCTGGAACCGCTAATGTTGATCAGGATGCCCTTTGCGCCGTCAATCGCGCCGGCTTCGAGCAGCGGCGATGCCATGGCTGCCTGGGCTGCTTCGACGGCCCGGTTCGCGCCGCTGCGCACGGCGGTGCCCATCACTGCATAGCCCATGCCGTGCATGGTGGTCTTCACGTCCGCAAAGTCGCGGTTGATGATGCCCGGGATGGTGATGATGTCCGAGATGCCCTGCACGCCCTGGCGCAGCACGTCATCGGCAACGCGGAAGCTCTCAAAGAAACCAGCGTCCTTGGCCACTACCAGCAGCTTCTCGTTGGGGATCACGATCATGGTGTCGACCGCGTCCAGCAACTCCTGCATGCCGCGGTCGGCCTGCTGCATGCGGCGCTTACCTTCAAAGCTGAAGGGCCGCGTCACCACCGCTACGGTGAGCGCGCCCATCTCACTGGCGAGGGAGGCAATCACCGGCGCCGCGCCGGTGCCGGTGCCGCCGCCCAGGCCGGTGGTCACGAAGACCATGTCCGCACCCTCCAGCGCCTCGATGATCTTCTCCGAGTCTTCGAGCGCCGCGCGGCGGCCCACGTCCGGATTCGCGCCCGCACCCAATCCGCTGGTCAGCTTCACGCCCAATTGCAATTTCACCGGGGCATTGGACAGCTGCAGCGCCTGCACATCGGTGTTGGCAGCAATGAACTCGACGCCCTCCAGCTTGGCCGCAATCATGCGATTGACGGCATTGCCGCCGCCGCCGCCCACACCGATCACTTTGATCTTTGCGCCACGCGGCATCTCGTCGTTGTACTGAATGCGGATCTCTTCCGGATTGCTCATTCGGCTCACTGCTCCCATCTCTCTACTGTTTGCATCCCTGTTACTGCTTTTATTCCGTTTTCTTCGGGTTTTCCACTGCTTTTTCTCCACAGGCGCATATCACCCGCAAACTTACAGGCTGCCGGCACGCAGCTCACAGGCTGCCAGCAAAGATGGCGCGCAGCTTGGCGCGTAGACTGTGATCCTCAGCCGCCTTCAACACCCGCGTGCGATGGGTGTAGAGCAGCATGCCGATAGCCGTCGCATACTCTGGCTGTATCAGCTCCTCCGGCATGCGAGACAGTGCTGCCGGATAGCCCATGCGGGCAGGCACCCGCAGCTGGCTCTCTGCACAGTCCAGCAATCCCGACAGCCGCGCGCCGCCTCCGGTCAGAATGCAGCCCGCGCCCAGCGCCTCCAGCACGCCGCCCGAGCGCAAATTATCCCGCAACAGGTAGAAGAGCTCCCGCGCGCGCGGCTCCAGTATCTCTGCAATCTGCCGCTGCGGAATGGCGCGCGGCCCATGGCCGGGCGTCCCACTGATCTCCACCTCTGCGGTTGAGGAGATTGAGGTCACCACGCAGTTGCCGTAGTGCTGCTTGAGGAACTCTGCCTCTTCGACGCACACGTGCAGGCCGACTGCGAGATCGTTGGTGAAGTGGTCGCCGCCAATCGGGACCACAGCGGTGTGCGCCACTGCTCCCTCGAAGAAGACAACGATCTCTGCCGAGCCGGCGCCGATGTCAATCAGGCAGACGCCCAGCTCGCGTTCATCGGCAGAGACGGTGGCCTCGGCTGAAGCGACGCCTTCAAAGATAGTGTCGGTCACTTCGAGACCAGCCTTGTTGGCACAGGTCACGAGGCTCTGCGCGGCACTGGCGGAGCAGGTGGAGAGGTGCAGGTTCACCTCCAGCCGGTTGCCCACCATGCCCACAGGATCGTGAATCCCTGGCTGGTCGTCCAATATGAACTGCTGCGGCAGCAGATGGATCAGCTCACGCTCTGCAGGCAGGGATACGGAGCGTCCACGATCGACAGCGGCGCGCACATCCTCGCGCGTAATCTCCCGCATGCGGGTGCCCAGGCTGATGCCGCCCCGGCTGTTTACGCCGCGCACATGGGGGCCGCCAATGCCCACAACACAATGCGCCAGAATGGCATTGGCGCTCTGCTCTGCCATATCGGCTGCCTGGATGATGGCGCGCGAGGCGGGGTTCAGGTCCGCCACCAACCCCTTGCGCATGCCCTTGGACGGAGTGGTTCCGTGGCCGCGATAGCGGAGTGCGCCGTCTACAACTTCAGCGACCAGTGCGCGCACCCGGGCGCTGCCTACGTCGAGCACGGTAATCAGGCTATCCATCCGCTCCGGAGCGCTCACGGTCGCGCTCCGGTGTGAGCGGAGTAGCCTGCCGCGGCCCATCGGCTGGTACCGGGCGGCGAGTGGGTCGTCCTTCTGGAAACTGCGCCCCTGGTCCAGGCCGGCTTCCTGGTTCCTGGGGTTCGACTGCCCGCTGGGATGCGGGGTGCGGCATTGGCGCTCGGGGAACTGGAAGCTGCTGCGGCACTCGGCCCTTCCTCCGCCGGCGCCTTGGCCATCTCGAGCACCGTCTGCCGCTGATAGCGCAGATCCACACCAGCCAGCCGGGGATATTGCTGCCGCCAGCCGGGCAGCTTCTGCGCCAGCCGCTGCCAGCGCGCGGCGAAGTCTTCGCTGCCGAAATGCACCAGGAGGTCCGAGCCGGCCGAGGGCAGCAGCACACGCACATCCTCTGGGTCGGACAGGTCCACCTCGCTCAGCTGGGCCCATGCGCCCGTGCCTGCGGCGTCGGCTGCTCCCGCCGATGCATTCATGAACTCGCTGTAAAGCTGCATGCGCAGCGTGCGCTCCTCCGCGCCGTCAGCTGTTGTCACTCCATTCACCACGGGAAAGGAGTAGTGCTTGGCTGCCATCATCGCTGTGGGCATCTCCAGCAGAATCCCGTGCTTGTCCACCAGCCCGATGCGGTTGCCAGCACGGACGAAGGCGACCGGAATACGCTCCGTGACGGCCACGCGGAGCTGGTTGGGGAGCAGGCGCATCACCGTTGCGTGCTCGACCCAGGGTAGCTCCTCCAGCTCAGTGCGGCGGACGGCCAGCGGCACGTGGAAGATGTTGCGGCCAATATCCCCGCCGAACACTGATAGGAGCTCCGGACGGGTGACCTCGCTGTTGCCCAGCACCTGGATGGAGGCGGCGGTCTCGATGCGGAAGCGCGCGTCCTGCATGAAGAAGCTGTGGATGCCGATGGACGCAGCCACCATGAGGCAGAGCCCGCCCACCATGGCACTGGCCAACAGGAAGCGTCCCAGGCGCCCGCTTGGGATGCGGCCCCGCTTGACCGGAACACGCCGCCGGGTGCGCAGGACGGGGAGTTCGTCGTCCTCATCGGCCCCGGCATCGGATCGTAGGGGGCCGACCACCTCTTCAAGCGAGGAGAGGGGGCGCGGACGTTGCACGGCGTGCGGACGGAAGACCTCATCGAAGCCTTCGCCATCTGCCACGTCCGCTGCCGCGCGGCTGAATTGTCTGTCTATCTTCGCCACGCCCGAGCCAGGTCGTGAGAATCGCCTTGCGCCAATATACCGCGCACCCGTCGCAAACGCCCCTTCCATAGTGCAGGGAGGAGAAAGCAGGTATCCGCGCTGCCACCGCTGCCGCTCCAAGCAAGCCAGCAATGGGTGTCATCCTGAGCGCGAGCGAAGAACCTGCATTTTTCAGCGAGCCTGCAGCGCTGCACAGCAGGTCCTTCGACTTCGCTGCGCTGCGCTCCGCTCAGGATGACAGAGGTTGGCGGCAACCCCTGCTCGAAGCGCTGCACTAACGCAACGATCGGCGACCCTCAGCCCGAAATTGCCGGTCGGCGTGAGCGAACGCACCCCCTCCCGTCATCCCGACCGCAGCGCAGCGAAGTGGAGGGATCTAGCTGTCTACTCGCAGCGGTCCGGCCAGGTGGTTCCCCGAGTCACGGGGAAGGCTCCCACCCTTTGGCAAGAATTTCCACAGACTTTTTTCGGCCGGATGATAATTCGTAACCAAAACGTAACCTATGCAGTGGTGGCGCGTGCGATGATCAGCCTATGCAAGCCATCGTCACCCTGGACGACGCATTGGTGGCAAGGGCCGAGAGCCTTACCGGCCTCCGGACGCAATCTGCCCTGCTGCGAGAGGCGCTGAACGCGCTGATCGAACGTGAGAACGGACGCCGCCTGGCAACGCTTGACAGCCCTGCTCCAGTGCTTCACCTGGTCCCACGGCGCCGCTCCGGTACTTGAGATCTCCTACCGCTGGAGCGCCTCCAAGATCAGTGATCCCACCTGGGACACGCTGCCCGCCCCCAGCGTCATGATCAGATCGCCCTCCTGGGCACGCTCCGCGACTGCCCGAATTGCCTCTGGAACTGTGCCGGCGTAGCGCACTTTTGACTGGCCGATGCGCAGGGCCAGCGCATGCGCATCTACCCCCGGGATCGGCTCTTCGCTCGCCGCGTAGATGTCCAGCAGCTCGACCGAGTCGGCATCGTTGAAGGCACTCGCGAACTCCTCCATCAGGTCGAGCGTGCGAGTGAAACGGTGCGGCTGGAAGATGACGTGAACCTGCCGGTAGCCGCATTCCCGGGCCGCCGCCAGGGTGGCGCGGATCTCTGTCGGATGATGGCCGTAGTCGTCCACCACGGTGACGCCTCGGACCACGCCCTTTACCTGGAAGCGCCGATCCACGCCGTGAAACTCGGCCAGCGCAGCGGCAATCGCCTCAGGATGAATCTCCAACTGGGTGCCGATGGCAATGGCGGCAGTCGCGTTCAGCACATTGTGGCGCCCTGGCACTTGCAGCGCGAAGGCCCCCAGCACCTGTCCGCCGGCGACCACCTCAAAGCGGGAGCGCGCTCCTTCGCCTGCGGGGAGCATGCGACAGACGAAGCTCGCGTCCGCTCCAAACCCGTAGGTATAGACGCGCCGCTGCACGCGATCCAGAATCTGGCATAACAAGGGATCGTCCGCGCATGCCGTGATCGCGCCATAAAACGGCACGCGGTTCATGAAGGTGACGAAGGCTGCTTCCACATCCGCCATGTCGCGGTAGCAGTCCATGTGCTCGCGATCCAGGTTGGTGACCACACTCAGGATGGGAGACAGCTTCAGGAAGGAGCGGTCGCTCTCATCCGCCTCTGCCACCAGGTACTGCGACCGGCCCAGCCGCGCATTTGAACCCATCGCGTCAATCCGGCCACCCACCACTATGGTAGGGTCCAGGCCGCCCTTGGCCAGCACTGCGGCGATCATCGAGGTGGTCGTGGTCTTGCCATGCATGCCAGCCACCGCGATGCCGTACTTCAGTCGCATCAGCTCGGCCAGCATCTCGGCCCGCTGAATCACTGGCACCTTGGACGAGCGCGACTCCACCACTTCCGGGTTGGTCTCGCTGACGGCTGAGCTCGCCACCACCACGGCTGCACCCACCACGTTGGCTGCGGCGTGCCCTTCAAAGATGGTGGCGCCCAGACCAGCCAGCCGCTCCGTGACCGGGGAGCGCCGGATATCCGAGCCGGACACGGGATAGCCGAGGTTGAGCAGGATCTCCGCGATACCGCTCATGCCGATTCCGCCAATCCCAATGAAATGAACGCGCTGTGTCTTGGCAAACATAAAAGAGGTTCCAGCCACTCTAAGGCATTAGCCGGTAGTGGGTCAGTTCGCGTTGAATGCAAATGCTTCGAAGTTTGCAATCGGCAAAGACCTTCATAGTAAATTGCTCCCTATGTTGCGCTTGACCGCTACAGCCCTCGCGTTCCTGCTTCTCGCGGCGCCTGCGCCCGCACAATCGAAGGAGACCTCTATGCCGCATCATGCCCACGGAACCTTTAACGTCAGCATGCAGCCCCTGACTCCAGCTCCGGCCGAAGGATTATCTCGCTTCTCCATCGACAAACAGATCCATGGCGATCTGGAAGGAACAACGAAAGGAGAGATGTTCTCGGGTGGCGACCCCAAGCAAGGCGTGGCCGGGTATGTGGCAATGGAGGTGTTTACGGGTACGCTCGCTGGGAAGCATGGGAGTTTCGCGCTCCAGCACCTCGCGACGATGGACCAGAGCGGGCAGAAGATGTCCGTTGTCGTTGTCCCGGGCTCCGGAAGTAAAGAACTGCAAGGCATCGCCGGCACATTCATCATTCAAATCGCGAATGGAGTCCACTCATACGACTTCGATTACAGCCTTACAGACCGATAGTGGATGACTTATGCCCGCGATCATGTCTCGGAGCATTCGGCTATCCAAGACTGCCGCGCAATGCTCGAGACGGCTCAACCGCGGCGTGAGTGAGACGACGTATAGCCACGGACGGAAGGAGTGCCCTTCCTTCCAGGAAAGGCCTCGCCAAGACCCGCTGGGCTCCGTCACAGCATCCGAACAAATGCCTTGGGCCGCACGTTTATTCGCGCAACTTTCCATGCCCGGTTGGTGTCATACAAGCGGATGGGTCGGCGCTAACCGCCGGAACATCCTGCACCGCACGGCCACCGGGTTAGCAGCACGCGACGGGGCCCGATGAGGAGGTGCTTATGCGCAAACTCTTTGGACTGTTTCTTTCGCTGGGATTGCTGTGCGCGCCAATGATCTTTGCGCATCGCGCCGAGGCGCAGGTGGGCATTGGAATTGGCGTCGGCGACACGGGCTACGACGATGGCTATGACCAAGGGTACGACTACGGGCCCGCGCCCATCTGCGGATATGGCTACTACAGTTACTATCCCTACGCCTGCGCGCCCTACGGCTTCTACGGGTCTGACTGGTTCCTGGGCGGCATCTTCATCGGTGCCGGGCCCTGGTATTACGGCTACTACGGCCATGGGTTTTACGGCCACGGCTTCTACGGGCGCAGCGGCTACTACGGACACGGCTACGGCCGGGGGTACGGTTATGGCCGCGGCTATGGGTATGGACATGGCGGCATAGGCTACCGCGCCTACCCCTACTCCGGTTTCCGGGGCGGCAATGGCGGCGGCTATCGCGGATACGGCGGCGGCAATGGATTCCGCGGCAATGGCGGCTTCAGCAACTTCCGCGGAGGCAACGCTGGCGGATTCCATGGTGGCAGCGGATTCCATGGCGGTGGTAGTGGCTTCCATGGCGGCAATGGCGGTGGATTTGGCGGGGGCGGCGGATTCCATGGTGGTGGGGGCGGTGGAGGATTCCATGGTGGCGGCGGCGGCCACGGCGGTGGTGGGCACCGTTAATTCTTTGCTGCGGAAACTTAGGACGGCCGGCAGCTAAACTGCCGGCTTTCTTTTTTGCTTCGTTGCTGAACGTTCTGGAGAGCTGCCCGGCTCTGGCTACGCGCGGGGCCGGGCCGCCAACTGCATGGCCATCTCGACAATCCGCTCCACTGCATCGGGATGTGCTAGGGCCCGTGCTCTCACAGCCATCGCCTGCAGCCGCTCCGGCGAGCGCAGCAGGGCCGTGAGCTCCGCCAGCAGGAGTGCATCCGTCAGCCTCGCCTCGGGCAGCAGCACTGTCGCCTCGGCGTCCGCCAGTACCCGGGCATTCCGGGTCTGGTGGTCGTCTGTGGCCTGTGGAAACGGAATCAATATGGAGGGCTTGCCGGCAGCGGCCAGCTCCGCGACGGTGCTCGCGCCGCTGCGCGCCAGGATCAGATCTGCGGCGCCAAAGCGCTGCGGCATGTCGTCGAGGAAGGGCCGCACCTCCCACCTGCGTTCTAATCCAGCCGCCTCGGCGCAATAGGCCGCCAGGGTCGTCTCTCCCGCGCGGGCTCCTGCCTGGTGCAGGATGGTGAGCCCGGGCACGCCTTCCAGCAGTGCCGCAGCGATGCGCGGCAGGTGTGTGTTCAGCACCCGCGCGCCCTGGCTGCCGCCGAAGACCAGCAGATGGGGCGGCGCACCCGGCGGCCGCGGCGGTAGATCGAAGAAGGCCTGCCGCACCGGGATGCCGGTCACCGACGCATTGCGGAAGCTGGCTGCTGCGGGCGGAAAGTTGACCGCGGCGGCAGAGACCCACCGGCACAGCAGGCGATTGGTCAAGCCCGGCGCCGCGTTGGGTTCAATGGCCAGGGTGGGTACATGAGCCAGGATGGCCGCCAGCATGCCCGGGCCGGAGGCGTATCCACCCACGCCGATGACCACCTGTGGCTGCAGTTCTTTGAGCAGCCGCCGGCAAGCCAGCAGCGAGCGCGGAATCGCTGTGAGTGTCTTCAAGCGCGTCTTCAGGTTGACGCCCTTGAGCTGCCCCACCTCGATCATGTGCAGCGGATAGCCGGCATCCCGGACCATGCGTCCTTCGAGGCCACGCTCCGTCCCCACCCAGTCGACGAGGATGTGATGGCGATCGCGAAAGGCATCGGCGACGGCCAGGCCGGGAATGATGTGTCCGCCAGTGCCGCCGCCGGCGATCAGGACGCGCAGGCCATCCACTCAATCAATCTCGCGTGACAGATTCAGCAGCACGCCCACACTTGCCAGCGTGAAGAACAGCGACGTGCCGCCGTAGGAGATGAAGGGCAGCGTAATGCCCTTGGTAGGCACCAGCGCCAGCACGACGCTGACATTGAAGAACGCCTGGATCAGGATAGTGGCGGTAATCCCGAAGGCCAGGAAGCGCGCGAAGGGGTCTTTGGAAAGTATGGCGGTGCGCAGCCCGCGATAGCCCAGCGCAACGAACAGTCCGATGATCAGCACTGCGCCCAGCAGGCCCAGCTCCTCAGCTACGTTCGCGAAGATGAAGTCGGTATGCGGCTCCGGCAGGTAGAAGAGCTTCTGCCGTCCTTCCATGTAGCCCAGGCCGCGGAGGCCACCGGTGCCAACGGCGATCAGCGACTGAATGGTATGGAAGCCGGAGCCTTGCGGGTCCTTCCAGGGATCGAGGAAGGCCAGCATGCGGGCGCGCCGCCACGGCACCCGGAACAGCATCCAGTAGAGCACCGGCGCCGCTGCCAGCATGGCAAAGCCGAAGTACTTCTTCTCCATGCCGGCCAGGTAGAGCATCATCGCCGTCACTACTGCGCAGACCAGCGCGGTGCCCAGGTCAGGCTCCTTGAGGATCAGCGCAATGAAAAGCAGGCTGGGCAGGGCGGCAGGCAGCAGCGTGTTCCGCCAGTCGTCTATCTGTTGCATGCGGTCCTGCAGGAACCAAGCCAGGAAAAGCACCAGCACCGGCTTGGCAATCTCCGAGGGCTGGAAGGAAAAGATACTAAACCTGATCCAGCGATGGGTCGCATGCGAGTCATGCATGAGGAACGCGGCGAGCAGGCACAGCATGGTGACCGCCACCGCGGGAAAGACGACGTTCGCCTTGTTGAAGCGGCGGTAGTCCACATGCATCAGCACCACCATGCTGATCAGCCCGCAGACTGCCCACGCGGCCTGACGCAGCACAAAGTTATAGGGCGACCCGAAGCGCTCCTTGGCCATGACGGCAGAGGCGCTGAAGACCATGGCCAGGCCGAACAGCACCAGCAGCAGGGTGACGCAGAACATCCACTTGTCGACACCGACCCGCTTGGCCATCTATTCCTTGACCTGCCCGGCCTTAACCTGCCCGGACATCATGCCTCAACCCGCTTGTCCACCGATGCCTGCTTCTCCGCCTTCTGTGTAGCCATCTGCAGTGCTCCCACCAGTTGTTTGAAGACCTGGCCGCGCTGCTCGTAATTCTCAAACTGATCGAAGCTGGAGCAGGCAGGCGCCAGCAGCACCACGTCGCCCGGCTCTGCAGCATCATGCGCTCTGGCGACGGCCGTGGGAAGTGTCTCCGCATGGACCACCTCCACCGCACCCGTAATGTGCGCCTCGATCTTTTCCGCCGCGGCGCCAATGGTATAGACACGCTTGACCCGCTCCGTCAGCAGAGGGCGCAGCACGGTGTAGTCGGACTTCTTGTCCTTGCCACCCAGGATCAGGTGAATGCTGCCGGGGAACGACTCGACCGCCTTCATGGTGGAGTCGACATTGGTGGCCTTCGAGTCGTTGTAGTAGTCCACCCCGTCTACCGTCGCGACAAACTCCAGGCGATGCTCCACTGCATGGAAGCTGCGCACGGCGGTCGCGACGGCCTCTGCCGGGACGCCGGCCAGCCGTGCTGCGCAGACCGCCGCCAACACGTTCTCGACATTGTGCGCGCCCTTCAGCGGGATCTCCGTGACCGGTAGGATCGGCTCGAGCGCAGCCGTCTCATTCGCGCGAAAGACAACAACTCCCTGGTGTACGCAGGCCCCCTGACGGACCAGCTTGGTGCGGCTGAACCAGTAGACTTGCGAGCGAGCGCGGCTGGCGGCTTGCTGGATGCGCACATCGTCCGCATTCAGCACCAGGAAATCTTCCGCCGTTTGCTGCGCGAAGATACGTTCCTTGGCCGCGGCATAGTTTTGCAGATTGCCGTGGCGATCCAGATGGTCCGGCGTCAGGTTCAGCAGCACAGCGATCCTGGGCCGCAGAGTGTCGACCGTCTCCAGCTGGAAGCTCGACAGCTCAAGCACGCTCCACGTCCCGGGGCGATTCTCCGGCGTCTCTGCCAGCTCGATAGCCGGCACGCCAATGTTGCCGCCGACCTGCACCGTCAGGCCGCCCGCCTTCAGGATCTCCCCGGCGAGCGACGTAGTGGTGGTCTTGCCGTTCGAGCCGGTGATGGCCAGGATCTCTGTCTTCAAAAAGCGGGCGGCCAGCTCCACCTCCCCGATGATGGGGATGTGGAAGGTGCGCGCCTCCTCCATCTCGGGCGAGTTGGGCGCGACGCCAGGGCTGAGGACGATCAGGTCCTGGCGGCGAAAAGTGGCATGGCCGTGGCCGCCGGCCTCGACGTTCACGCCTGCATCGAGCAGCGCGGGAATCTGCCGGGACAGTGCCTCGGCACTGCGCAGGTCCGAGACTGTGACCTGGGCGCCACGGCGCCGCAGGAACAGCGCAGCCGCCAGACCGGAGACGCCCAGCCCCACTACCAGAACTTTCTTTCCCTTGAGATCCACAGAGAAAGACTCTAACGGATTCGTGCGTGGAATACTTCAGCCAACAAGCGCAGGAGCGGAGTCTACCGAGAGAAACAACAGGGCGCATCCGAGCTCAAATGGAGATCGGATGCGCCCTTCGTCGAAGCGGAATTCTAGTGTTTGCTTATTGCACGTCGATGGCGTTGACCAGTGGTTGATCGACCGTGCCTCTGGTGAAGCCAACCACCACCTGCCCGCTGCTGTTGGCGGTGGCGGTGAATGACTCGACGATTGCGGTGAATGCAGCGCCCGTGGCCTTCACAATGTCGAAGTTGGGCAGCACCGTCGTCCCATTGATGCCCACGTTGAACACACGTGAACCCGCAGTGGAAAAGTAAAGCTCCGCAAAGTGCAGCTTCACGGTGTGCGTGCTCCCAGCGGTAAAGCCGGGAATGGTGTAGGTGAACACGCCCTGGCGCATGGTCTGGTACACCGCCTGCGAGGCAGAGTCGCCGGTCGGCACCACGATGGCGTGGGTGGTTGAGTAAGTCCCGCCGGTATCGTAGTCCTTGTCCGCCGCGTAGGTTCCTACTGCTGCCGAGCCACCCGAATCGATCTGCACCGCGGAGGTGCCGCCACCGCTGCCGGCTGCGGTGATGGTGAGTTGGTTGGACTGCGGAGAGGTCCCACCCGAGTTCACCGCCACTACGTAGTAGGTGTAGGTGATGCCCGCGACAACCGTGGTGTCGGTGTAGCTGGTGGTGGTCAGGCCGGTCTTGATAGCAGTGGCCGCGGCTCCCGATGTGCCGCGATAGACCGAGTAGGTGACCCCGCTGGTGGTGCTGGCGGACCAGCTGAGTGCGATCTGCCCGGTGGAGGCAGTGCCGGTGAGCTGGCTGGGCGCTGCCGGAGTCGTGGACGCGGCGGTCTGGATGACTTCCAGGCCATTGATCTGCGGCTGCTGAGCGCCACCATAGATCAACTGGACAATGATCTGACCGAACATATCCGCCTTGGTGGTGTAATTCTCCACCAGCGCCTTGTCCCGGCCCGGAGCCAGCGCATAGATGTCGAAGTTGGTGAGGGCTGGCTGACCGTTGATGTTGACGTTGAAGACGCGTTGGCCATTGCCGGTGATGCCGCTATAGGTCTCGGCGAAATGCATGCGCACGTTATAGGTTGCATTCGCCACCAGGCCAGTCAGCACGTAAGTGAAAGGAACGTAGCGCTGGCTCTGGTAGACAGCAGCTGGTGCGGCATTCGCCACCCCCGCGGTGTTGATGGTGTCAGTGGACGTGGCGGTGTCGCCGCCGTTGAACTCTTCATCCGCCACAAAGGTACCGGCTGCGCCGCCGCCGGAGTTGATGGAGAGATTCGTCTCATTGCCGGGCGCAGCACCCACGAGGTTGGTGTTGTTGGCGGTTGGCAGGATATCGATGGCGGCAATGGTCGGATTCAAGTCGCCCGCGGATGAGGTGCCGGGCGTGGTCTGCACTTCGACGATGCCGTACTCATCTGCTTTGGTGTTGAACGACTCGACCACGGCGCGATTGGCTGCGCCTGCGGCGGCGAAGATATCGAAGTTCGTCAGGACGGTCTGGCTGTTTACGGACAGATTGAAGGCGCGCTGGCCGGCCGCGTTGTGCGCACTCTCAACGAAGTGGGTGCGCACCTGGTAGAGAGCGCCCGAAGTCAGTCCGGTGATGGTCCACGCCGCTGCACCGAAGCGCTCCGTGTCGTACACCTGCTGGGGCGCTGGATTCGTAACCTTCGATGTATCGACAGCATTGTTGCGGTGGAAGTTCGTGCTTCCGCCAATTACGAATTGCGAGGCCATGTAGTTTGCCGCAGCGTAACCGCCCGCACTCAACAGGATCTGACTGCTGTTTCCAGCGGCCTGCGTCGGAACGTTGGCAGTTGCGGCGCTGGACTCGCCTCCGAAATTCGCCGCCTTCACAGTGTAGTAGTAAGGGGTCGCGGGCTGCAGGCCCTGGTGCTGGTAGGAGGTGCCAGCAACACTTGCAGCAACCAGATTGCCGATACTGGGCGCTGCATTCGCGGTAGTGCTGGCGTAGATATCGTAGGTGACGCCAGAGGTGGTGCTTGCCGTCCAGCTGAGGTTGATTGCATTGCTGCTGGCTGCCTTCGCGGTAAGCGCGGTCACCGGGACAGGCGCGCCGGCGCTCAGCCTAGAGTAGTGCACGTAGTCGACCGTCATGTTCGAGGGGAAGCCCTGTCCATTCGGCGTTCCCCCGTTGCCGCCCACGCCGGAGCTGAGGATGAGGTCGATCGCCTGCTCCATGGGCCATTGATCGGTTGCACCGATGCTATTCAGGTAGACGTCGCCATAGGGCTGACCATCCAGCAGGTATTGCAGGTGATAGGGCGCCCACTGCACGGCGAAGACATGGAAGCTGTTGTCAAAGCTCTGTCCGCTGGGCAGGTCCACTGGCACGCTGATGCCGCCATACTCGTAGAACGTGCCGCCGTCGGTCTGGCCGCCGTGGATGGTGGAGCCGTTGTGCCCCGCGGTCTTGGCCTGGATCTCCATGATGTCCAGCTCGCCGCACCACGGCCACGGAGTTCCGCTGTTGTAGTTGTTGGCGCCCAGTGACCACAATGCCGCACCCATCCCTACAGCAGAGGGGTTCTGCACGCGCGCCTCGATCTTTCCATAGGGGCCAACATCGTACCTGCCCGTGGTCTTCAGTCTGGCAGAAGAGTAGGAGTTGGTCGCCGCGTCATAGGTCATCGCAACGATCAGGTTGCCGTTGCCATCTAGATAGGAGTTCGCGCGACTGTCCGTGGTGGATTGGATAGTGCCGTCGCCCCACACATTGCCGGTGTTGTGCTTAACCTCGTTCAACCATTTGGTCGTGTCGTAGGACGCGCCGGCGTTTCCCGTGAAGTCATCGCCCCAGGTGAGTGTCCACTGCGCTTGCAGCGGCGCAGCTGCGAACAGACAGCCCAGGATGGCTACGCATGCCAGTCCATAGCGGCGCAGCGGGTGAATTGCACGAGGCGGTGTCCGAAAGGGTGTTCTTATCTGGCGGGGGAGGGAAAAGATCACGACGGGCTCCTTTAAGAAGGTCGACACGGTGGAAATTGGTGAGACGCTGCGGCCGACCGGGCTTGGCCTTACCGCGGTCTCAATGGGATGAACGCCTGCACGGGAATCATGCATTCGTGCCTGCTTCAGTTGCCGGAAGCATTAAGCATCCCGTGCAGCTTCGCTGTCAATAGTCTTTATGTCAAAGACAATCGTTTGCATCGGAGAGGCCGCATACATCTACTCGCGCGGTTACAGATTATCCAGCAAACTGCGCGGATGGTTACCATCGCATCGGCTTGACTGGACTGACTGCATCTATCATCCAGCCCATTTTTTCTGTTCGATGTCGCTAGGAGCACTTGCCCGGCCAGTTGACAAAGCCACGCCAGCAAGACTAGTGTGCGCGGTGCGTCACAGGGTCAAACCTTTGTCTAGAGGAACCACACATGAGAAGCAGCGTACGTTCAATCTCCCCCGCGAAGCTGTCCGCCGCCAGTCTCCTGCTGGCTGCGGTATTCTCCGGAGCCGCTCATCCAAGTAACCAGGCTTATGCACAGACCACCCCGAACTTCGGTCCCAATGTTGTGATCTTCGACCCCAGCATGTCTGGCGCGTCTATCACCAATACGCTGACCGCAGCCTCGAATGAAACAGAGTTCAGCACCAATCGGCATGCATTCCTGTTCAAGGCCGGAACCTACAACGGCGTCAGCTCACAGGTTGGCTACTACGAATCCATTGCCGGCCTGGGGCAGACCCCAGACGCGGTCACGCTGAACGGTGGTGGCGTATACATCGATCGCACCGATGCCAACGGAAATGTCACCGTGAACTTCTGGCGCTCCGAGGAGAACCTGAAGATCGTCCCGCCGCCCGACTCTCCGACGAATCCGAATGGCCCGAACACCAATCGCTGGGCGGTCTCGCAGGGAGCCGCGTTCCGGCGTATGCACATCGCGGGCGACATGGAACTGACGAACCTATACTGCGGCTATGCCAGCGGCGGTTTTATCAGCGACTCCGTGATCGACAAGCAGATCAACTCCTGCTCCCAGCAGCAGTGGTACACCCGCAACACCACCATGGGCAGCTGGGGCGGCTCGGTATGGAACATGGTCTTCTCCGGAGACATCGGCGCACCCACGCAGTCGTTTCCCACTCCGCCTTACACCACGCTGAGCAGTACCCCGGTCAGCCGCGAAAAGCCCTACCTGTACATCGACGGCAGTGGAAACTACCAGGTATTCGTACCCACCCTGCGCACCAGCTCTTCGGGCACTACGTGGAGTGGCGGTGGACTGGGCGCTGGCTACTCGGTGTCCATCAACAACTTCTTCATCGCTCAGCCATCGAATACCGCGGACCAGATCAACTCGGCATTGCTGTCGGGTAAGAACCTGATCCTGGCGCCGGGCATTTACAAGCTCAGCGCGCCCATCAATGTCACCAACGCGAATACCATCGTGCTTGGTCTGGGCTATGCCACGCTGGTGCCACAGAACGGGACTGCTGCCATCACAGTTGCAGATGTGGATGGCGTCCAACTGGCTTCACTGCTGGTCGACGCGGGCCCGGTCAAGTCGCCGGTACTGGTGCAGGTGGGAAGTACATCGGGTTCCCGGGTGGGCCACCAGAACAACCCGGCCTCGCTGAACGATGTTTTCATCCGGATTGGTGGCGCTACTGCCGGCACGGTGGGAACCGCCATGGAGATCGACAGCGATAACGTGATCCTGGATAACGTCTGGGCCTGGCGCGCAGACCACGGCAACTCTTTTGGCTGGACCGTAAACACTGCTGCACACGGCCTGGTCGTCAATGGGGACAATGTCACGGCTCTGGGACTGGCGATTGAGCACTTCCAGCAGGGCGAGGTGGTTTGGAACGGCAATGGCGGAGAGACCATCTTCTACCAGGCCGAGCTGCCCTACGATGTGCCGAATCAGGCAGCCTGGTCCAATGGCACAGCGAATGGCTACCCCTCGTATACGGTGGCCAGTACGGTGTGCTCCCACCATGGCTATGGAATGGGTGTGTACTCCTACTTCAACCAGGGCGTGAACATCGTGGAGGATACGGCAATCCAGGTGCCGAACGTGACGGGAGTGAACGTCACCGATGCGGTCACCGTCTTCCTCAACGGCAGCGGCTCCATCACGCACGTGGTCAACAACCAGGGCGCTTCGGTGCAGAAGGGTGTGAATCCGAGCTATCTGCCGTCGTACGCGGGTAACGGAACCTGCGCGTCCGGCGGAGGCGGCGGGGGCGCAGTGCAGATTGACTCCGGCAGCACCGCAGCGGTAGGGACCTTCTCCGCGGACAAGGATTACAACGCTGGAGGCACCTACTCAACTACACACGCTATCGTGGTACCCGCAGGGGACTCTGCAACGCAGGCGGTCTACCAGACGGAGCGCGAGGGCGTACTTAACTACTCCATTCCCGGCTTCACTGCGGGAAGCGCGCACACCGTGAAGCTGCACTTTGCTGAGCTGTACTTCAGCACCGCCGGATCCCGTGTGTTCAATGTCGCCATCAACGGGACGAACGTCCTGCCGAACTTCGACATCGTGAAGGCGACAGGCGCCGAATACACCGCAATCGTAAAGTCGTTTTCGGCCACCGCCAACAGCAGCGGACAGGTCGTGATCAGCTTCACGAACGGCACGACCAACCAGCCACTGGTCAACGCCATCGAGGTGCAGTAAGGCGGGGAGCAGTCCTGGTGCATTCTCCAAATCCCAGCCCTCTGGAAGCAGCAGAGAGCTGGGATTCCTTTTGCACTGCGGTGTGTGCTGCGATGTGTGCTGCGCGGTGCGATCCTGCGGGGAACACCCCGCCGGCGGATGACGCCTGTCCCTCAGTTTGCAGGAAATGCGTAAGCCGGGTTGAAATTTATCACTGACCGCGCCGGCCGTTGGCAACGGCGCAGATACGTCCTTCTCCGTCGTAGAGATACTGGTTTACCCCATCGTCCACGACGCCACCTGCCGCATCATAGCCCAGACCACCCGGGGCTTGCGTCGTACCCGTGACCTGGTTCTTCAGCTTGAAGTTTGGCCCAGGTGCTAGTGAGAGACGCACCCGAAGCAGGCACGCACGCCGGGGTGACGTGTCACCCTAAAGCCGATGCGGAGCAGCGTGGCTTTTTCTCTCGGTCGCCACGGCTCTCCGGGGAAGGCTCCAGACGCAGCAAGGCCGCCCCAGAGGGACGACCCGGTTAGCTCTCGCGGTCTTATCGGCCTCAACTCGAATGCATTCCAAACAGAAGGACTGCCAACGATACAGCAGCGACTACTGTTAGCAACCACCATTTTCTGCTTTGGAGGAAACCGGCGATAAGGCTCAGGAGAACCGAAGCAGTGAGTTGAACGACGATCTGAGGTACAGCGTGTCTACCGAAGAACGGTCTAAAGGGAGGAACAATCAGCATTAGCCAGAGTGAGATGCACAGCAGTAGGCTGACGATTCCGAACCAACTACCGAGCTTCTTCCTCTCGGCTATCATTTCCGCACCTCAGAGCCTATGTGCTCGAACGCGCCCAAGCCAAGAGGAGAGTGCTCACCGAAATGCATATTGCCGCTTGTGCTCGGTAGCGATTCTCTGGGATTGGTCTGAATCATTTGGACGTTGAAATGGCCCGCATTTGCGCCCATGACCCCATTCCCAAATGTTCGATACTCACTCATGCCCCCGTTTGCGCCCGCCCCATGCATATTCTGGAACCCTGATCGTTCCAGAGCCGCTCCTGCGGCTTCTGGACTTCCAGAGAACATGAAGGTTCCTGCCGGAGTCTGATTTGCTTCCAACTTGGAGTTGGCGAATGTAAAGCTAAAGCCGCTCATTTCTCCAGAGCCTTGGATATGAGTTGGATCGGTGCCATTGAACTGTGCACTCCGGTTCTCTTCGAGAACGGAGGAGCAGACATGCTCCTCATAACCAGCAACACCCGCAGCGGAGGCGTCGGTCAAGGCCGCGCGTCCCTTGCGCGCCGCATAGCGGTCGGAGCGCAGCGCAGAGCCTTGACGGATGCCGGAGCGGAGGGTATTCCGCCACAGATGCCCGTCGGCCTTTGTTTTCAGCAGTTTCCCCTACGGGACCTTCAAGGTTCCTCTATAGCAACCTTCCAGACCCGTTTTTCCCTTAGCTACTTGATTCCATTATGGTTCCCGCACAGCAACCTAAAGTTGCTGCGCAGCTCCCATTCTGGGTGACGTGTCACCCTGCTCCCCATGCGACAGCAAGGCAGCCTTCGCTCGCACCGCCACAGCTCCCAACGAGGGCCACAGACGCAAGCAAGGCCGCCCCCGAAGGGACGGCCTGCCACAGCTTTCTGCGGAGGGACAGACTCAGGACGCCGCTGGCGTTTCTGCAAGCCGCTGGCGCTCGTCAGCAGTCGCATAGGGATACACAGCGGCGATCCTCTCCAGCCATTCTGAAGGAACCCACAGATGCCCCCCGTCATCTCCGGCTGAACGCAGCGCATGAACGAACCAACGCATCGATGGCGGCACAACAACATATTCCGAGTAGATGATTCCTAGAGCATCAGGACGGCTCTCAGGCGGCCCCTCATTTAGCATCGCGATGAACTCATCCGCCGACATACCCCGCTCCACCTCGACCACTGGATACCGTTTGAAGAAGTGATGGAAGTAGTACTCCGGGTCGGGTCTCAGCACCACGAAGGAGCACGCATCATCTTCAGACCAAGTCAGCAGACTTTGAACAAAATTTGCAAATGCTCGCGAGCAGAGATCAACATCATTGAAGAGCAGCTTTTTCAGAGAAGTTGGTAGTCGCCCACTGTCTGTAGAAGCGCAGTCGAGCGCTCTTTGATAAGCAACTGCGAACATGCTCTCATCTTCGACCCAATGCATAATCACTCCTTATTGAAGTCTAATCTTCCTAATAACTTCGCCATTGATCTGGAGATTGGCAGCGGGACCCTGAGTTGATCTGGCATTTCGATATATCGAGTAGACTTCATTTCCTTTCGAGTACAGCGGGGTCACGCCATCCGCTGCAATTGATTTCGTGTACCCACTCGCCTCTAGGTTCCTACCGAATTGCTCTGCGGTGATGTTCGTTTGTACATCAGTCGCCAGAGCACCCCGTGCAGTCTGGATGCTGTACTCCGAGGCGGTCCCTCCCTCAATTGCCTCTGCAAACCCGGCAGGAAACGCGATTCCGACGCTAACATTCGGATCGTTGCTTCCACCCATTAAACCTGCCATGACCTGGGAACTGAGGAGGCGAAGCGCTGTAGTCCGGGCTCATGAATCGTCCCATGCTCGATCCGTAGTACCTTGCGCCGAAGTAGTCTAAGCCGCTCTCTGCGTCTCTTTCTTTGCCGGTGAAGTGATGTTCGGTCGGATACTCCGTAGAGTTGGTGCAGCTGAGACCATCGCCGAAGGGCAGGCTGGAGCAGGTTTGTTCGAGCACTCCGGCATAATCGGTTTGCGCCCGCCGCGTGCCCAAGGGATCGTTCAAGTAGAAGTGCAAACCGTTGCTGTCATAGGTAGCCAGCAAGGTGCCCGCAGCATATACGTTGGTATGCTGCCAGGCCATGGTGTTCCCGGCCACTGCCATCTCGGTCACCTGTTCGCCCGAGAGGCCCAGAATATAGTCGTTGGTCGTGTGGAAACCATTGACGCCGGGATCGCAGCTCCACGAACGGATCGTGCCCATGGCCACACGGTACCCCTCGGCATTGTAAATATAGCCGATCAACGCCGAGCCCTCTGTAACCTTAACCCAGTGTTTCATGTCTACTGGAAGGGACGGTGATGCCTTGCAATCGGAGGCGCCTTCCTGCTGGCACGTCGGCACTGAACGCGAGTCGATAAAGACTATGGCAATACATACCACCCCGCACAGCCTTCCTCACCTGAGCCCCATGACGGCGGATGCCTCCGAGCGCCTGGTGATGCAGGTGGCGCGCCATGTGGAGCAGATGTTGCAGGGTGGCCTGATTGAACCCGGTGGACGCCTGCCCAGCGAACGAACCGTCGCGCTGGATCTGGGTGTCAGCCGAAACACCGCGACCGCTGCTTACGACGAACTGGAGCAGCGTGGACTGATCCGGCGCATCCGGGGTAAGGGCTCCTTCATGTGCAGCCCCCGGCGGGAGGGGGAATCGTTCTCCTGGAGCGGAAAGATCTCTGAGAGTGCGCACCTGCTGGACGAGCCAGTGCTGGACATGCTGGCGCGCAATGGCGAGTCGGGTTTGCCTCATCCACTTTCCGCTGGCACTCCGTCCCTGGAATGCTTCCCGACGGCCGAATATCACGGATGCATCAACAAGGTGATCGCCAAGGATTTTCCGCGCGCCCTTGCGGTAGCGCCCACGGAGGGCCAACCGCGACTGCGCCGGTCCATTGGAAAGTGGTTGAAGGTGGAGGCAAATCATGTCTTCATCACCTCCGGCGCGCAGGAGGCTATCGATCTGCTGGCGCGCTGCCTGATTCAGCATGGCGACGTAGCGATCGTTGAAAACCCCACCTATCCGGGAGCCATTCAGTGTCTGCGCGCGGCTGGCGCCCGGTTAATTGGTTGGGAGACGGACTGGTCGCTCGAAAAGCTGGAGCAGTCGATCATCCGCTATCGCCCCAAGCTGATCTTCACTATGCCAAGCTTCCAGAACCCCACCGGCCGCGTGATGCCCCTCGCCACTCGCCGCGGGTTGCTCGATCTGGCCGCGCGGTATCACGTGCCCATCCTTGAGGACGACGTCTATTCGAAGACGTATCTCAATGGCCGTCCTGCTCCCGATAGTCTGCACAAGCTGGACCAGCACTCACTCGTCGTCTATCTCAGTACCTTCTCCAAGATGCTGGCACCGGGGCTTCGGCTGGGATGGATGGTAGCGCCGCTCTATATGGTCAAGCAGCTCTCGCTGATCAAGATGCGCGCCAATCTATTCACGGACGGCCTGACGCAGCTGGCACTCTCGGAGTTCGTCGAGAGCGGCGGATTTGACCGGCACCTAGAGAAACTGCGGCGCCATCATGCCACCTTGCGGGATGCGGCAGTAGCCGCCGCCCATCCCGGTATCGAGGAAGGCCTGCTCTCTTTCCACGCGCCCGGCGGCGGCCTGTACCTATGGTGCAAGGTGCCACACTCCGTCGATATGGACCTGTTGCTGGCTACCGCGGAGAAGAAGGGGCTCACCGTTGCGCCCGGCCACGCATTCTTTGTCGAGAAAACAAACAGCAAGTACGTGCGCCTCTGCTTCACTGCCGCGAGCGAGGCGCGGGTCAAGAGCGGAGTCGCGCTGCTGACTCGCATCCTGCGTGAACATCAGGCAGAGGGCGCGGTGGTCTCCGCTGCGGATGCGGCCCGGGATGCCACGGCGTAGCCGCTTCATGCCACGCTGAAACTGGCACCTTTTTGTAACTGAGTTTATCTGCTAGCGTCTACCGAATGAAGCATTCGTCTACGGCTGCAGGCGCCGCATATGCGCTCGCCAGCTGCCCATCTGGAACGTCGTAGCTCCCCAGCGGCAACCCCGCAAGAGAAGCGCAAGCATGCCACTTCGATCGACTTTATTTTCTGGCTACAACCGCCTGGAAGAACTCTTCGCTCATGCCAGGTCTCCCCTGCTGCTGCTGATCCGGCTCTACTGGGGCTGGCAGTTCGCGCAAAATGGCTGGGGCAAACTTCAGCACATTTCGAAAATAGCGGAGTACTTCGGCACCCTGCATGTTCCCTTGCCGTCGCTGATGGCTCCAGCCATCGCATCGCTCGAGCTCTTCGGCGGCATTTTGCTGATCTTCGGTCTGCTCACCCGGCTCACCGCCTTTCTGCTTGTAGGTGACATGTTCGTGGCCTACCTGCTGGCGGATCGCGAAGCCCTGGCGACTGCCTTCTCTTCGGACCCGAGCAAATTCCTGGCTGCCGATCCATTCTCATTTCTGTTCGCCTGCCTGGTGCTGACTGCCTTCGGCGCTGGCCTGTACTCGCTGGACCACTATCTGTTCCACAGGAACCGGGCAGTGGTTGTCTAGCTCATTTCCGCGTTAGCCGGTCGCCTCGGACGTAGCGCCGCAGTCGCAACCCTGTCATCCCGACCGCAGCGGCGCAGCCGCGGAGTGGAGGGATCCGCTGTGCTGGCTGTCTCAGCGAAGATAGGCGCAGAGAAAGCAGATCCCTCCACTTCGCTGTGCTCCGGTCGGGATGACAGAGTATGCGGTGGCGACGGGTCGGGATGACAGCCTATCTCGGTGACGCCGCCGTCGGGATGACAAAGTATTGCGGTGATGAGTGCAAGGATGAGGGTGCCCCATCCTACGCAAAGCGTAGGGTGGGTACGAAGGAGGAAGCTAGTTCGCCTTCTCCTGGAACAGCTGGTTCCACGGCTCGTCCATCTCGATGCTGACCGCGCCGTGCCTCATGGCATAGTCCATAAAGCCGGGCGGTGCATTCTGCACGCCCCACACATTGGCAAGACGCATCGCATCGATGTGGTCGTAGACCAGCCCGCTCATATCTGTCTCCCGCAAATCGACCCCGCTCAGGTCTGCTTGTTCCAGGAAGGCCCCGCGTAGTTTGGCTCCATGCAGATCGGCCCCCTGTAGCTGCGCGTTGTCCAGCCGCGCCTGGGACAGATCTGCGTAGCGGAAGTTCGCATCGCGCAGGTTGCAGAAGGTCAGCGTGGCTTCGTTGAGTGTGCTGTTGCGCAGATCCGAGGCATGCAGATCGCAGCGACTCAGATTGCCGCGCGGCAGGGTGATTCCCTGCAGGAACGCCCCGCTTGCATCGACACCCACCAGCGAGACGTGGTCGAAGTTCAACTCCTGCAGTGCTTCAACCCGTCCGCCGCTGCCGCCCTTTCCCTGGGCAGTGTTCACGACCTGCCACGCCTGATAGTGCCGCTGCTTGCGACGATTGCCACTCTCAGAAAAATAGAAGATCACCGCGACCAGCACAGAGAATGTGCCGAGATGCTCCAGCACATCAAGAAGCGCCCACTGGCTCAGAGCCCAGGCCAGCCAGGACAATCCCCACTCCAGCCGATGGAAGAGCAATAACCAGGGCGAGCTAATCTCCTCGCGACGTATGTGCCACGGCTTTGGCCGGTCGACTTGCCTGCGACCCTGCATGCGCCCCTCATTGGAATCTGCAACATACTATCTGGCCGCGTGGCGTCGGGTAAGGCCGGTCGACTTGCCTACGACCAGGGTGGGACACCGCTGAAAGCCGCGCTGCGGCAGCCAGCACTCGCTGGTTCGCTAGCTCGCTAGCTGCGCAGCTTCCATAAAACCTGCCGCGCCATCCCCATCAGCAGATGTGTATCCGACTCAGTGAAGTGATAACGCAGCAATAACCGCCGCAACTCACCGCTTGTTCCTTCCGCAGTGTCAGGATCGGTATAGCCGCCCGCATCCAGCAACTCCATCAGCAGGCTGCCCAGACGCTCCAGATCGCCGGACTGCGCACTCACCCGCTCCGTCTTCGCGCCGGCGGCGGCATCCCGCACCAGCTCCCATAGGCACACCGCCACGGACTGTCCCAGGTTCAACGAAGGCTGCTCAGGCCGTGCCGGCACATGTAGCAGCCAGTGGCAGTGGTCCATATCCTGGCGCGTCAGCCCATGCTTCTCGGATCCAAACAGCAGCGCCACGCGCCCCTCAGCCAAGGCGCTCCGCACCGGCGGCCCCGCGTGCTGCAGTTCGACCAGTGGCTGATGCAGCTCCCGGCGGCGCGCCGCCGTCGTGCCGACGACCAGGCGGCAATCGGCCACCGCGTCTGCGACACTGGCAAACTCTTGCGCTCCGCTCAGCACATCCTCCGCCCCAACTGCCGAGCGAGCCTCGCGGAAGGAGGTCTCATACGGCTCCACCACGCGCAGGTCGCGCGCGCCAAAGTTCTGCATCGCCCGCGCCGCCGCGCCCATGTTCAGCGGATTGCGCGTCCGCACCAGCACGATACTCAGGGTCTTCAGCAAGATCATAGGAAGCGTACTCGCCGCATGTCTCGAATCTAGCGCGCCAAGGTTGCTGTGGGGTCCGCACCGTCAAGCGATTCCTCGGCACCCGGGTTATGGCATCACTGCCCGTGAGACTTTGTTACGCGGTAAATGTAGAAGCTCTCGAGTGAAGCATCGGCCCCGGGAAAGCTGGCCATCGGCGTAACCGTCAGCGATCTGCGGGCGAATCGAGGCAAGTCAAATTGCGTCATCAGCGGCCGGTAACACACATAAATCAGCGTGTCCGTCTTCAGGTTCTTTTGCGCCAAAGCGAGCCTGTCCGCAAGTTCCTGCTCGAGAAAGGTCTCGCGATCCCTGGAGAACAGCTTGAACCTGTCTGTGCAGGCGCATTCCAGAAAGTAGACCGGCCGTTGCAGTTGTTCCGCCACGCTGGCGAAGCTCACATCAGGGTTCCCTACCAGTGCCGCGTCTGCCAGGTGATTGTCTTGCAGCCACTTTGCAACGTTGCCAGACTGTGAAAACGGATGAGTCCAAGATGAGAAGATCGCAGCCCCACCCGCAATCGCCGAAAGGCCGAGGAGCGCATACGCAGACGCAGGCAGCCGTGATGCCCTGCCCTTCACTGGAAGCGCGTTCAATTGTGCCCGCATCGACCATATTGCAACC
The DNA here is from genome assembly GCA_038231235.1 of Terriglobales bacterium. Lineage (GTDB taxonomy): Bacteria > Acidobacteriota > Terriglobia > Terriglobales > Acidobacteriaceae > KBS-83. The sequence goes on from JBBRLT010000024.1 coordinate 36,731, forward strand.
AGAAATGCGGTCAGGGTAATGCCCCAGTGCCGGACCCGGCCGAGATACACGGCATCGGCGAAGAAGATGGCGCACCCCAGCGCGAGCGCCATCAGCAGCAGGGCGTTCCGCCGACGCCGGAAGCAGTGCCAGTAGGCGAACAGCACCAGCGGCATCAGCACTTCCAGTCCGCGCTGCGTACGCACGTCGGTGTCCCAGAACCGGGTGGGGAACTCGCCCGAGATCGGCCACCAGGGCGCTGCAACGACATCCACTACGGCCCGCGCGATATGCACTGGCCGGAAGGCCTCCGAGAACAGCCTGCCGGACGACTGCCAGCTGATGTCCGGCGCCGGCATCAGGCTGTGGATGGAGATGGCGACCGCGCCCAGGTACAGCAGGAGTGCTGCCGCTATCCGCGCCCGTGTGAGCCCCAGCTCAGTCCACTGCTCGCGCCAGGTCCAGCATTCGTGTGCGTAAGCCAGCAGCAAGGCGCCCGAGAGCAGAACCCCCGTCATATCCGAATTCGCCATGACAGAGAGAATGGCGGCAATGCCCACCACGCCCTGCGGTTTCTCCATGCGCCGCCATGCGTACAGCAGCGCGCACAGCAGCATGATGCCGTACATGCGGCTCATTACTGTGTATTCGAAGACCACGAAGTAGCCAAGAAAAATCAGCACCTTCTCCAGCCGTGTGAAGGGGGACTTGAGGCCGATCACCAGGTAGATCGCGGTCCCGATGCAGGCCTCCACCCACTTCATCGCTACCGGCGCAGTGGTGATGCGCGAAGGCAGCCACAGCACCACGTACCACAGCCAGGGGTGCGCTTCGTAGTGCACCAGCCTGAACAGAGCACTCAGCGTAGGACTGACCACCGCGATGGTCCACGCATTCAGCTCATCGCGCCACAGATAGTGATGCGCGATATTCACCCAGTAGAGAATGAGAAACGGCAGGGTCCAGGCCAGTTCGATCGGCCAGCGCAGGCCAGCGCGACTCGCTTCGCCGCCACCTGCCTGCTCGCGCGGCCGCAATGCTTCGTTCAGAATCAAATCCGCTTTCCCCCCGTTGCATCATGCATCACGTTGTGGCCTGATTTCGGCGCGGCTGCCGGCTTGCGGAAGAAGGCGTAGACCTCGCCCAGCCATACTGGGATGGACGTCCCTCCCAGCCCGGATGACCCCAGAAACGATCGCGCCGCATCAGCGCCGGGAATGCCATGTTGTTCTGCGCGAAACAATACATAGGAGAGCGAGAATGCCGCCGGGCGCTGACCATGATGCACCAGCTTCAGCCCCGCCTTGCTGCCGCATAGGCGCAGGCTCTGCAGTGTGAAGTAGTTCAGGTGCTCGGCCAGCAGCAGCGGCCAGTGTGACCGCAATGCCTGGGACGGAAAGCTGTCGATCCGGGGAACATTCAGCAGCAGATGTCCTCCGTCCGCCAGGTGCGAAGCAGTTGTCCGAAGAAAGTCCACCGGATCGACCACATGCTCCAGCACATCGAACAGCGTAATCAGGTCGAATGCGGTATCGAGTTGCGCGTCCTGCAAGACGCACTGCTGAACGCGCGATTCCGCCCCCAGCAGCGCCTTTGCTCGCCGGTACTGCGCCTCCGCTGGTTCCACACCATACCCCTGCCAGCCTGCGGCCTCCATCACCTTCAGAAATGCGCCCGAGGCGCACCCAACATCCAGCAACTTCCGCCTGCCGTTGCTGCTGGCGCCGTCCACGTATTTCTCTACCAGCTTCTGGTGGCGCAGCGCAGTCCGCAGGCGGTTGGGACGCTCCGCCTCGTAGGTGCTGTCATCTGCGGCGCGGTACAGGGCGGCAAGCTCCTCGTCTCTGGGCCGGAACGAGCGGTACGCAAGTCCGCATGCGATGCATCGCAGGATCCTGCCGTGCGAGAGCAGCGTACGCGACGAGCCAACCGACTCGGCCTTGATCGCGTCATCGTTGCCCTCGATGTATAGCTCGGCGTCGTCGCTGTTACAAACCGGACAGGCACTCATTTCAAATCTTCCGCCATGTCCCTTGATCTATTCCCAAACACATCGGGTCTCTGGCACTCGAATCTGAGCGCATCATCCGCGCAAGCGCCGGTCCAAGTGTATCCCACGCATGCAGCCGCGATTTTGCATTGCCCTGGCGCCGCCCTTGGCCTGCGCCTCCTCTTAGTGCCTGGCTGGAAGCAGCTGGGCTTCAATCGCATCATGAGTCGGGCCCTCACAACATAATGGGATGGTCGCCCCGAGGGGCGATCTACAATCACCAGCAGACCGCCTATGCATGCTCGCACTTTCCTACTTCGACACAAATCCGGAGCCACGACCGTCGCGGGGTTTCTTTTTCTCTCGACGCTGTATTTTGCTGATGTCCTGTTACGAGCTTCGCTCAAAGCATTCTGGTTCGATGAACTCTTTACTGTCTATCTCTGCCGGCTGCCCAGCTTCCACGCAACCTGGACTGCGGTGCTCAACGGCTCCGATTTCAATCCTCCGCTCTTCTATGTGCTGAGCCGTGCCAGCCAGGGGCTCTTTGGAGAAGGACTGATCGCGACCCGGTTGCCTGCAATCCTGGGCGTCTGGATCTTCTGTATCTGCCTCTACGCATTCACATCACGCAGGCTGGGGCGCGTGCCCGGCGCGATAGCCGCTTTGGCCCCACTCTTCACACTTGCCCATTCCTACGCCTATGAGGCGCGCGCGCACGGCATCGTGCTGGGGTGGTGCGGCCTGATGATGGTCTGCTGGCAGCGCGCGCGAGAACGGGCGAACCAGCAACCATGGCAAATCAATCGCTGGGTGGTGGCGCTGGCGGTCTGCTACCTGGGCGCTCTGCTCACGCACATCTACGCCGTCTATCTGGTCGTTCCATTTCTACTGGCGGAGTGCAGCGAACTGTTGCGCAGGAGAAAGATCCATCTGCCCGTGATCGCAGCCCTTGCATTGCCTTTGATGTCGGTTGCGCCGCTGTTTGCGCACATGCGGCGGACGTACGCAGCAATCCAGCCCGATGCGCAACCTCTGTCTCATCCGCAGATCGTCATCCAGCAATCCCTGGTGTCCATGTTCGGCGGCGCGCTTGGTCTGCTGCTCCTCAGTTTCGCGCTGTTTGCCTTTCAACGAAGGTCCAGCGAATATTTGTCCAGTCGCGAACTGACCTTTTCCAGGGAAGAGCTCGTCTTGGGTGTTGGCCTCCTTCTTCTACCAATCCTTGGTATCGCGGGCGCAAAGCTGACGCACGGTCCCTTCTTCGAGCGATACTTCGTGGCATCCTCGGCGGGCTTCGGACTGCTCCTGGCGCAGGCGGCAACAAAGAAGACAGCGGGGTTGTCGATTCCGCGAGGTCTCCTCGCCGCGATGATTCTGCTCGTACTCGGTGATGCGGGGCTTGCTGCCCGCGCCACGCGGGGCGCGGATCTTGCGCAGGTAGAGCCCGCCAGCAACTTCAAGTTCAGCGCTAGCCCCAGTCGCCCCCTGGAGCGCGATGGGGCACTCCTCGGCGATACATCAGGGTTGGATATTCTGGTTACCGAGGCGCACAACTATCTCTATCTGGACTACTACGCTCCCCCGGAAATCCGGCGGCGGCTCTGGTTCGGCGCGGCCACGGCAGATGACTTCGTACTGGTCAGCGACCGGAGGCTGGCGCGATGGACCCATATCAGTCTGAGAACCACCACTTATCAGGAATTTTTCGCTACCCACGATGACTTTCTCGTCTACGGATCTACTGACGGCCGCTTCAACGGAAGTTGCGAAGACTGCCTGCAGAAATTCCTGAACGCTGGCTACACGCTTCGCTCCGTGACACGCGACACCGACAACCTGCTCGAACACTTCAGTCGCTAAACTTGCGTTGATCAGGATGGGACCCTCCTTCGAGCAGGCTGGAGTTCTCAGAACCGCGATTCACGGGTCACTGGAATTAACGCTTGGACACAACTGCAGACAGATGAATATCTCAACGGGATAGAAGTGCAGATACCCGCAGCGCCTATCGCCCCTGCTCCCACCTTCACCAGCCGCCCACGGAATGCCGCCTGCAGATTTCGGACTTTGTGCGAGCGTGCATCCGAAAGACACTTTCGTCTTCACGCCGAGTCCTTGCTTCGAAAGGACCTCATTTCCGCCGGTGCTGTGACACATATCGCTGCCACAGTTCAAAGGGCACGGTCCATTTCCGAAGCGGAACGACCGATGCGACTGGATCGATTGACAGAAATGCGGCTTACCACCGCACCAATCTGCGCGTTGGCGCCCGGCGCAGTGAAGGACTAGGCTGAAGGCATGAAGCGCGTCCGCTATACCAAGTACAACGGCGACCTGGCGTCCGAGATCGAGATGGACGATCTGCTGAAGGCTCTCTCGGACTATTTGCTCGACTCTGGCTTTCAGGACCCCTTCTCGCGCTTCGCCGAGTTGAACGGCGACCACACCATGGAGAACCTGCGCGAGGCTATCCGCCAGGCGCTTGAAGCTGGTGAATTGTTCGACGAGGACGGACAGCAGCGCTTCGACCAGATGTCAGAGGAGCAGCGGGAACAGCTCATTAACCAGCTGGTGGAGCGCATGCAGCAGGAGGAATATGTCTCGGTCGACGCGCCGCACGACCCCAACCACGCTGCCACAACGCCTGGCCAGACTGGCCGGCAGGAGACCGAGGCGCGCTTTGAAGTGACCGACAAGAGCCTGGATTTCCTCGGCTTCAAGACGCTGCGCGACCTGCTCGGCTCACTCGGCAAGTCCAGCTACGGCCGCCACGACACCCGCCACTGGGCCAGTGGCATTGAGGCCTCCGGCGCATCCAAGCCCTACGAATTTGGGGACATGCTGAACCTCGACGTCACCACCACGCTTAACAGCGCGCTCTCCCGCGAAGGCGTCGCCGTGCCGCTCAACATCGAATACAGCGACCTGCACGTGCATCAGTCGGAGTATCAGAGCTCCTGCGCCACCGTGGTGATGCTGGACTGCTCACACTCCATGATCCTGTATGGAGAAGACCGCTTTACACCAGCTAAGCGCGTGGCCATGGCGCTCTCACATCTGATTCGAACGCAATACCCGGGCGACTCGCTCTCGCTCGTGCTTTTTCATGACTCAGCGGAAGAGATGCCGATCTCGCAGATCGCCCGTGTCAAGGTTGGCCCCTACTACACCAACACCCGTGAGGGTCTGCGCGTGGCCCAGCGCGTGCTCGACCGCCAGCGCAAGGACATGAAGCAGATCGTCATGATTACGGACGGCAAGCCCTCCGCCCTTACCCTTCCCGACGGGCGCATCTACAAGAACGCCTTCGGTCTGGACCCGCTGGTGATTGCGGAGACGCTCGAAGAAGTGAGCCGCTGCAAGCGCAAGAACATCATGGTGAACACCTTCATGCTGGCGCAGGATTATGGCCTGGTGCAGTTCGTGCAGAAGGTCACATCCATGTGCCGCGGCAAGGCCTACTTCACCACGCCGGATCGGTTGGGCGAGTACGTGATGATGGACTACATGCAGCGCAAGATGAAGACCATCCACTAGTCTTCTGAGTCATAAATAGATTGTATATAAAAGGTGGTTGTTTTAAGGTGAGGCATGGAGCCTCGTCGAGGACGCCCGAAGAAGCATGCGTTAGTTGTGAGCCAGGTACAGAGAGCCGAACTGGAGCGCCTGGCAA
>JBBRLT010000025.1:0-41711 GCA_038231235.1 Terriglobales bacterium
ACCTTGCCCTTGAGCACGTCGCCCACGCGATGCTGATCGAAGAAGGTCTCCCAAACATCGGGCTGCAGCTGCTTGATGCCGAGCGACAGGCGGCGATTCTCCGCCTCAACGCCGAGCACGACAGCGCGTACCTTCTCGCCTTTCTTCAACACTTCGGAGGGATGCTTCACGCGCTTGGTCCAGCTCAGGTTGGAGACATGCACCAGCCCATCGATGCCATCTTCGATCTCGATAAAAGCGCCGAAGTCGGTCAGGTTGCGGACCCGGCCTTCGACAATGGCGCCGGTGGGATAGCGCTCGGATAAATGCTCCCACGGATTCTCGAGCAGCTGCTTCATGCCGAGCGAGATGCGGCGGTCGCTCGGGTTCACGGCGAGCACGATGGTCTCCACCTCATCGCCCGGCTTGACCATCTTCGACGGATGCTTCATGCGCTTGGACCAGGTCATCTCCGAGACGTGGACCAGACCTTCGATGCCCTGCTCCAGCTCGACGAAGGAGCCGTAGTCGGTGACTGAGAGGATGCGGCCGCGCACCCGCGCGCCAATGGGGTAACGCTCCACGGCATCCAGCCACGGATCAGGCGTCAGCTGCTTGAAGCCGAGCGAGACACGCTGCTTGTCCTTGTCAAACTTCAACACCTTTACCTGGATCTCGTCGTTCACGTTGACCAGGTCACGCGGGTGGGTCAGCCGTCCCCAGGACATGTCTGTGATGTGCAGCAGACCGTCGATACCGCCCAGGTCGACGAAGGCGCCGTAGTCGGTCAGGTTCTTCACTGTGCCGTTCAGGATCGCGCCCTCTTCCAAGTGCTCCAGGGTCAGGACGCGCTTGGAGTTCTGGTCTTCTTCGAGCAGCTCCTTGCGGGAGACCACCACGTTGCCGCGCTTCTTGTTCAGCTTGATAACGCGGACTTCAATCTGCTGGCCGATGTAAGCATCGAGATTGCGGACTGGGCGAATCTCCAGTTGCGACCCCGGCAGGAACGCCTTGATGCCGATATCGACGGTGACGCCACCCTTGACCCGGCCAAGCACGGTGCCGGTCACTGGAACCTTGTCATTGAAGGCCTTCTCGATGGCGTCCCACACCCGGTGCCGCTGCGCCTTGTCATAGCTCAGCAGGTAGCCGCCTTCGGTCTCTTCCCGCTCGACAACGACTTCCACCTGGTCGCCCGGTTTCAGCTTGGACTGGCCCGTGTGATCGGTCACCTGCTCCAGCGGAATCAGGCCTTCGCTCTTCAGCCCAACGTCCACCACCACATGCTTGTCGGTGAGTTTGATCACCGTGCCGGTCACGATGCTGTTCTCATCGCCTTGGGCAAGCGCAGCCTCGGCTGCCTGCTCTCGGTCGAAGGACTCAAGCGCAGCCGCGAAGTCCTCCATGCTCATATCGTCGTCTGCCGATGCGGCGGTGGCGGCGTGGGCTCCGGAGGGTGCGGCAGTGCTGGCGGCGCCGTTATCGGCCTCGCCGGCATGGTGCTGGTGGTGGGTGGATTCGGTCGACGGCTGTTCCTGCTCCGTCGCGGCATCAAGCGTAGGGGTTTCCAGTTGAGTGTTCAGGGGTGTGCTCTCGGTGTGTTCGGAATATTGGGCGTCTGCCATAGCAACCAGCTCCGGATTCGTCGGCGGTTCCAGGTACCGCCTCAGCCCCTCTGAACGACGCACTCTTGCGGAGCTCATCGCGCGGGAGCCGGCCAGGTGCGCCATTCGGGGAAGTCAGGCCCTTGCGGGCGAGCGTGCAAAGCAGTCTCCGTTGGGTGAACCGGTCTGCCTTGCCCCGCTACGGCTTCCTTGTTGGTGGCGAACCCAGGGCATTCGCTGTGTCCTGCTCCGCGCCCGGAGGCGGTTTCGCCGGGTCCGCTGACAATCCGCCGAAAGATGGCGAATGCTTGAGTGGACTCCGTGGGAAGTCACCTTGGTATCGGGATTGGCAGGGATCGCAGTGGAAGCCGTTTCTGCGAATCCAGGCAGACAGGGCTTCATTGGTAAGTGTAGCAACCGCATAGGGGTGCGTCAAACATTGGTTGCGCGCGTGACGGCACCATCAATGCAAGGTAAACGACATGCAAATGCGGTTCGGGACAGGTCGAAAGCCGCCGCTTCGGCCGGTCCGAGACCACCAGGCGGGAGCGCCGGACGCGCTCTATATCAGTTCGAGCCAGAGCCTTCGTATACTCAGCGGATGGACCAGCTCTGGACCCCCTGGCGACACGCCTACGTCTCCCAGGCGAAGTCGGACGAGACGCGCGAGGGAGTGCCACCCGAGCTGGCAGCATGGCCAGGCGACCAGCATTGTGTCTTTTGCAACCTGCGCGCCGCTGCGGACTACGCCATCGCTCACGGCATGGCTGCAGAAGCAGCAGAGCAGGCCGCGAACATCATCCTGCGTGCGGAGACCTGCTTCGTCTGTCTAAATGCCTACCCCTATTCCACCGGTCACCTGATGATCCTGCCCTATGCGCATGAGGCTTGGCTGGCCCGGCTGCCCGCCGAGACCGCGCAGGAGATGATGGCGCTGGCGCAGCGCGCCACCCGCGCACTGGAGCATGCCTACCGGCCCGATGGCATCAACCTGGGGATGAACCTTGGCCAGGCAGCTGGTGCCGGCGTGGCCGATCACCTGCACCTGCACATCCTGCCGCGCTGGGCCGGCGATACGAATTTCATGACCACGGTGGGCGGGGTCCGGGTGCTTCCGGAAGATCTGTCCCAGACCTGGCGGCGATTGCGTGACGCCTTCACCCTGGTCTGAATCACCGTCTGACATTGCCGCCGTGCTGCGCTTTGCCGCTCCAGCCCGCATCCTTCCGCGCGCATACCAGTCTTGCTGAACGCGCCAGGAGAAAGAAGCGCCCGAAGGAGAGAGTCATGACCGCAAACAAGTCAGAGATCAAGCCGGAGGAGACCGATACCACGCCCGCCGCTCCCACTTCCGTCGAGCATACGGCGCCGGAGAGCACTATGCCGCCTGCGGCCAGCAACACGAACAGAAGCAGGAGCTCAAGAAGAGAGTGACGCAGCAACAGGCCAACCTGCCTCATGACGAAAGCGCCCGGGCTGCACAGCACAGGGAATTTTACGGGAACGGCAGGCGGGGCGGACAAGTCGTCGCAGAAGTAGCCGCGCGGTCTATGCTGCCGCAGCTTCCTGGATGATGGCGAGGACCGCCTGCGGCTTCGATAGCTGGGGCGTGTGACTGGCATCCACTTCGCGCATGGTTGCTCCTATCCGCTGCGCCAGTATGCGCTGGGTAGTGGGGCTGAGGATGCGATCGACAGCAGCCACCAGATACCAGCTCGGCCGCGTCTTCCATGCAGGCAATGGCAGCGAAGCGCCGAACAGCTTGGCGGCGTATGGCTTCTGCACCGCAGTCAGCAATGCGATCTGCTCGTGCGGCACATCGTGCGCCAGGGCGTCCTGGAACTGCTCCGCGGTAACCCACAGAAATCCCTCTGCATCGGGTTGCAGGTCAATCTGCGCAGCCGGCGGCTTCATGCCCATCAGCGCTCCGAAGACCTCACCGGCTTCCGCAGCCAGGCCTGCGATGTACACCAGCTTCTTTACTCTTGCGTCCTCTGCGGCCGCGGCTGTAATGACGGCGCCGCCGTAGGAGTGGCCAACCAGCGTGATGTCACCCGCCGCATGGCCCAGCACGCGCCTGGTGGCGGCAACATCGTCTTCAAAGGAAGTCAGCGGCAGTTGCACCCCATGGACTGAGTGTCCGGCCTGCTGCAGCGCAGGGATAACATCACGCCACACCGAGGCGTCCATCCAGACGCCATGAACCAGAACGATGGTCGCCATCTGCTCTCCTGCTGCTGACTATTCCGTAACTCTCGGACTGCGCTCGCACGCACGCATCGTGGAGACTGTGAATAAGGGAAAGGCAAGACTGTGAGAGGGATAGGCGGCCTTGGCTTAGCCGGTGCGGCGCTCATCAGTCAGGATCGAGTCCAGCAGCCCGTTCAGGTTGCTGGTGCGGCTGCGCAGCGTGCTCTCCGCCTGGGTCACAGAGCCGGTCAGGGCGCGATGGCGCGCCTGCAGCGTCATCAGTTCATCGGCGATATTGATCGCTGCCAGCACTGCCACCCGCAGTGAATCCACCGTGGTGCCCTGGGCAGCCACGGCGCGCATCTTCGCATCCACCAGCGTGGCCAGCCGCTCGATGTAAGCCGAGTCCTCGCCGCGCAGGTGGTAGGGCTGGTCGTAGATCTCGACGGTGACGCCCTGGGTGGCTTCGATCATGGTGTGCTGGCTTCTCTCTCCTGGTTTTGCTGCTTCACTTCTCAGATTCCGGCGATGGGTCCGCCGCTACGCCGTAAATTCATCCAGGTGCTTCAACAGCCGTTCCACGCGGCCACGGACATGGTCGCGCTCCTGCTGCAGCTGGTTCAGTTCTCCCTGTATCTTTGCGCCCTGCTCTGCGTGCGATGCGATCTGCTGCTCCAACCCAGCAGCGTGCCGCTCCAGCTCTTCGATTCTCCGGCCTGCTGCGGCGTGCGCCTCGCGCTCCGCCTTCAACAACTCCACCGCGCGCAGAACACGCTCTTCCAGCGCCTGAAAGTCTGCGGCTGCCAGGGGCATCTCGAAATTCTGCGCTGTGTCCTGCTCTGCCATATATGTTGCTGCTGCTGTTGCCATCTGTCCTCATTGCATGCCATTCACTGCATGGGGATGGGTCATTCCCAGTCGCAGTATATCGCCGATGGCAACGCCCGTTTTGCATTCCGCATTGCCAGCGGTGGATTTGTACCGTAATCGGCAACGGCTGCAAAATGCTTAGCCGCGAAGCCGGCCGCCCAGCCCCTCGAGCGCAGTAACGATGCGGTCCGACCACGCATGCAGTTCCTCGTCGCGCAGCGTGCGCTCCGGTGCCTGGAAGGTGGTCGCCACCAGCAGTGAGTAGTGCCCGGCGGGGACCGCTTTGCCTTTGGTATCGCGGAAGATCTCTGCCGGACGGTACTCCTGCAGCTCGGCGATGGCCAGGCTGTCTAGCGCGGAGCTGACTGACGCCCAGTGCACTGCGTCTGGAAACACCAGCGAAAAATCCCGGCGGACTACCTGATAGCGGGACAGCTCCCACGCCAGCGGCTGCCGCAGCCCCTGGCGGAAGAGGCGCTCTAGGTAGACCTCGCCCGCGAAGACAGGCTGGCGCAGCTTGCGCCGGGCCGCCTCATAGGGGTGCAGTTCGCCGAAGTAGGCCACGGTCGAGCCATCGACCACGCAGCGCGCCGCGCGGCCCGGATGAAGCCAGCGCGGCAGTAGACCCGCATCGCCAGGGAAGGCGTCGTAGTAAACCGAGCGAGAGGCGAAGCGGCCAACCAGCGCCTCGATCAGTCCCTTCAGATCGTAGAGGTTGAAGGGCCGGCCGGGTTGCAGCCCATTGTGAAGCGCACCTGTCGCTCCGATGGCCAGGCCCGGCGCCTCATCCACGTGTTCGGTCGAGCCAGCGAAGACAGTGCCCATCTCGAACAGTCGCACATCGTCCACGTTGCGGTTCAGGTTATGCGCCAGCATGGTCAGCATGCCGGGAACCAGCGACGGCCGCAGCATGCCGGCCTCTTCGTTCAGCGGATTGCCCATGGCCACAGCCTGCCCCGGCTGTGCTGCAAATGTATCTGCTTCGGTGGCAGAACAGAAGCTGCTGCTGACCGCCTCATGGCAGCCGGCGCCGAGCAGTACTGCGCGTACTGCGGCCTGCTTGGGCGCATGCGGCAGTTCCAGCACGGTGCCGGAGAAGGCAGGCAGAGTATTGGCGAAGCGGTTGTAGCCGTAGACGCGCGCCACCTCCTCGACCAGATCGATCTCGCGCTCCAGGTCCAGCCGCCAGGTGGGGAGCGTGACTGCGTAGCGTCCGTCGCCCGCCGGTTCAAGCCGGCAGCCAAGTGCGTTGAGCACTTCAGTGACGACCTCCTCAGTGATTCCCGGACCCTCGTCCGTGCGGCCCAGCAGTTGCGCCACACGAGCGACGGAGAGAGAGACCGGCGCGCGCTTCGCGATGCGCGCTTCTACTGCCGGGATGATCAGGTCAACGAAGTCGCCGGCAATGTGGCCGCCGCTGGCCAGCATGATCTGCGCCACCAGCGCCGAGGCGACTGGCGCCGCGGCAAAGTCTACGCCGCGCTCGAAGCGGTGCGAAGCGTCAGAGTGGATGGCATGACGCCGGCTCATGCGGCGCACCACTGCGGGATCGAACCACGCTGCCTCGATCAGGATGTTGCGCGTCGCCGGCGTGATCATGGTGTCCCAGCCGCCCATCACGCCGGCCAGTCCCAATGCCTTTGCCTCATCCGCGACGACAAGATCATCCGCATCGAGCACGCGATCCACGCCATCCAGCGTCTTCAGCCGCTCGCCCTTGCGCGCGCGCCGGACGATCACTGCGCCTTCAATCTTGTCCAGGTCGAAGGCGTGCGTGGGCTGCCCCATCGCCAGCAGAACGTAATTGCTGGCATCCACAGCATTCATAATCTGCTTCTGCCCCAGCGCGGCGAACCGGTCTGCTACCGTGCCCTGCGAAGGCCCGATGTGCACATCGCGCAGCACCCGCGCGGTGAAGCGCCCGCACAGTTCCGGAGCCTCGATGCGCACAGGATAGCCCACACCCGGCTGCGCCGTGGGCAGCTCGGCATTGAGCGGCGCAAGCGCCAGCCCATAGATCGCCGCTGCTTCCCGCGCGACGCCGTAGTGGTTCATGGCATCGACGCGGTTGGTGGTGATGTCCATCTCGAACAGAGAGCCACCCACCGGCGCGGCAACTTCGAAGACGCCTTCGACGGCGAGGCCGCGCAGCGTGAGGTCGTCCGCCAGCGCGCGGTCGCTTGCAGGAAACGGCGGCAGATAGGAGCGGAGCCAGTGGGAGAGGAGGTTCATAGGGCAGCTGGGAAGCAGCAGTTGGCTAAGGAGCGGTTAACTGAAAGGCGGTCAGCGAAGCATGCGATACGCTCTCGCTGGCTCACCGCGTTCTTCCTTCCTGCGCATTGAGCGCAACTCGAAGCGTCTTCATCAATCCATTCAGCATGCGCGAGAGTCCCTGACATTCGGCGAGAATCGCCTCCCATCTATCGCAGAAATGAACTGAAGATCGACTGATAACTGGATCTGCGTTTCCATCTCGTAGAGCGAACCGCGAGCCTGGCTCAAATAGTGGAGAAATACCTTGTCCGTGAGGCGCCCCTGACCCTCTGCAATGTTACTCGGCACGGAAACTGCGGTACGTCGAAGTTGGCTGGTGAGCCCGAAGACCTCTTCGCGGGGAAATGCCTGTGTGACGCGATAGACCGTGCGAGCCAGTTGCATGCTCCGCTGCCAGACCTCGAGCTCGCGGTAGTGTCTCGTCTTCATGAACTGCTGACCGCTCTTCTTGCTGACGGGTTCTTAGCTGCTGTCATCACGCAAACTGCTCCAAAAACCGCACATCTCCCGAATACAGCAGCCCGATATCGCTGATGCCGTACTTCATCATCGCGATGCGGTCCAGGCCCATGCCGAAGGCGAAGCCGGAGATCTTTTCCGGGTCATAGGCTGGCTGCTTCTGGCGCACCGACTGGAAGACGGCGGGGTCCACCATGCCGCAGCCCAGCAGCTCAATCCACCCGGAGTGCTTGCATTTGCGACAGCCCTTGCCGCCGCAGAAGATGCAGGAGATCTGCACGTCTGCGCTGGGCTCGGTGAACGGGAAGAAAGACGGGAAGAAGCGCGTCTTTACGCTCGAGCCAAAGAAGGCCTTCATCGCGTAATCGAGCGTGCCTTTCAAGTCGGCGAAGGTGATGCCCTCATCCACGCAAAGGCCCTCCACCTGATGGAAGATGGGGGAATGGGTGGCGTCCATTGCATCGTTGCGATGGACCTTGCCTGGGATCACCAGGCGGATGGGTGGCGGCTGCTGCTCCATGGTGCGGATCTGTACTGGCGAGGTGTGGGTGCGCATCAGCAGGCGCTCGCGCAGCGGCTTGCGCTCCTGGTTGGCCACCACCAGCGTGTCCTGCGTGTCGCGCGCGGGATGGTTGGGCGGGAAGTTCAGCGACTCGAAGTTGTAGTAGTCGGTCTCGACCTCAGGTCCGGTGCCGACCGAGTAGCCCATGGCCGCGAAGATGCGAACTGCCTCATGCCATACGCGCAACACCGGGTGCTCCGCGCCACGCCGCGGCCGCGTGCCGGGCAGCGTCACGTCCATGGCGGCGACGCCAGCGCCCCGGCCCGCACCGGCGCTGTGTGGTCCGCCCGCGGCAGCCTCCACCAGCAGCATCTCGATGCGTTGCTTCAGCGCGTTGAAGCGCTGGCCCAGCGCGCGCTTTGCCTCCACCGGCGCGGTCTTCAGCCACGCATCGCTCACTGTCTTCAGCCTGCCCTGTTTGCGTCCCAGCCACTCCAGGCGAAACTGCTCCACGGCATCGCCGCCACGCAGCGCCGCGGCGGAGCGCTCCAGATCGGCAGTCAAGGAAGCAAAGGCGTGGTCCAGCGTAGCGTCGTCGTAACCGCGCAGTTCAGGAATCGAGTCGTCGTGCATGGTCACGGTCAGGATAAATCAGGGGAAGACGACAGCAGAGAACGGCAGGCCACAACAGAAAACGGCAGACCATAGCAGAGGGGGCCGGGGGCGCTGCCGCAGATATTTCTGCCGTTGTCTGCATTTGTCTGGGCCGTCTGGGTTGTCTCATCCAATGTTGTCCCTGCAATGTCCACAGCGTATGCTGGAGCCGGTTTTTCGAAGGAGTAAAGCCATGAGCTATCAGACCCTCACGCCCTATCTCACCGTCAGTAATGCCGCCGCCGCCATCGACTTTTACAAAAAGGCATTTGGCGCGACCGAACTAGTCCGCCATCAGGCACCCGATGGAAAGCGCCTGATGCATGCACACCTCAAGGTGCTGGGCATGGACATGATGCTCTCTGATGACTTTCCAGAACACATGGGCAGCAGCCGTACGCCGGAGACATTTGGCGGCTCTCCGGTGACGCTGCACCTGCATACCGACGACGTGAACACGCTATGGGAAAATGCCGTGGCCGCCGGTGCGAAGGTCATCATGCCGCTGGCCGACCAGTTCTGGGGCGACCGCTACGGGCAGTTCACCGATCCCTTCGGACACAGCTGGTCCTGCGGCCAGACCATCAAGACGGTCAGCATGGAAGAGCTGGAAGCCGGCGCCAAGGTGGCGTTTCAGTAGTGAGTCCAGGAAAGAGAAAGGGCGCGGCTCAGTAAGCCGCGCCCTCAATACAGCCGCGATGTCAGGCGGCGATGCCGTGATCGTGTGCTGCCTGTGCCGCGCGTGAGTGGCGGACCAGGGCCTCGATGCCAAAGGCCAGCCCGCTGACCAGCAGGGTGGAGATCACGTCGTTGCGATAGAAGGGGAGGGCGGCGGCGTAGCAGGCGGCAAGGCCGCCCGGGCTATGCGGGTACATCGCAGAACCCACCCACACGGCGTAGTTGCTGACCGCGAAGAATGATGTCGATGCCAGCACAGAGCCGCTGACCACGCGCAGAACGCTGCTCCGCTCCCGCAGCAACAGCGAACCCAGCACCAGTGCTGCGGCGTACCAGACCCACGTGATCAAGTAGTCCTGTGTATGAAACGCAGCCCGGTAGACCGCAGTCGTCAGGTAGTAGTCGGTCGCCATCAGCGGCAGCAGCGCCCACGCCGCCTGGCGAAGAGGCCGGCGCGCACCGAAGTAAAGCAGGGAACCCCCCACGGCCGTGAAGTTGAACCAGCCGGCGTGCGGCAGAATGCGGCTGAACACCGCTACCAGAATGAGGACGAACGCTGCCATAAGAAAAACCCTCTCGAAGTAAGCCCGCACGCAAGGCAAAATAAACGTCCCCGGCAGGCAACTTCTCATTCTATCGCGAGGCCCGCTGCCGTCGTGCTGGAAACCACAACGGCAACGCCTCAATTCTGTGGTTGGCCGTTCATGTACATCGCCTCGATCTTTCCGTTGGGTGCGACGAAGACCGTGCCGGAGAGTGGTTTGCGGCTCTGGTTGCGGCCAAACCCGTCGCGGCCAAACCAGCCTGAGTAGCCGAAGCGCAAATCGCGAAAGTCTACCTGCTCCAGATGCTGACTGGCATCCTTGGGCGCGTCGGGCGGGCTGCCCGCTCCCACGTCTTCAACCAGCTGGAACTGCGACCAGTCGAGGTAGACACGGCCCAGCCAGGAGTGCTTGGCTGCCGCCACCGCTGCGGTCACGGGCGGCTTATAGACCACATCCCGGGTCTCATCCGTCTCCGCGAGATCGGTGCGGGTGTTTACATCAGCCAAGTGGTAAGCGTTCTCC
This sequence comes from Terriglobales bacterium, assembly GCA_038231235.1. Taxonomy (GTDB): domain Bacteria; phylum Acidobacteriota; class Terriglobia; order Terriglobales; family Acidobacteriaceae; genus KBS-83. The sequence continues at coordinate 10,278 of JBBRLT010000025.1, forward strand.
GTCTCCACGATGCCCTGCCAGTGGAATGGATTCACCGGAAAGGGCTCTGCGGCCACGCGCAGCGTGGGACTCTCCAAGGATGTCTGTTGCAGCAGATGAATCGCGCGCGCATGCTCCGTACCGCGCACCGTGTAGAGCACAGCCACGCCCAGCAGTGCGGCGACGGCCCAGCCGCGCCCCCGAAACAGCGGCCGCCGGCTGCTCATCTCGCGATCTGCCAAACCCAGCAGTCCCGGCACCACCAGCCCGCCCAGCAGCATGAGGAACAGCAGCGGCTCGAAGATGAAGACGATGTCCCAGGAGTACCACTGGGGGCGAAAGGGCGCAAACAGGCGCAGGCCGTAGTTGTTGGTAAAGTCCAGCAAGAGATGGCTCAACGCGGCCAGCCAGGCATAGACCCAAAGCCGGAACCAGTGCGGCGCCGTGCGAGGCGGCCGCTTGCGCAGCTTGTGAACGCCATAACAGAACAGCGTCACGGCCAGCGCAACCATAGGCGCGCCGATCAGCGTATGAGTGATGCCGCGATGATGTTCGAACGCAGCGACCGGCCCGCGAAATCCCCACAGGATGTCCAGGTCCGGAGCTTCGGCGGCGAGTGTCATCGCCAGGGTGGCGTAGGCAGTGCGGCGATTGAAGCCAGCGCGGCCCAGGCATGCGCCGGTGAGGAAATGGGTGACTGGTTCCATGATGGGTTAGTTGGGACGGCGTGCGGAGTGCAGAATGCGTGAAACAGAAACGATTTCACGCTCATGGTCTATGCGGAAAATGATTAGATGAGAGCGGAAGAGGATATAGCGGCGGCCCGGTGGAGTACGGAGGATCGAAGAGTACAAAGGACATCTTTCCGGCATGCTGCGAAGGGAATCGAGGGTCTCCATTAGGCGTGCCCACCATTGATCGGCCGCTACTGGAAAGTTGCTCCGGCTGTTCAGATAAGCAAGGTATTCACGGGCGTCATCGAGCGCGCGCTGGGCGAGTTCAACGGTGAAGGTCAAACTCGGCCCTCAATCGCTCCATGGCCTCTTCGAGTGGAATGGTTCGTCCCGCAATCACGTCTTGCTCCCCTTCCTGGATGGCGCGCTCTGTCTCGAGTGCCTCCAGTCTCTGCATCATCGCGTGATAACTGGTCGCATCCTGCAACACGATTTCTGCCGTGTCATCGACGGTAAGCATCAGGGGACGATGGGTTTGTTTCACCTCTGCGGTCCATTCAGCGGCGTGACTTTCCAGTTCACTCAGGGGGCGGCGTATTGGTTCGGATTCCGGAAGCATTCGTCTCTCTCCTCCACCTGCCGATCTTTTGAGCACACCAGGCCGCCTACAGCATACGTCAGCGCTACGCCTCTCTATAATCCACCACGATGGCCGAGCGCGCGAAACAGGCACCCACCCCGGCAAAGACAGAAGCGCTGCGGGAGGCAATCCGCCGCCACGAGCACCTTTACTACGTGCTCGACGCGCCGGAGATTGACGATGCGGCATTTGACGAGCAGATGCGCGAGCTCAAGGCAGTTGAGGCGGCGCACCCTGACTGGGTCACGCCTGACTCGCCTACGCAGCGCGTCGGCGGCAAAGCGAAGGAAGGCTTCGCGAAGGTGGCGCACTCGCGCCCCATGCTCTCCCTGGACAACGTCAACACGCCGGAGGAACTGGCCGACTGGGATCGCCGCGTGCGCGCGCTGGCGGGCGATGCAGCCATTGCATACGTGACGGAGCTGAAGCTCGATGGGCTCTCACTTGCGCTGCACTATGCCGCAAAGCCCGGCGGAGGCGCCGTGCTGGCACGCGCCATCACGCGGGGGGATGGCGCTACCGGCGAGGATGTGACCGGCAATGTGCGCACCATCCGCTCCGTGCCGCTCTCGCTGAGCGCGGAGACGCTGGAGCGCAGCGGCCTGCCGGTTCCCTTTGAGGTGCGCGGCGAAGTGGTCATGCCGATGGCCGCGTTTCTGAGGATGAACCAGGAGCGTGAGGCGCTGGGGCAGGCCTCTGCCGCAAACCCGCGCAATGCGGCCGCCGGCACGATCCGCACGATTGAGCCCAACATCGTCGCGCAGCGCCGGCTGGACTTCTACGGCTACTTTGCACTGCAACTGGCGCCGGGGGCCGAGGGCGAGTCGGTATTCCCCACCCAGTCGGAGACGCTGGATGCGCTTACCGCCGCGGGCTTTCGCGTGAACCCGCATAGGGAAGCGCTAAAGACACTGGAGCAGTTGCAGACCTTTGTCGCGCGTGCAGAGGAACAACGTGCCGGTCTTGGTTACGAGATCGACGGCGTCGTGATCAAGGTGAACAGCGCGGCGCTGCAGAAACGGCTCGGCTTTACCGGCAAGGCGCCGCGCTGGGCGGTGGCCTACAAGTTCACTGCACGCGGCGGCGTGACCCGTCTGGAGGACATTGCGGTGCAGGTGGGCCGCACCGGCAAGCTGACCCCGGTCGCGGTGCTAAGCGCTGTTGCCATCGGTGGCATCACCGTAACGCGCGCGACGCTGCATAACGCGGATGAAATCGAGCGGCTAGGAGTGAAGATCGGCGACTTCGTGCGCGTCGAGCGCGGCGGCGACGTCATCCCCAAGATCGTCGAGGTGGTCGAGGACAAGGACCATCCGCGTGGCGATCGGCAATTCCACTTTCCCAGCCACTGTCCGGTTTGCGGCAGCGAAATCGTGCGCACGGAGGGTGAGGCCGACTACCGATGCGTGAACATCGACTGCCCAGCGCGCCTGCGCGAGAGCCTGCTGCACTTCGCGTCGCGCGGCGTCATGAACATTGACGGCATGGGCGAGGCAGTGGTGACGCAGCTGATGGAACGCGGGCTGGTTCGCTCCGTCGCGGACCTGTATGCGCTCTCCAGCGAGACGCTGCTGACCCTGGAACGCATCGGGCAGAAGACCGCAGATGCCTTGATCGCAGAGATCGAGCAGTCCAAGCGCGCGCCGCTCGACCGCGTTCTCTTCGGCCTGGGTATCCGCTTCGTTGGCGAACGCACGGCACAGTTGCTGGCGGATGCCTTCGGTTCGATGGATGCGCTGCTCGCCGCCTCGCCAGTGGAGCTGGAGCGCGTGCATGAGGTGGGTCCGCGTGTGGCTGCGGCGGTGCATGAGTTTTTTGCCGAAGCGCGCAATCTCGAACTGATTGAACGGCTGCGCGCAGCGGGCCTGACCTTCATTGCGGAACAGCGAAAGCGCTCGGCCAAGCTCGAAGGCTTGACCTTTGTGCTGACCGGCACTCTTCCGAATCTCTCGCGCGACGATGCAAAAACGCGCATCGAAACAGCGGGGGGCCGCGTTTCAGGCTCCGTCAGCAAAAAGATCAGCTACGTCGTAGCCGGCGAGGATGCAGGCTCAAAGCTCGACAAGGCCCGCAGCCTTAAGGTGCCGGTCATCGACGAAGACGAGTTTCTGGATTTGCTTGGAGGGAATGTATGAAGGCGTTCGTCCAACTAGCGTTAGCCACTGTAGTGGTGACGTATGCCGCGGGTGTGCTTGCGCAATCGCTTCCTGCCGGTGTCGAGGGAACCTGGCGCATTACGGGCCAGCAGCCGAAGAAGGATCGTCAGTTGACAGGGTCCTGTGCTGCAGGGCCAGTGCGCGTCGATCGCTCTCTGAAGGGCACCAAAGTGCAGTTGAGCGAGAAGGAGATGGTGTGGGGCAGCGCCACTGCCCATGATCCGATGCCCGCGGTTCACACGCTCGAGGCTGCAGACTTCATGCAGCAGTACATCCGCGGTGGCGTCACCCTGCAGCAGCTTGGTTTTCCTGGCACAGGGAAGATTGAAGTGATTCAGCTGGGCGCGCCCGGCACGCTGCCCTTTGACGCGATCGTGGTCAAGGACCCCAGCACCATCTACTTCACCCGCTGCGGCCTGTTTACCGAAGCGGTGCACGCAGGCGGCTTCGTAGCGCCGCCGCTTCCGCAGCAATGATGACGCCTACCTGGGTGCGAAATATCCAGTGCGTGTGTGCACGGTATAGCCGCTGCGCAGTGAGGTGAGATAGATGGTGCGGAAGGAGCCATCGACCCGGAAATCAGCCGGCTTGTAGGCGATCTGGTATTGCGACCGGAGCTCTTCTTCCACCTTGTGGAACTCATTGGCAATGTCTTCCAGTCGCTGCGGATAGAACGCCGCGCCACCCGTAGCCTCGGCCATCTTCTTCAACGTGTCGTCGCCACGCTCCCGGCTGGGGCTGGTGTTGGTACTGATGGTGTAGATCGTGGTCTCGGCTCGCTGGCACATCTTGATGGAGTCATCCAGATAAGCGCGGCTCTGATTGTCCTCTCCGTCTGACACGAGGATGATCGCCTTGCGCACTTCCGCGTTCTTGGGGACGCCGTTCAGCATCTGGTCCCGGCAGGCGTGGTAGACAGCGTCGTACAGCGCTGTGCCACCGCCCGGCTTCAGCCGCGTCAGCCCAGTCTCCAGCAGGTCGGGATTGTTGGTGAAGCCCTGCGTCACATACGCCGTCACATCGAAGCCCATGATGAATGCGCGGTCCGAGCGCGGCCGCAGGATGTCCAGCAGAAACTCCGTCGCGGCCTGCTGCTCGAATTGGAAGCGTGATCGGATGGAAGTGCTGGCATCGATCACCAGGCCCACGCGCAGCGGCTGGTCGGTCCGCTGGGTGAAGCGGTAGACCTGGGCCGGCGCTCGCTGATTGTCCAGCAGGGCAAAGTCCTGCTGCTGCAGGTGATTGATGAAGTGACCGCGGTGATCCGTGACGGTGAACGTCAGGTTCACTTCGTTGACATCGCGCTTGATGATGAAGCCGTCATCGCCGGGCGTCGCTGCCTGTCCGGCCTGTCCGGTTTGCGCCGCTGGTGCTGCCCCCGATGCAGCCCCTCCCGATGCCGCCACTGTGGGATTAGCGGACTGCGGCGGTGGAGTGGCAGGCGACTGCGCCGCGGGTTTCGCAAGCGGCGCGGTCTGTGGTCTGTTCGTCGCAGGCGGGACGGCTGGTTGCGGAGCATCCGGTGCGGAGGGCAACGGCGGCGTGCTCTGCGTCTGCGTCGCGGGGGACTGCGCTGCGGGCCCCGGAGCCGTTGCAGATGCCACGGACGACTGCGCTGCCGCAGGCAACGACAGCGCGGCGAGCAGCACGAGAGCACTGGCTGGGGAAGACTGGAGGAGGCGAGGGCTCATGAATGCTTGCTTCATTGTATGCGCTTCGCTACAGCCGGCGATGACTCGGAGGTGGCAGTCAGTTGCGCGAGAAATACGGTGAGCTCAAGCGGCAATGGCGCGCGAAAGGCAAGTGGCTTGCCTGTGACCGGGTGCGCCAGCTCAAGCTCGGCTGCGTGCAGAAAGTTACGCGGTAGCTGCAGCGTGGGCGCTGGCTCTGCCAGCACGCGCCGCCGTGGCGTGTGCTGACGGCCGGTCTCAGGCGCCAGATTGATCGTGGCGGGCGCGCCGTACAGCGTGTCGCCCACGATGGGGTGCCCCAGCGACGCCATGTGGACGCGAATCTGGTGGGTGCGGCCCGTCTCAATGCGAACGGAGAGCAGCGTGAAGCGTCCAAAGCGTGACTCGATGCGCTCCAGCACGCGGTAGTGGCTGATGGCGTTGCGCCCATCGTCGCGCCGTGTGGTCATGCGGGTGCGGCGCACGGTGTCGCGGCTGATCGCCGCATTGATGGTGCTGCTCTCCGCAGCCACACCTCCATGCACCAGCGCGACATAGGTCTTGCGCACCTGCCGGCGCGCGAACATGTCTGACAGTTTGGCGTGTGCCTTGTCATGCTTGGCCACCAGCAGCAGTCCGCTGGTCTGCTTGTCCAGGCGATGCACAATGCCGGGACGCAGCGCGCCACCATGCGACGAGAGTTGCTCAAAGTGGTGCAGCAGCGCGTTCACCAGCGTGCCGCGATTGCGATCGTCGTCGGTCGAGCCGGAGCCTGCATGCACCATCATGCCGGCGGCCTTGTTCACTACGGCGAGGTCATCATCTTCGTAGATGATGTCGAGTGCAATGGCCTCGGGCTGCGCCTTCAGTGGCCGCACCTCGGTCTCGCCGGTAACGCAGATGCGCTCGCCCCCGCGCAGCTTCAGGCTGGCCTTGGGCGGCTTTCCGTCCAGCATCACTTTGTCTTCAGACAGCAGCCACTGCACGCGGGCACGGCTGATGCTCAATACCTCGACTAGATATTGGTCGAGCCGCCGGCCCACTGCATCGGCAGGCACATCGAGCCAGTGCTCATCGGGGGAAACCTCTGGTGTCAGGGGAGTTTCAGGCATCCGCGGCCACCTGCGGCTGCGTTGTTTCGTGAGTCGCTTCGTCCTGTGAAGCGCGTGTCAGCCAGCATGCGCCACCCAGTGCCACCAACAGCATGCCTGCGGCCTGGGCTGGCGACGCGATGTGCAGCAACGAATTCGCATCGCCATAGCTGCCGCTGAGTGGTGCGAGCAGGAAGCACTGCATGCCTTCTGCAAACAGGCCCACGCCGAGCACCTTACCCGCGCTGACTTGCTGTCGCAGCATGGCGATAAGGATTGCTGCCAGCGCGAAGTGCGCGACGGCCGCGTAAAGCTGCACCGGATGCAGCGGCACTCCGAGTGGCACACCCGTGGTGCGTGCGGCAAAGCGGCTGGCATACGTCACTCCCCAGGGCAGCGCAGTGGGGGAGCCGTAGTGCGAGCCAGCGGAGAAATCAGCGATGTCCAGCACCGCAGCAGCCAGTGCCAGCGCGGGCGCGGCCGCATCCAGTGAGGGCAGCAGCGGAAGACGAGCACGCCGCAGATAGATGCAGCAAACCACCACAGCCAGCAAAACGCCATAGAGCGCACCGCTGCCAGCGGGCATGGTTCCGGCGCGCAGAATCAGCAGCGGCGCTACCAGGAAGGCGCGCCAGTTCGCAGCAACAATCGCGAGCCGCGATCCGATGACGACAGAGGCCACGCTGAGCAGCGCAGCATGGCTGATCTTCGCTGCGTCTAGACCAGAGCGCCGCGCAATGCTGGTCCATAGGGCGACGCCACACAGAGCCGCCACCAGCGCGAGCACGCCGTAGGTGGAGATCACTAGAAGTCCGAACTGGAGGAAGCGAGGGTACATGGCTAGAACACATGCCTCGCATGCGATGAGGGGTGAAGCGGGCAAAACAAAACCGACCCGCGGGGCCGTGCAGTGCGCGCTGGTGAACCCGTCCTAAGACGGTGGGACTCTCCGCAGCTCTTTAGGCATTCCGGACTGGCGGACACTGCACACCGAGCCAATTATTCGAGTCGAGTCCCTGTTCAATGAGTATAGGTTCTACCAGCGTTAGCTCCACACCTGCTTTGCAGGCCGGTTTCTATTGGGAATGCTACCGAGCGGCGAGCCACTTGGCAAGCCACCTTTGAGGGATAGCTTCAGCCACATAGAGGGAACACAATGCGCAAGCCCATCGAAGGCCCGTCATTCCGGCCGAAGCTGACCGTTGCTGGCGAGTTCTGGATCGATCACACGCACAGCAGAATGCAGTTCCATGTCGGAGTCTTCCGCGTTCCGCAGCAACGACCGCGGCAACTCCTTCGACGGCTGTACACCCAGCGCGCGCAGCATCTCTGCCTGGCGCACCAGATTGCCGCGGCCGCGCGTCAACTTGTCATACGCCGCGTCGTAGGCATTGCGTGCCTGCTCCATGCGCGTGCCCACCTTTGCCAGATCGTGCACGAATGCCGCAAACTTGTCGTAGAGCTCCGCACCGCGCGCGGCAATCTCTTGCACGTTCCGCGCCTGCTCCTCCTGCCGCCACAGATGTGCCACCGTGCGCACTACAAACAGCAGCGTGCTGGGGCTCACCAGCAGTATGTTCTTCTGCCAGGCATCGATCCACAGATCGCTGTCCTGCTCCAATGCCAGCAGAAATGCGGGCTCAATGGGCACGAACAGGATGACGAAGTCCAGCGTCTCGAGGCCGGGCAGGCGGTGATAGTTACGCGCTGCCAGGCCGCGGATGTGCTCGCGCAGCGAAGCAGTATGCCGGGCAGCGGCAGTCTTGCGCATCACGTCATTCTCTGCGGAGCAATGCGCGTTGTAGTCCACCAGCGACACCTTTGCGTCCACCACCAGTGTGCGATTGCCGGGTAGATACAAGATGACGTCCGGCTGTGCGCGGCTGGCATCGTCGCGCGCGATGCTCTGCTGCACCACATACTCGTGTCCGGCGCGCAGACCGGCGGCCTCCAGGATGCGCTCCAGCACCAGCTCGCCCCAGTTGCCCTGCTGCTTGTTTGAGCCTTTCAATGCCTGGGTCAGATCGCGCGCCTCGTCGGCCAGCTTCTGATTCATTGCTAGCAGTGAGGTCACCTGCTGGGCCAGCGCGCTACGATCCTTGCCCTCCTGCACGTAGACGGCGTCGACCTTGTCCTGAAACTCCTTGATGCGAGTTTTCAGCGGGTCCAGCAGCTGGCCCAGGCTGGCCTGATTCTGCTCGGCAAAGCGGCGGGATTTCTCTTCCAATATGTCGTTCGCCAGCGAACGAAACTGGTGGGTCATCTGGTCACGCGCATCGTCCAGCAGTGCCAGCTTCTGCTCAGTAGCAACGCGCTCGGCGGCCAGCGTCGCCTCCACCGCCGCCGCGCGGGTGCGAGCTTGCATCACTTCGTTCCGTAGCTGCTCCAGCGGCGCCTCGTTCACCAACGCTCCAGGGCGCCGCGAGCCCAGCAGGTAACCCAGCAACAAGCCCAGCGCCAGGGCTATTGCAGGTACGGTCAGCAGCAGCACAGGGGACATGGTTCGCTCACTCCTCTGCAATGTACCGGGTGCTGGATGCAGTGAGCACGGATTGCGCTACCCGGCGCCTGCCTTTACACCCCCTTGACCCCTCGATAGACTTGAAGATTCTGGACCAACATCTGCGCCGCATGCAGGGGGTCGCACGGGTGTGCGCCGCGTCGGCTGCTGATAGTCTCAGAAGTGAATCCAGTCTTTTGTTCGAGAGGGTGAGGAGACGCGCATGGCAGCAGTGGACGAGAAGGTAAAGCAGATCATCGTAGAGCAACTGCAGGTGGATGAGGCCGAAGTGACCCCGAGCGCCTCGTTTCAGGAAGACCTGGGCGCCGATTCGCTCGATGTGGTGGAGCTGGTGATGCAGTTTGAAGAGGCCTTCGACCTGGAGATTCCAGATGAGGATGCCGAGAAGATCAAGACCGTGAAGGACGCGACCGAATACATCGAAAAGCACGCGAAAGGCGGCAAGTAAGCTTGCGTTGCGATCGGCGAGTGGTAGTGACGGGACTAGGGCTCATCGCGGGTCCCGGCAATACGGCGCCTGAGCTCTGGCAGAACCTTCTGGCCGGCAAGGGCGCCATGGCGCCGATCACAGGCTTCGACGCAACTGCTTTTCCCGTTACCTTTGCTGCTGAAGTCAAGAATTTTGATCCCCTGAAGTTCATTGAGAAGAAGGAATCGCGCAAGATGGCGCGCTTCATCCACTTCGCCCTGGCTGCCACGGCGGAAGCGATGGAGCACTGCGGCATTCAGGTGACACCCGCGAATGCGGAGCGCATTGGAGTACACATCGGCTCTGGCATCGGCGGCTTTGACATCATCGAGCGCGAACACAGCAACATGTTGAACGGCGGCCCGCGCAAGATATCGCCCTTCTTCATTCCCGCGGCCATTGTGAACCTGGCTGCCGGCCAGGTCTCCATCCGCTACGGCGCCAAGGGCCCCAATGAAGCGACAGCCACCGCGTGCACCACCAGCGCGCACTCCATCGGCAATGCCTATCGCACCATTGAGCGCGACGATGCGGACGTGATGATTGCCGGCGGTGCGGAGGCGGCCATTACTCCCATGGGGGTTGGCGGATTCGCTGCGATGAAGGCGCTTTCCACCCGCAATGACGATCCCGAGCACGCCTGCCGCCCTTTTGACAAAGACCGCGATGGCTTCGTGGTGGGCGAAGGCGCGGGCATCCTGATCCTGGAAGAGCTGGAGCACGCCAAGGCACGCGGCGCAAAGATTCTGGCAGAAATCGTCGGCTACGGCATGAGCTCGGATGCTTACCATATGACCGGCATGGCTGCCGGGGGCGAGGGCTGCCTGCGAGCCATGAAGAACGCGCTGAAGTCCGCGGAGCTGTCGCCGGACAAGATTGTCTACGTCAATGCTCATGCTACGTCGACGCCACTGGGCGATGCGCTCGAATCCGCTGCGATGAAGGCGCTGTTCGGCGAACGCGCCCTGCGCGGCGACGTGCTGGTGAGCTCCACCAAGTCCATGACCGGCCATCTGCTGGGCGGCGCTGGCGGACTGGAGGCGGGCATCACCGTGATGGCGCTGCAAGAGCAGATCGCGCCGCCCACCATCAATCTGGTCAACCCTGACCCGGCCTGCGAGTTGCATTATGTACCCAATACTCCGCAGAAGTTCGAGGGCGAGTATGGCCTGTCGAATTCCTTCGGCTTTGGCGGCACCAACGGCTCGCTGATCTTCCGACGCTGGACGGACTAACGCAATTCTCCTGCAGATGTAGACCGTCCATCGGCTGCTGCTGTGGCCTTGCGCCTCTCCGAGATACGAAACCAGTTGGGATTGCCGCGCGAATCGATGTAGCGTGCCGGCGCACGCAGTGCAACAATAGGCCACTGCGCCCTGCGCGACTGCCTGTTCCCCCAGCGCGGAGTTGCCAACGCCGGGCGCGCGAGAAGGTCTTCTGCCTATGTCTGCTCTGGCGAATCCCGTCGACTCCTCGGCGCGCATCACGCGTGCCATCTTCGAACATGCCGCGCGCATCAGCCGCGCCCAGGACCTCCCCGAACTGATCCGTCTGAACGCGGACTTCGCGCGTGACCTGGTGGGTGCAGACCGCTGCAGCCTGTGGCTGGTGGATGAGCGCCGCGGCGAGCTTTGGACCATGGTGGCGCACGGCGTGGATGCGATTCGCATTCCCTATGGCAAAGGATTGGCCGGCGCGTGCGTGACCGGCGGCGAAGTCCTGATGGTGAATGACCTCAGCGCGGACGCACGCTTTCTGCGCAGCGTCGATGCCAGCAGTGGCTATCACACAGAGCAGGTGCTATGCGTGCCCATGCGCGCGGAGCGCCGCGTCATCGGCGCATTGCAGTTGCTGAACAAGCCTGGCGGTTTTACTGAGGACGATGCCGGCCTGGTGGGATTGTTGGCCCACTTTGCTGCCAGCGCGATCGAGAGTGAGCGGCTGCGTAAGGAGGCGGAGTCTGCCCGCTTGCTGCGCCATGAGCTGGACCTGGCGCGCGATGTGCAGGCGCGCCTGCTGCCGCAGGATGTTCCCGTGGTGAAGGGGCTGGCCATGGCGGGCTGCTGCCGTCCTGCCAAGCTGGTGGGCGGGGACTACTACGATCTGCTGCGCCTGGAGGATGGCCGCTTCGCCTTCACCCTGGGCGACGTCTCCGGCAAAGGAATTGCCGCGGCAGTGATGATGGCCAGCATCCAGACGCTGCTGCGCAGCCTGCTGCAGCACACGGTCGCGCATCACGCAGGCCAGCAGATGCTCGGCCGCAGCCTGGCCGATGCGGTCACGGAATTGAATCGCGCACTCTATGAGAGCTCGACCGCCGATCGCTACTCCACGCTGTTCTGCGGGGTCGTGGATCTCGAACGCATGCAGATGACCTACGTCAACGCCGGTCATGTCATGCCGCTGCTGCTGCGGAACGGCGAGAATCGCGGCGAGGTGGTCGGTCTGGAGGGTGGCGGTTTGCCCATCGGTCTACTACCCATCGCTACCTATGAGCAGATGATAGTGCGGCTCGAGCCGGGCGACACTATTCTTGTGGTTTCGGACGGCATCATGGAGGCCTGTAACGCCATGGGCGAGTTCTGGGATGATTCCCGTGTCGGCGAAGTGCTGCGCCGCCATTGCGTCGGCAGCGCGGATGCGGATGCCGCGCACTCTGCGATTGCGCGCCTGCCGGAGGTGCTGTGTGCCGAGGTGGACGCCTGGGCGGCCGGCGCCGAGCAGTACGACGACATGACAGTGGTCGCCGTCCGCCTTCAGTCGTAGCCAGTGGCGTGCTTATAGCGCAGCGGCTTCCTTGCGGGCTTCCACCAGCTGGGGCAGGTCGGCGTCCGCCGTCTTCCAGGTGTTGAACAGTTCCGCATAGGCCTTCTTCGCATTGGCCTTGTCTCCCGCCATCGCATAGGCGCGCGCCAGTCCAAGCTGGGCCTGCCCGTAGTCCTGCGTGTACTGCAGCGCGGCCCCACGGTACCGGGTGGCGATGCGGAGCGATTCAATCGCACGCGCCGGGTCGTGCAAATCGAGATAGGCAAGTCCGCGCAGATACGCTGAGGGCGTCACCAGGTCGAAGGACCGCGAGCTTTCCAGGTACTTCAGCGCCACTTCCGGCTTGTGCGCGGCCAGCGCCAGGGCGGCATTGCTCTGCGGCACGGTGACCTGGTTGATCAGGGTGTCGGTCGGGTAGGTCCTGGCCAGATTGGCCAGCATGGGCGCTGCCACCCGCGTATCGTTACACAGGCTGGCGGTAAAGGCAGCCTGAGCCAGCGTGGGCTTGGAGTGATCTGCCGCCAGCGCTTGCCGCATCAGTGCCGGTTCATCCTGGCACATGCCCGCAATGCCTCTACCGGAGATATCAAACAGCAGATAGCTGGCGTCAACATCTGGAGCTTTTTGTGCCACTGCCTGCTGCGCGGCATGACGCCAGGCCAGGTCAGCCTCCCGGTACTGCCCTGCAAACTCGTCCACCTGGGCCGCCGTCTGGGTAAGGAGAAACTCGTCCGTCCGGCCTTCGGCTGCGGCCAGCAGCTTCTGCATCTCGCCGCGCTCCCCTTTGAAGAACTTCAGCTGATAATCCCAACCCATGTATTCGCCGGTACCCTGGTCAATTCCCAGCTTGCGCATGGTGGCGGCAGTGGTCTCCGCATCGTCCAGGCGGTCCAGGGAGATCACGTTCTGGAAGATATTTCCCTGCGCAACGGCATCGTCCGGGGCGATTTTGGCGGCTCTTTCTGTAGAGGCGAGTGCCTCCTGGACGCGTCCATAGGAAACTTGTGCCACGCCCAGGTTCACGTGGTTTTCGAAGTTCAATGGATAGGTCCGGGTGGCCAGCTCCAGTGTGTCGATGGTCTTCTGCAGGTCGCCCAGGACGTTCTGGTAGTAGTGGCCCTCGATGTACAGCCGCTCGCGCTCACTGACGTTCTTCGACAGGTCGAATGCCTTGGTAAAGTAGGCCAGCGCCTTGCCGCGTTGGCCAGTGTTGATGCTGACCACGCCAAGCCGTGCCCAGGCCATGGCGAAGTTGGGATCCATCTCGACCGCCTGCCGATAATGTCCTTCGGCCTGCGGTACATCCAGCCCCTTCTCATGCTCCACGTCGCCCAGCGCGTAGGCGCGGAAGGCGTCGAGTGATGGCGTCGTGGCCTGTCCCAGCGGGGTGTCCAGCTTCTCAATGGAGTTCAGTGTCTCGCCCAGGCGCGAGCGCATGTTGGTGGCTACATGATCCAGTGCCTCCAGCACATGCTCCTTGTCTGCAGACTGCGCCTGTTCGCTGGCGATGTCATCGCCAGTCTTGGTGTTCTGCGCAGTCACGGTGATGACATAGGTCGAACCGAGCTTGCTGATGGTGCCAGTCAGGTAGGCCTTCACCCCCTCGCGCTCGCCTATCTCGCGCGCCACGACCGCGGTGAGCGGATCATTCTGCGTCTTGCCCAGGTACTTCATGCTCTGGCGAAGATGCTGCTGGCTCACCAGGTTCAACACTGGCGACTGCTGCAGTTGAATGGCGAGCGCCTGCGTCAGTGTGATGTCGAAGACCGGATCGCCCGTCTTGTTTTCGAAGTCGGCCAGGATGATGGAATCGCGCACACCCAACCGCGTACTGGGAGGGCGCGTCTTCGCACGGTTCCCCACGAACATCCCACCCACCAGCAGGCCCACCAGAAGCACCGCGGCGGCCACGGAAAGATACAGCAGCATCTGCCGCTGCCGTTGCGCATTCGAGCGCAACGACGGGTGACGCAGCCCGTGGTTGTCATAGTCCGCGTCCCACAGCTTCACATTGCCGACGCCCTTCAGCTTGAACGTGCCCAGCTGGCGGAAACGGATGCCCATGGGGTCGCCCAGCGCCTGACGCGCCGCTTCCGTCACTACGATCTGTCCGGGCGATCCGGCAGACTCTGCGCGTGCCGCGGTGTCGACGTCGGTACCATGCCAGCTGTTCTCAAAGAACTCCGGTGTCCCGATGTGCATGCCGATGCGCAGCCGCATCGGCCCGCTGGGTGTATCGATGGGGTTATCGCGCAGCCGCTGCTGAATGGCAGCGGCGCAGCGGATCGCGTCCAGGGAATCCTTGAAGGTAAGGAAGAAGGAGTCCCCGATGGTCATGATCTCTTTGCCGTTGTACTCCAGCAAAGCGCTGCGGATGAGCCGGAGATGTTTGGTCTGGATGCCCTCCAGGTAGGCTCGATCCCGCGTACTGGCATCCGAACCCAGGGTCTGCGCCTGCTTGGCCGCACTCGAACCCACCATGTCCGTGAACATGAGAGTGATGGGCGATCTGCGGGCGTCTATCGGTGTCGGTTCTGGCGACGTCGCGTGCAATTGCGTTCTCCTCAACCACCGGTCCGATGCGGCGATGCTTGGTGCGCCTGTGTACTCAGGGTCGCCCCGGCCCGTTACGCTGTCTCAGTGCTCTCATCGGTCTCGAGCTGCGCGGCGTTGTGTTGCCAAGGGCCCAACGCCGGGTCAGATGAGGACGGTCTCGCCCTCGGTCGCCATGGATGTATCGCTAAACTCTGCCTGTGCGTCCTTCAGTATCGCGCGCAATGCTTCGTCGTTGTGCGCGGGATCGTGATGAAACAGGATCAGGCGCTTTGCGCCGACCCGCCGAGCCAGCCGCGTGCCTTCCAGCCAGGTGCTGTGACCCCATCCCCGCCTCGCCTCGTACTCCTCCGGCGTGAACTGAGCGTCATAGATCAGTACGTCTGCGCCCTCCGCAGCCTTGGGCAGCAGAAGATCCATCGCCGGGTCGCCGTGCTCCAGATCGCTGGCGAAGACCAGGCTGCGGCCCTGGTGGTCCAGCCGGTAGCCGAAGCAGCCCTGCGGGTGATGCAAGGGAAAGCTGGTGACTTTGGTATAGCCGAACCGAAACTCGCGACCGGGAATCTCGACGAAGCGCCGTCGTGCCGGCAGAAACTTGAAGTCCACCGGAAAATAGGGAATGGACATCTGCCCTTCCAGCGTCTCCGCGGTGACTGCAGGAGCCTTCATGGAGTAGAACGTCACCTCATTCTCCCGCGCGTAGAGCGGCTGGAAGAACGGGATGCCCTGAATGTGATCCCAGTGGAAGTGGGTCAGGAAGAAGTGCAGCGACAGGCTCTTGCCGGCGGCCTCCTTCATCAGTGCATGGCCCAGCGGCCGCGCCCCGGTGCCGCCATCGATGATCAGGATCTCGCTGCTCGGCAGGCGGATCTCCAGACAAGCCGTGTTGCCGCCAAAACCTGTGTTGTCAGGGTTAGGAGTGGGAATGGAACCACGCACACCCCAGAATCGCAACTGCATTTGCCCAGACTCTTCCATCCGCATCCTTTTCGCTGCGACCGTTCTAGGGGGTGGTTGGCGGCTGGCCTAAAGTGTCGCAGGCAACTGGATGTGCGTCAACGGGTTGCTGCGGCCGGGCAGCGCAAACGCACGCAACCGCCGATCGAGTGCGATGGAGAAGCGCTTGCGATTCGCATGCCAGATGTGGCAAGACCGTCCTTGGACATAGAAAAGGACCTCGTGGTTGCGAGGTCCTTCTACATTCAGATGACGCCCTTCGGCTGGCTATTCTGCAGTGCCAGGGGTGACACCTTTGCTGCCGTCCACGCTCTGCTGCGCGGCGTCCTGGCGGATGCGTTGCAGAAGCTGCTGGCGGTGCACGCGCAGGTCCTGCCCGCTGCGCAGCATGGGGTAGGGCGCTTTGCTGCCCATCGTGCCCTGCCAGAACGCGATTGAACTTTGCGCTGTCCAGGCGATCTTCCACAGAGAAGTTCATACCCTTCGTCTGTGCGGCCCACTATGCAGCGCCGTGCAGCGGCTTAAGGCTTGCCGATGACGACGTAGCGAAGTCTGCAGGCGGAATCGGCAAAGCCGTGGTCTTTAGCGCGGCAGAAGCAGTGGCCTGGTAGTTCCACTCCTTCTGGTCCGTGTCGAAGATGTTGACCATGGGCAAGGCCGACGCATCGTTCAGGTTGAAGTGCTCGGTTCCCAGAATGTCTTCAATCAAGCACGTGATCTATATCGTGAAGGAAAACCGCACCTTCAGCCCACGCAACAGGTGATCATTCTGTGCCACGCGATCGGTCAGGCGCTCCAACTCGTCCTCTCCAGGAGCAGGGAAGTTCTGAAATCCAGCCTTGATCAGCTGCAGCGTGTACTGGTTGGCCGCGTTGCAGTTGCCGTGCGGAACTACGGTTGAATCGGCCTGGCAGTTCTGCGGACTGGGGCCGGTGGCGCTTTTGCCATTCACCACGTAAAGGAACTTGCCATCGGCGCTGGCGCTCAGGGAGTTGGGATAGAAGCCGGTCGGGATCAGCCCCTTCACGTAACTGTTGCCCGCGGTATTGCTTAGCCGGATCACCGCGACGGCATTCTCCCCGCCGTTGGTGACATAGAGCGTCTTCTCGTCGGGTGCGAGCGTCACGCTATCCGGAATCGCGCCCTTGTAGTTCTGCTTGTTGGGATAGATGGAAGCCGGAGCCGTGACCTTGATCTCATCTTCAACGGCGTTGTTGGCTGTATTGATCACGGCGATCGAGTCGCTATTGTCCTGCGCCACATAGAGCTTCGAGCCGTCAGCCTTCAGCACCATGCGATTGGGATTGCCCGGCAGTTTGATGCGATCTATCACCAGTGGCGCTCCGGCCAGGCTCACCACGACGACCTGCCGGTCACGAATGCTGGAAATGTACGCGGTGTCGTTTCCTTTGATGGCCACCCACAGCGGGTACTCACCGCCGCCTACGCCCTGCGCGGTCGCGGGGTTGATGATGCCCGGCCGCAGGTCGAGCTCACCCGTCACCGTCCAGCCCGTCTTCCCCGGGGTCAGGATGCTGATGGAATCATTCTCATAGTTGGCGACCACCAGCCTTGTCCCGTCCTTCGTGATCGCGATGCCAACTGCCTCCGGCTTCACCTGCAGGCCCAATCCGCCGTTGTTGCCAGTGGCCGGATTCGCCTTTGCCAGGTGGCCCAGACTCACCGGTGTTCCAGTCTCTGCCCATACCCCGGCTTTCAGGTCGTACACGTGGACGTTGTCATCATCGCCACCAGAGACGTAAGACTCTGTTCCGTTGGGATTGAAAGCGACGCCGCTGTAGGTATTCGGCACAGCGAATCGCACAGCACGGCCTTGGTACGTGAGGAGAACGATTACCGGCTGCGCCCTGGGGGCAGACAAACCACGCCTGCGCATTCGGCGGTCTTTATGATGTAAGGTGCCACCTGCCCTGTGGACGGGGCCACCTGCTATGAAACCATTTCTCTCCCTGCTCTTCCTCATCGCCCTCAGTTCCTGCACCTTCATCCCTGCACTGCACGCCCAGCATCGGCTTCATCACCAGCAGGCTGCGACTGCCGCGCGCGAGAAAGCTAAGCAGCGGCCATGGATGAATCCCGGCCTCTCGCCGGATGAGCGCGCCGCCATGGTGCTGCAGCAGATGACACTTGAAGAAAAGATCGAACTGATGCATGGCAATGGCATGCCCGGCTGGGGCAAGCCCCGTCCCAACGCCTACCTGGGCAATGGCGGCGCCGGCTTCGTACTGGGCGTGGAGCGGCTGGGCATTCCCATGATCCAGATGAGCGATGCCGCGTATGGCGTGCGCAGCAGTGCGGAGAATGGTCGATACTCCACGGCCCTGCCTTCGAATCTGGCCTCTGCCGCCAGCTGGGATCCGCAGGCAGCCTGCGACTACGGCGCGCTGATTGGCCGCGAACTGCGCGCGCAGGGCTACAACATGACCCTGGGCGGCGGCGTGAACGTGACCCGCGAACCGCGCAATGGCCGCACCTTCGAGTACATGGGTGAAGACCCGGTATTGGCCGGCACGCTGGTGGGCAACCGCATCCGCTGCGAACAGGCCCAGCATGTCATTGGCGACATCAAGCACTACGCGGTGAACGACCAGGAGAGCGGACGCAACGAGGTGAACTCCATCATCAGCAAGCGTGCGCTGCGTGAGAGCGATCTGCTGGCCTTTGAGATCGGCCTCAAGACGGGCGATCCCGCTGCCGTGATGTGCAGTTACAACGCCGTGAATGGCGACTTCGCCTGCGAAAACAAGTACCTGCTAACAGATGTTTTGAAGAAGGAATGGAACTTCAAGGGCTTCGTGCTCTCCGATTGGGGCGGCACGCACAGCACAGCAAAGGCCTCTGCTGCTGGACTGGACAACGAACAGCCGCTCGATGAGTTCTTTGGTCCGGCCATGAAAGCCGCAGTGCAGAGCGGTCAGGTGCCCGTGGCCGACATCGACGACCATGCGCGCCGGGTGCTACGCGCGGAGTTTGCTGCGGGGCTGGTCGACCATCCCATGGAGAAGAGCGTCGTCGACATTGAGGGTGATCTCGACGTGTCGCAGCACATTGCAGAGCAGAGCATCGTACTGCTCAAGAACAGCGATCATTTGCTGCCGCTCGATGCAGCGAAGGTGCATTCCATCGCGGTGCTGGGCATGCATGCCGACGACGGCATGATCTCTGGCGGTGGCTCGGCACAGGTAGATCCGCCTGGACGCGCGCCGTCCAAGTGGCAGGCGCATGTCTGGTTCCCCACCTCGCCGCTGAAGGCCATCGCCGCCAGGGCGCCCGGCGTTAACGTGCGCTATGGCGGCAGCGATCCGGCGCAGGCGGCAGCAGCAGCCAAGGATGCGGATGTGGCCATCGTCTTCGCCTATCAGTGGGAGAGCGAAGGCGTCGACTTGGCGGACTTGGCGCTGCCGGACAATCAAGATGCCCTGATTGAGCAGGTGGCAGCCGCCAATCCGCACACCATCGTGGTGCTGGAGAGCGGCACCGCCGTCACCATGCCGTGGCTGGACAAGGTAAGTGGCGTGGTCGAGGCCTGGTACGCAGGCAGCCGCGGTGCGGACGCGGTCGCCAATGTGCTGTTCGGCAGCGTGAACCCGACCGCGAAGCTGCCCATGACGTTCCCACGCAGCGTGGCTGACCTGCCGCATCCGCAGTTGATCATGCCGCCGGACAAGAGTGGTAGGGATGCCGTTTCGCACCAGGTGCTGACCCAGCCTACCTTTGCCGTGCACTACGACGAAGGGTTGAAGGTGGGCTACAAGTGGTACGACGCGGAGAACAAGCCGGCGCTGTTTCCCTTCGGCTTCGGGCTCTCCTACACCAGTTATCGTTACTCTGGATTGAAGTTGGGCCAGGGGGATCACAATACTGTCACCTTTACGGTAACAAATACCGGCGCGCGAGCCGGAACCGAAATCGCCCAGGTCTACGCCGCACTCCCTGCAGTGGCAGAGGAGCCACCCAAGCGGCTGGTGGGTTGGAGCCGCGTGGCGCTTGAGCCTGGTGAGAGCAAGGAGGTCACCGTGACCATCGATCCGAAGTACCTCTCCATCTACGACGAACAGAAGGGATGGAAGATGGTGCCCGGCGATTACACGTTCATGGTGGGTGGCGCTTCGAGCGACCTGCCACTGAAGCAGCAAACGAAGATGCCGTAGAGGCTATGTGCCTCGCATCGTTACCAGACCACGGCGACCAGAATCCACGCTGGATGATCTGGGCCGCGTCCCACATCCTTGCGAGTGATCCGGAAAAATGCGCTGGTCGTTGCGTCAAGATGTTAGCGATGAGGCGGGTCAGAGTCGGTGGCTGATGCAATTCGCAACAGCTTCGGTAGTCTTGACGTGCTCTTCGTCAATGCGGGCACGGTGGAAATGCGGCCAGCGAACCGATGATCGACGGCGGCATGGGAAATCTTTAGCCGCCGTCTCACCCAGGGCTACAGGCGGTACCCGCCCGCATCCAGTTGCCGCTGCGCCACCATCCGCCCCAACGCAATCGTGTTTGCCGGAGTGTGCTTCACCAGCCGCCGCAGGATGGCGAGTTGGGTGCGCAGCATGTCGCCCTCAGCCACTGCGGCCAGCACGCGCCGTGCCGCCTTATCGACGATGGCCAGCGCGTCGGCCGCATAGAGCGTGACCATGGCGCGCGCAGTCCTGGATTGGGCCTGGGCCTGCGGCTGTGCTCCCAGCTTGCGTGCGCGCAGCAGTGCCGACTCAAGCGCGAATACCTGCATGGAAATGTCAGCCAGATCGCCCATGATCTCCTGCTGATCGACCAGCGACTGCATGTACTTCTGCGACGCAGAACCGGAGCAGAAGAGCGCGATCTTCTTGAGGTTCGCCAGCAGCGCTGCCTCCTCTGCCAGTGGATCGTCGGAGGAGTCCGGGCTGTCAAACGACGGCGGCTGCATCACGTCGCTCATCAGCTGCTTGATCGCAGAGAGCAATGGCAGCTGGCCGCTGGCAGCGCGCTTCATCAGCCAGCCGGTAATGATCAGCCGGTTGATCTCGTTGGTGCCTTCGAAGATGCGATTGATGCGCGAGTCGCGATAGGCGCGCTCTGCCGGATACTCCTCGACATAGCCGTAGCCGCCAAACACCTGCAGTGTGTGGTCGACCACCATGTCCAGCATCTCCGACCCCCACACCTTCAGCATCGAGCATTCGACTGCGTACTCTTCGATCTTCTTCTGGATCTCCCGCGGATTGGTTGCCGCTTCGCCTTCGAGCGTGCCCAGCGCTGCATCGATCATGCCGATGGAGCGGTAGGCCATGCTCTCGCCCACGTAGATCCCAGTCGCGCTCTCAGAGAGCTTCTGCTGGATCAGGCCAAACTCGCTGATGGACTTGCCGAAGGCCTTGCGCTCTTTCGCATAACGCACCGCATTGGCCAGCGAATGTTTGGCGCCGCCAATGGCGCTTGCGCCCAGCTTGAAGCGGCCGATGTTCAGGATGTTGAAGGCGATGTGATGCCCCTTGCCTACCTCGCCCAACACGTTTGCGGCTGGCACCTGGCAGTCGGTCAGAATCAGCGGACAGGTAGAGGAGCCGCGAATTCCCAGCTTGTGTTCTTCCTTGCCGATGGCGAAGCCCGGCGTGTCGCGCTCAATCAGGAAGGCAGTGAACTTCTCCCCATCCACCTTGGCGAACACCGTATACAGATCGGCAAAGCCGGCATTGGTGATCCACATTTTTTCGCCGTTGAGGATGTAGTGCTGGCCGTCGGGCGAAAGGACAGCACGGGTGCGCAGGCTCATTGCGTCGGAGCCCGAAGAAGCCTCCGACAACGCGTATGCGCCCACCCATTCTCCGGTCACCAGCTTGGGCAGATACTTCTGCTTCTGCTCCGGCGTGCCGTACCAGATGATGGGCAGCATACCGATGCCGACGTGCGCACTGAAGGTGGTGGCAAAGCTGCCCAGCACAGAGATCTTTTCGCCCACGATGGCGGAGGTCACCTTGTCCATCGCCAGGCCGCCATATTCCTCTGGCGTGTCCGTTGCCATCAGGCCCAGTTCGCCCGCCTTGGCCAGCAGCGCGCGGCTGACCTTGTAGTCCTTGGCCTCGATTGCATCTGCTGCGGGCAGAATCTCTTTCTGCGCAAACTCGGAGGCGGTCTCGGCGATCTGCCGCTGCTCGTCGCTGAAGTCTTCGGGAGTGAAGACCTCCTGCGGGGTGCGCTCTTCCAGCAGAAAGCTGCCGCCGGCCGCGGCCTTGACCTGGCTCTTAGGGTGACTCGTAACAGTTGCCATACGTCGCTCCCATAGTGACTTGATTTACACGATCACATCAGTTGAGGTTTTCAAAGATCCCGGCCGCACCCATGCCGCCGCCCACACACATGGTCACCAGTCCGAAACGGATGTTGCGGCGGCGCATCTCATGCAGCAGGGTCGCCGTCAGCTTGGCGCCTGTGCAGCCCAGCGGATGTCCCAGGGCAATCGCGCCACCGTTGACGTTTACGATCTCCGGATTCAGGCCAAGCTGCCGCATGACCGCGAGCGACTGCGCAGCGAATGCCTCGTTCAATTCCACCAGCCCGATATCCTCCAGCTTCAGCCCCGCCAGGCGCAGCGCCTTGGGCACCGCATGTACCGGGCCAATGCCCATGACTTCAGGAGCACAACCAGCGGTCGCATAGGCGAGGAAGCGCGCCATGGGCTTCAGGCCCAGCGCAGTTGCGCGCTCTGCGCTCATCAGGATCGCAGCCGCGGCGCCGTCTGAGGTCTGCGAGGAGTTGCCGGCGGTGACCGTTCCCTTGGCGTGGAACGCAGGCTTCAGCTTCGCCAGGGCTTCGGACGAGGTGTCGGCGCGTGGACCTTCGTCAATCTCAAAGGCGCGCCTCTTCTCGGTGGTCTTCGCAGAGCCATTGGCTGGGGTGCGCTCGGTCCACTCGAAGGGCACAATCTCTTCCGTGAAGCGGCCTGCAGCGATGGCATCGAGTGCCTTGCGGTGGCTGGCCAGCGCGAAGCTGTCTGCATCCTCCCGCGAGACGCTGTAACGCTCGCTCACGCGCTCCGCGGTCAGGCCCATGGAGAGATAGGTCGCCGGCAGGTTGTCCACCAGCCACGGGTTGGCACTGATCTTGTGGCCGCCCATGGGAATCATGCTCATGGACTCGGTGCCGCCGGCCACCACCACCGATGCGCCACCGCCACGGATACGATCTGCCGCCTGCGCAATCGCCTGCAGTCCGGAGGCGCAGAAGCGGTTCACCGTCATGGCGGAAACCTCTACTGGCAGCCCGGCGCGCAGGCTGGCGATGCGGGCCACGTTCATGCCCTGCTCCGCCTCGGGATGCGCGCAGCCCAGGACGACGTCGTCTACTTCGCTCTTGTCCAGCTGCGGCACGCGGGCGAAGGCGCCCTGAATTGCTGTCGCGGCCAGATCATCCGGCCGGGCCGTCGCCAGCGTTCCGCGGCCAGACTTGCCGACCGCCGTGCGCACGCTGCTTACGATGACTGCATCCTGCATAGCGAATTCCCCTGTGGTCAGTTGCGAAGCGGCTTGCCCGTGCTCAAGGTGAAGGCGATGCGCTCCTGTGTCTTGCGCTCGCCGCATAACGAGAGGAATGCCTCCCGCTCCAGGTCCAGCAGGTATTGCTCGGTGATGCGCGTGCCCGGCGCCACGCGGCCGCCGCACAGGATATTTGCTACATGGCCGGCTACTTTTACGTCATGTTCGCTGGCATAGCCAGACTCGTGCATGGTGTAGGCGCCCAGCCTCAAGGTGGCCAGCACACTCTCACCCGCGGCGGGGATATCGGTGCGCGGCGCTGGCGGATGGTAGCCAGCGTCTGCCAGTGCGATGGCGGCTGCCTTTGCTTCGAGCAGCAGCCGTTCGCGATTCAGCGTGATGCCGTCGTCCGGTTTCAGCAAGGCCAGCCCCTGCGCTTCGGCGGCTGAGGTCGAGACCTTGGCCAGCGCAATCGTCTCGAAGGCCTGTTTCATGGTGTCCATCAGCTCGGTCGAGATCGCCACACGCGACATATCGCCGAAGGCGCGGATGGCCTCATCGGTGGCCTTCAGGGCAAACTCCTTGGTGCCGCCGCCGCCAGGGATCAGTCCGACTCCGGTCTCCACTAGCCCCATGTACAGCTCGGCATGCGCCTGGCGCTTTGCGCCGTGCAGCGAGATCTCTGTGCCGCCGCCCAGGCACAGCGCATAGGGCGCGACCACCACTGGACGCGGACTGTACTTGATCGACTGCGTCATGCGCTGGAAGATGCGGATGGTCATGTCCACGTCCTCCCACTCACCCTCCTGCGCGGCCAGTAGCAGCTGGACGAGGTTCGCGCCCACAGAGAAGTTGTCGGCATCGCTTGAGATCACAAAGCCGCGGAAGTCGCGCACAGCGGAAGAATTGGGCTCCAGCGTAGAGGTGATCAGCCGCAGGATGTCATCGCCAATCGCGCTCTTTTTCGAGTGCAGCTCGATCGCCGCGATGCCGTCGCCAATGTCCACCAGAGACGCGCCCGGATTGCCGCGCACGATGCCATGACTGGCGCGGTAGCTGGCGATGCGCGCAATGCCCTTGGGCCGGCTCAGCGGCTGATAGAGCCGTGTCGCCGGGTCGTAGTATGCGGCGCCATTGCCGCGATACCAACTCTGCGCGCCGCTGGCCAGCAATTGTTCCACGATGGGGCTAACGCGCTCACCCTGCTGCTTCATGCGTGTGACCGTGTCGGTCACGCCGGCCGCGTCCCACATCTCAAACGGGCCCAGCTGCCAGTTGTAGCCGGCGCGCATGGCAGCGTCGATGCTGGCCACGCTGTCGGCAATCTCTGGCAGACAGTCGGCCGCGTAGTTCCATAGCCGGGTCAGCAGCTTCCAGTGGAAGCGCGCTGCTTTATCTTTCTTCTGATCTCCGGCCAGCAGCAACCGCAACCGCTCCGGCAGTGACTCGACCGCCTTCGCCATGTCCAGCGCGGGCAGCTTCGGCTTCGCTGCTGGCTGGTATTCCAGTGTCTTCAGATCCAACACCAAACGCGCGTCCTTGCCGTCGGCGCCGCGCTGCTTCTTGTAGAAGCCGCCGCCAGTCTTGTCGCCCAGCCACTTGCGTTCCAGCATGGTTTCGAGAAACGCGGGAAGAGCAGCCTGGCCGCCCGCGTCTTTCCCAGCGCTGGCGCGGGCGAAGTTGCGCGCCACATGCGCCAGGATGTCGAGACCCACCATGTCGCCCAGCCGAAACGTTCCGGTGCGGGGCAGGCCGATGGCAGTGCCGGTCAGCGCGTCCACCTCTTCGACCGTCAGTCCCTCCTCCTCCATCACGCGCAGCGTCTCCAGGATGAAGTAGGTGCCGATGCGGTTCGCGATGAAGTTCGGCGTGTCTCGCGCAGCCACCACTTCCTTGCCCAGGTGCTGGTCGAGGAAGCCGGAGAGTGCCTGCATCGCGCCCGCATCCGTGTCGGGCCCGGGGATGACTTCCACCAGACGCATATACCGCGGGGGATTGAAGAAGTGTGTGCCGAACCAGCGGCTGCGCAGCTCCTGCGGCAGCACGCTGGCGATCGACCCGACCGGGATGCCGCTGGTGTTGGTGGTTAGAAAGGCATGCGGATGCACATGCGGTGCGACGCGTGTGAGCAGTTGCTGCTTGATCTCCAGGTTCTCTGCGACGGCTTCGACGATCCAGTCGCAGTCCGCCAGCAGTGCCAGATCATCCTCGAAGTTGCCAGTGCGAATCAGCGCAGCCGCCGATGGGGAATAGAAGGCAGCAGGCTTGCTCTTCTTCAATGACTCGAGGCCGGCAGCCGCAATCGCACTGCGCGGGCCGGCAGCCGAGGGCAGGTCCAGCAGCAGCACCGGCACCCCCGCGTTGGCCAGGTGCGCGGCGATGCGCGAACCCATGGTGCCGGCACCCAGCACAGCGGCGCGGCGCAGCAGCAGGGGGGCGGCTGCGGTGGTGGTCTCAGACTGGGCGACGGCTGGCATGCGTTCTTGGGTGCTCCTTATGTTGTGACGTAAGTCTCTACTCGACCAGGCGCAGTGCGGCGGCCTCTATCGGCAGTGCCGGTGTAAGGCCCGGATTTTCATCGCGAGACAATCCCGTGGACAGCAGGCGGACATATTGCTGCGTGATGGAATGGATGTCCATGGGACCGCCCGGTTCATACCAGCTGGCCATCCAGTTCACTGCGCCGGCCAGGATGAAGGCAGCGATCTTCGGATCGCAGCGCGCGATCGACCCATCCGCCATGCCATCCTCAATAATGGCGCGGAGGCGATGATCGATGGCGCGGTTGCGCGCGCGAATCGCCTTGCGCGCGGGTTTGGACAGCTCGCGGTCGTCCAGCCGTATCACCGCACGGCCGAAATCGCCGGAGATGATGCGAATGTAGGCGGCAAGAAAGTCTGCTACCTTGACCAGTCCGGGTTTTTCCGCGGCCTCGATCGAATCCAGCATACCGTCGATCAGGTCCGTGCCCAGCTGGTAGATCTCTACCAAAATCTCTTCCTTGTTGCGGAAGTAGTGGTAGAGCGCGGGCTTGGTGATGTTCAACTGCGTGGCCACGTCGTCCATGGACGTGTGCGCATAGGAGCGCTCAAGGAACATGCGAACCGCGGTATGCAGCACCGCCTCCCGCTTGCCATCCGGGTTGCGCCGGCGATCGGCAAAGAGCCTGCGGTGCGGCTGCAGCGCTGCGGACTGCCTGGGCATGCTCGAACTCCGTGGGCGTTTGACACTGTCGCTACCAGTTGATATCTTACTCGCCGGTAGGATTTGCAACTCTCGTTCTACGCGTTCCTGCCCCGCATTTGCAAGCGAATTTTCAGCCAATCCTCCCGATCCAGACCCGGAGCAGGTTCCCGCATGATGAACACCGCCGTAGCGGCACGCGCTCTCTCCCTGTCGCTCCGCTATGCGGAGCCGCCTAGCTTCACGTCTTTTGAAATCGGGATGCTCGCCCTGGTTATCGTGGCCTCCGCAGTGGGCTTCTTCTGGCGCTTTTCGAGTGTGTTGCGCAACATCTTCTCCGCAAAGCGCGACCCCGATTTCCACCTCTCGCCCATCGCCAAGCGGGTCTGGGACTTCTTCTGGGAGGTGCTCTGCCAGGCCAAGGTCATTCGCGAGCGCCCGCTCCCCGGCATCGCGCACGCCTTCGTCTTCTGGGGCTTTCTCGCTTTCGCGCTGGTCTCGCTCAACCACTTTGCCGCAGGCTTCCGCCTGGGCTTCCTGGACGCCGACGGCTGGGTGGGCGGCTTCTATTTCTGGTTCGCTGCGGTCTTCGCGCTGCTAGTTGCCGTCTCCATCGCTGGCCTGTTCGTGCGCCGCTTCTTTGTCCGCCCCATCTGGCTGGGCCGGAAGATTTCTTACGAGTCCGGCTTCATCGCCTTCCTCATCTTCGGACTGATGGCGACGTATCTGGCCGCCTTCCTGGTTCCCGCCACCTCCGCTACTGCGCGTGGATTGTGGTGGGCGCACGCGCTCTGCATCCTGATCTTTCTGCCGCTCATCCCGCACACCAAGCACCTGCACCTGGTGCTGAGCCCCATCACCATCTTTCTATCGCGCGGCGAGTTCAGCCGCATTCCGCCCCTGGCGGGCGATGAAGACTTCGGCCTGGTCACGGGTAAGGACGTGACGCAGTTAGTCGCGTTGCAGGCTTACTCCTGCGTGGAGTGCGGCCGCTGCACGGAGCACTGCCCCGCCTCCACCACCGGCAAGGAACTGAACCCGAAGCAGATCATCCTCGGCATGCGCAGCTACCTGAACGACCTGGGACCGCACTCCGACGAGCCGCTGCTGGGCAAGTACAACTCGCAGGATGCCGCCTTCCAATGCACCACCTGCGGCGCCTGCGAGTTTCAGTGCCCGGTGGGCATTGAGCATCTGCCTATCATCATTGGGCTGCGACGCGGCGCAGTGAATACTGGCACCTACGAAGACGATCATGGCACCAAGCTGTTCCTTGCATTGGAGCGCAGCGGCAACGCGCTGGGCATGAGTGCGAGCGAGCGTGACAAGTTCATCAAGAAGCAGGAGCTGCCTATCTTCGATGGCTCGCAGGAGTACTGCCTGTGGCTGGGCTGCATGGGCGCTTACGATCCGCAGGGGCGCGAGATCATCGCCTCCTTCGCCAAGGTGATGAGCTATCTGGGCACCAGCTTCGGTGTGCTCAAGAAAGAAAAGTGCACTGGTGACCCGGTGCGCCGCCTGGGCAACGACCTGGTCTTCCAGCAGCTAGCAGAGCAGAACCTGGAGATCATGAAGCAGCAGAAGGTAACCAAGATCGTTACCATCTGCCCGCACTGCGTTCGCACCATCGCCAAGGACTGGAGAGACTTCGGCGCCTCGCCAGAGGTCGAGCACCACTCGGAGTTCATGGCGCGCTACCAGGACAAGCTGCCGAAGACCGCCGATGGCCCGGAGATTGTCTACCACGACCCCTGCTACCTGGGCCGCTATCGCGGCTCCTACGATCAGCCGCGAGAGGTGCTTGCCTTGTCCGGCAGGGTGATCGAGCCGCCACGCACGCGGGAGCGCTCCTTCTGCTGCGGCGCAGGCGGTGGGCTCGCCTTCCTGGGGGAGGAGACCGGGAATGAGCGGGTCAGCCACAATCGCGCGCGGGAACTCGCCGCCACCGGCGCCGCCATCGTGGGCGCGGCCTGCCCCTTCTGCAATACCATGTTGCGCGACGCGCTCGCGGCCACTAGCGAGACACCACCTCAATTGCTCGACATCGCGCAGATCGCCGCCCAATCCATCGCTAATCAGTCCATCGCCAATCAGGCAGCGCAGCCCCACCCGGCGTCCTGAACCGCTGCATCAGAATTCAGAAGCATCGCTATTGAGGAGAGTATGAAGATCATTGTCGCTATCAAGCAGGTGCCCGTGCGCGACTCCAGCCTGCACATCGATTCCAATGGCCGCTGGATCGACGAGGAGGATCTCAGCTATGAGATCAACGAGCCGGATGCCTACGCCCTCGAAGCGGCGTTGCAGTTGAAGGAGAAGCACGGCGGGGAAGTCGTAGCGCTGCTGGCTGGCCCGGCGCGCGGCGCGCAGACCATCCGTGAGGCGCTGGCCAAGGGCGCCGACCGCGCCATCCACATCGAGTGCGACGACCTGGCCACGCTCGATACGCTGGGCATTGCCAGCCGGCTCGCCGCAGCCATCAAGGAGGAAGCCGCCGACCTGATCCTTACCGGGCTGCAATCCGACGATCTGGGCCTGGGCCAGACGGGCGTGGTGCTGGCGGAGTTGCTCGGCATCCCGCACGCCACCATCATCATGCACGTCGAAGTGGGCAGTGGTTCGATCCAGGTGAAGCGCGAGCTCGAGGATGGATGGTTCCAGAACGTCGACATGCCACTGCCCGCGCTGCTGACCATCCAATCCGGCATCAGCAAGCTGCGCTACGCCACGCTGATGGGCATCAAGAAGGCGAAGACCAAGGAGGTCCGGCGCATTGCAGCCGCAGACCTGCCCGGCGCTGCGGCGGCTACCATCACGCTGGACCGCGTCTATCTGCCGGAGAAGAAGAAAGAGACCCAGATGCTGGAGGGCACGCCGAAAGAGGCAGCCGCCAAGCTGGCTGACAAGCTGAAGTTTGAGGTGCGCGTTATATGAACGGAGTCCTGGTACTACTGGAACATCGTGGCGGCGCGTTCAACCGCATGTCCTGGGAGGCGCTTGCAGCCGGTCAGCAGATCGCTACGGCTCTGGGTCAGCCACTCACGGCTGCCGTAGCCGGCCATGAACTGGAGTCGCTGAGCGTTGAACTGGCCAGCAGGAAGCTCGACCACGGCTACCGCGTGGAGCACGCGCTGCTGAAGGACTACACCGCCGATGGTTACGTTCTCGCATTCGAGCAGCTCATCCACAAGCTTGACCCAGCCTATGTGGTGTTGCCCCACACCTACCAGGTGCGCGACTTCGCACCGCGGCTCGCAACCCGCTTCGGGCAGGTGCTGCTGGCGGACCTGGTTGGTCTGCGCAAGGAGGGCGATGGCTTCGTCTTTGTGCGCCAGCTCTTCCAGGGCAAACTGAACGCAGACTATCGTCATCAGGGCGCGGGGCCCTGCTTCCTCTCGGTGCAGGCCGGCGCCTTCCGCGCCGAATCGCTGGAGAGCGGCAGCACGCAAGTCGAGATCTTCACGCCGCAGATCGAGGCCAGCGCGGTGCGCAACCAGCCGCAGCCGCCCTTTCGCGAAGCCGCGCAGACGGTCGACCTGGGCTCAGCCGGCATCATCGTCTCGGTTGGCCGCGGCATCAAGGAACAGGACAATCTGCCGATGATAGAGGAGCTGGCCGCCGCGCTGGGCGGGGAGATCGCGGCATCGCGCCCTATCTGCGACAACGGCTGGCTTCCCATGGAGCGGCAGGTCGGCAGCTCCGGGCAAACTGTCTCTCCCAAGCTGTACCTGGCCGTCGGCATCTCTGGCGCGATTCAGCATCTGGTGGGCATGAAGGGGTCGAAGACAGTGGTCGCCATCAACAAGGACGAGAATGCTCCTATCTTCGAACTGGCAGATTACGGCATCGTCGGCGACCTGTTCGAAGTGGTTCCGGCGCTGACCGAGGCAGTCAAGAAGATCAGGGGCGCGTAAGCTGTCTCTGGCTCATAGCACCGTGTGAGCAGTGTGGAGGCAGCGACGGATGGCGCAGTTGGGTGACGAGTATCTCCCGCTCCAGCGGGCCTACCACTGGGAACAGGTGCGTGCCGCGCAGCCCTACCTGGTGCAGCCGTTGGCGGATGGCACAGTCCGCACCTTTACCTGGCGCGAGACCATGGATCAGGCGCGCCGCATCGCTACCTTCCTGCGCGCGCGCGGCTGGGAGCCGGGCAGCCGCGTCGCTACATTGGCCCGCAACAGCGCCTGGTGGATCATCGCCGAGCTCGGCGCATGGATGGCCGGCATGGTCACCGTGCCGCTCTATCCCTCGCTGCGCGCGGACTCCATCCACGGGCTCCTGCAGCATGCCGATGTGAAGGCATGCTTCCTCGGCGCCATGGACGATCGCGAAGCCATGCAGCAGGGCGTTCCCGTCGGCGTGTTGCGCATTGCCATGCCCAATGCCGCGCCCGAGGTTTTGCGCGGCTGCGACCTGCGCTGGGACGATATGATCGCCGAATCCGCGCCGCTGGCCGAGTCGCCCACGCGTGGTGCAGACGAGCTGGCCACCATCATCTACACCAGCGGGACGACAGGGAAGCCGAAGGGCGTCATGCACCGCTTCTCCATCTTTCCGCCCATGGGCGATGGCATCGCGCAGCTGGTCAACATGGACAGCAACGAGCGTTTTATATCGTATCTTCCATTAGCACATATAGCCGAGCGTGGCATCATCGAGGCCACCAGCCTGCACATCGGCTGCACGGTGTACTTCACTGCCGGGCAGGAGAGTTTTCTGGCCGACCTGAAGCGGGCACGGCCCACCCTGTTCTTCTCCGTGCCGCGTCTGTGGCTGCGCTTCCGCATGGGTGTGCTCGAGAAAGTGCCGCAGGCCAGGTTGGATCGCCTGCTGCGCATTCCCGTCCTGCGCAGTTACGTGAAGAAGAAGATCCTGCGCCAGCTTGGGCTGGGGGACGTCCGCTTTGCTGCCTCTGGTGCTGCGCCATTGCCCTCTGAGGTGCTGGCCTGGTATCGCGCGCTGGGGCTAGGGCTGGTGGAAGGGTACGGGCTGACGGAGACGGCCATCACCCATGCAGGAGCGCCGAGCAGCTTCCGCATGGGCTATGTTGGGCGCGCGCTGCCCGGCGTGGAGGTGCGGCTGGGTGCAGAAAACGAAGTGCAGATGCGCAGCCCTATGAACATGATTGGCTACTACAAGGACGAAGAAGGCACACGCGCCTGCTTCACCGAGGATGGCTTCTTCCGCACCGGCGACATCGGCGAGCTGGCATCCGATGGCCAGCTGCGCATTGTGGGCCGGCTGAAGGAGCAGTTCAAGACCAGCAAGGGCAAATACGTCTCGCCGGTTCCGATCGAGAAACG